>URKU01000038.1 GCA_900548515.1 uncultured Collinsella sp. | reverse complement strand
CGTACTCCATCGTGTTCCAGTTTATTTCGACCAAGACCATCGACAGTTTCTATCGCCGCTACGACCGCGTGACGCTGCAGATCACGACGCGCAAGGCAGATGAGGTCATGACCGCCTATGTTGACCATTTTCAGCATGGTATTAGCTGCGCCGAGGTCATCGGCGGATATAGCCGCGAGAAGATGTACCTGCTGCACGCCGTTGTCTCGACCTACGAGAGCCAGGACATTATTAAGCTGGTGTGCGACATTGATCCCGGCGCCGTGATCAATGTGTTTCACACGCTCAACTTTGTGGGCGGCTGGTGGGGCTGCCATGTCGACGAGCCCATGCCCACGGCCGTACCCGATCCCGACAAGCCCGCGCGCATGGCCAGCAGGCAGGCGCGCCTCAGCGAGCAGGACAGCCTGCAGCAGGATGACGGCAAGTAGGGTTTTGGCTTTTTGCCGGTCAAGCGCAGCCCATTCGAATGAGCCCCTCGAAAGCCCCGTTGCTTTCGAGGGGCTCTCGTTTGACCAGATAAAACCTACCAAAATAGACCTGTCGCTTTTTGGTAGGCAGGGTGTATCGTTTTATCGTTATGATGTAACATAGAGCTAGACGTTATATACGTATTAGTTATTTCGATATTTTGATAGGAGTGATCAGATATGCCCGCGACCAAAAATGCACCGCTTTACCAGCAGATTTACGACGAAATCAAGGATGCGATCGAGAAAGGTGTTTATGCACCCAAGGAGCGTATTCCGTCCGAGCTCGAGCTAGCCGAGCAGTACGAGGTGAGCCGCATTACGGTGCGCCGCGCCGTCGAGGAGCTGTGCTCCGATGGCTACCTGGTTAAGCAGCAGGGCCGTGGCACCTTTGTTTCCACGCCGCACATCAACCGTCAGTTCCACGCCTCGACGCTGCAGACGTTTACCGCGCTGTGTGCCGACAATGGCATGAAGGCCGGTGCACATGTGGTCGATCGCCAGATTGTTCCGGCGCGCCAAAACGAGATGGAGTTCTTTGGCCTGCAGAAGGGCGCGCTACTGCTGCATATCAAGCGCGTGCGCACGGCCGACGGCGAGCCCATCTTTGAGGAGAACGTCTTTGTGCCGTTTGACGCCTACCGCGAACTGTTGACAGCCGACCTTGAGGACAAGTCGATTTTTGCCGAGGTCGGGCGTGTTGGCGGAACCCCGATTGTCTCGGCTGGCTACCGTACGGTCGAGGCCGTTCGCGCCAGCGCTGAGCAGGCGGCCGAGCTGGGCATCGCTCCGCACGATCCGCTGCTCAACCTGCGCGCCGGCTTTATCGGTCCCAATGGCGAGCCGGTCTTGCTCGGCAAACAGTACTACGTGGGCAGCCGCTACGTCATGGTCATATAAGTTACGCGGTTTTACCAAACCGCGTAACGGCTCGACGCTGCGCCTTTGGTTCCGCCGTTCTGCCGAACGACGGATTGGTCGACGCTGCAAGCCCGCCAGGGCGGCAATCTGCCTTTCAACTTCGGCGGCATGACCAGAAGGTCAATGCCGCCTCGTTTCAAGGCACCTTGCTCGCTCTGACGGGCTTTCGCTGTCGTTGCCAGAACATCGGCGTTGCCGCGGTCCAAAGTAGTCGTTGGGGACGTTCTTAAATGACTAGTCGTTGGGGACGTTCTTGTATGACTAGTCGTTTAAGAACGTCCATCGACTAGTCTGGGCTGCGGTCGTGTGCTGCTGTCCCTGTGGCGGCGTATAATCGGCGGCAGATGACTTGGACGTTAGGAAACCATGACCGATAGCATGCAGCAGATGGCGCTCGACACGCTCGGCGCCTATTTTGGCTACACCTCGTTTCGCCCGGGGCAGGACCGCATGGTCGATGCGATCCTTGCCGGTCGCGATGCGCTGGGTGTTATGCCCACGGGCGCCGGCAAGTCCATTTGCTACCAGGTGCCCGCGCTCATGCTGCCCGGCATCACCTTTGTGGTGAGTCCGCTGCTGTCGCTTATGGAAGACCAGACCCGTGCGTTGCTCGCGGCGGGTGCACGACCCAGCTATCTCAACTCCAGCCTTACGCCGGCCCAGCAAAACACCGTGCTCAAGCGGGCGCGCGAGGGCCGCTACCAGCTTATGTACGTGGCGCCCGAGCGCCTGCTCGAGCCGCGCTTTTTAGCCTTTGCGCAGGAGGCCGCGGGTTCCTCCGGCATTGGCGTGCCGCTCGTGGCCATTGACGAGGCACACTGTGTGAGCCAATGGGGCCAGGATTTCCGCCCCGCTTACCTGCAGATTCGCGAGTTCATCGATTCCCTGCCGCAGCGCCCTATCGTGGCGGCCTTTACCGCTACGGCGACTGAGCGCGTACGTGCGGACATTCAGCAGATGCTCGGCCTGCAAAACCCCGCGACGGTGGTGACGGGCTTCGATCGCAAGAACCTCTACTTTGGCTGCGAAGAGATGGGCGACAAGGCCAAGGCCGCGTGGGTGCGCGACTATGTGATCGCGCATTCGAGCGAGAGCGGCATCGTGTATTGCTCGACCCGCAAGACGGTCGACGCACTGGCCGCGGAGCTTGCCGAGGCACTGGGTCCCAGCGGCATTCGCGTGGGCCGCTACCATGCCGGCATGGGCAATGACGCCCGCCGTCAAAGCCAGCGTGCCTTTATCGACGACGACATTCAGGTGATGGTTGCCACCAACGCCTTTGGCATGGGCATCGACAAGCCCAACGTGCGCTACGTGATTCACAACAACGTGCCCGAGAGCATCGAGGCATACTACCAAGAGGCGGGCCGCGCTGGCCGCGATGGCGATCCGGCCAGCTGCCACTTGCTGTGGAACGGCAACGATTTTCGCATGCGCCGCTTTTTGATCGACCGCGGCGATGCGGCCGACGAGGCGCTCGATGACGAGCAGCGCGCGTGGGCGCTCCAGAACCGTTATCGTCTGCTCAGCCAGATGGAGGGCTACTGCAATACCACCGGCTGCCTGCGCGAATACATGCTGCGCTACTTTGGCGACGAAGTCGCGGCCGAGCATGCGGCAGCCGCCGCGGGCGGCACGGCAGACGACGCCGAGGGCTGCGGCAACTGCAGCAACTGCCTCACGCAGTTCGAGGTCGAGGACGTCACCGATATGGCCCGCGCCGCTGTGCGCTATGTGGCCGTGCGTCCCATGCGCTTTGGCAAGTCGCTGATCGCCGATGTGCTCCACGGCGGCAACACCGAGCGCATTCGCCAGATGCATCTGGACGAGGACCGCGGCTACGGTGAGCTGTCGAGCGAATCGGTCGGGCGCATCAAGGACATCATCGGCCAGCTGTGCGGCCGTGGCTACCTTGCCACCTCGCAGGGGCAGTACCCGGTCGTGGGGCTGGGCCCGCGTGCCACCGAGGTTGAGGACGAGGCGTTCGCCTTTACCGTTAAGCGTCGTGCATCCAAGCGCAAGGCCTCGGCCCGCGCCCGCCGCGCCGTCGATCTGCTGCGCGAGGAGGCCGAGCTGGATCATCGCCCGCGCGTGGGCGACGATGCCGAGCTGTTCGAGCGCCTGCGTGCCCTCCGCAAGGAGATCTCGACGGAGCTGGAGATGGCACCGTACATGGTCTTCTCCGACAAGGCCCTGCGCGGCCTGTGCCGCCTGCGCCCGCAGACGCGCGACGAGCTCATTCAGGTCAACGGCATTGGCGAGAAAAAGGCCGATGCCTTTGGCGAGCAGTTTATGGCGGCGATTGAAGAATTTGAGTCCGAGCATGCGCGGGATGGAGCGTAACGATGGCATTCGACGATAAAACCGGCCGCGCTGACGTGTCCGCCGTGCCGCTGTACCAGCAGGTCATGGATGACCTAAAGGGCGAGATCGCGCGCGGCGTGTACGCTGCCGGCTCGCGCATTCCTTCCGAGATGGAGCTCGCGAAGTCCTACGGCGTGGGGCGCGTCACCGTGCGCCGCGCCATCGAGGAGCTGTCGCGTGCGGGATATCTCAACCGCCAGCAGGGGAGGGGCACGTTTGTGTGTGCGCCCAAGCTCAAGCGCAAGATTGTCCAGAAGGGTGACGTCCAGAGCTTTACTGAGGGTTGCGCTGCCAACGACATGGTGCCGGGTGCGCGTCTGGTGTCGCGCACGGTGGTCGCGGCGACGCACGAGGATGCGGCGTTCTTTGGCGTGGAGCCCGGCTGCGAGCTTATCGTGGTCGAACGCGTGCGCACAGCCGACGGCATCCCTGTCATGCTTGAGAACAACGCCTTTGTGCTCGCCGACCATCCCTACCTGCAGACGCTTGCCGACAAGGACCTCACCGATAACTCAATCTTTGCGCTCGTTGCCGAGCATTCGGGCCGTGCGCCGCTCAAGTCCGACCCCTGTACCGTGGAGATTGCGCTTGCCGATGCTCAAGCGGCCCCACTGCTGGAGGTGCCGGTCGGCGAGCCGCTCTTCTATATGGAGGCGTACTTTACCGATGAGGACGAGCGCCCCTTGCTGCTCGGCCGCCAAAAGATCGTGAGCTCGCGCTACGTCTTCGACATCTAACGTCCACAGATAGAACAATATAGAACAACTTTGGTGAAATGACTTCACGGGCGTTATTACACGTGTTATAAATAGGACAACATAGAACGACCGCAGGTACGAGCTGCCGTCGTTCAAAGCCGCCACACAAGGAGGAGCATCACCGTGAACGCACACGATCTGGTTCAGGAAATTATCGAGCGCAAGGGCAAGATCGAGAACGTCTTTTGGATCGCCTGCGGCGGTTCGATGATCGACCTGATGCCGGCCAACGAGCTGCTCAAGCGCGAGGCCACCACGTTTGCCTCGACGGTCTACACGGCGCGCGAGTTTTGCCTGATGGCTCCCAAGAGTCTTGGCGAGAAGTCGCTCGTCATCGCCTGCAGCCACAGCGGTAACACGCAGGAGGTCGTCGACGGCTGCGAGATGGCGTTGGCTGCCGGCGCCGAGGTCATTGCCCTCACCGACTGCGAGGGCTCCAAGATCGACAACGGCAAGTGGACCACCTGGGTCTACCCCTGGGGCGAGGGCGTGCCGCAGGCCGAGGTGCCTCAGGGCATCGGCGCTCTGATCGCCGCCGAGCTGCTCGACCAGCAGGAAGGCTACGAGGCACTCGCCGACATGTACGAGGGCCTCAAGCAGATGGATGCGCTGCTGCCCGCCGCCCGCGAGAAGGTCAACACCGAGCTGGGCGATCGCTTTGCCGAGCTCTGCCAGCAGCACAAGTTCTTCTATATCCTGGGCTCCGGACCCAACTTTAGCCAGACCTACGCCATGGCCATCTGCTCGCTCATGGAGATGCAGTGGCAGCACTGCTGCTACATCCACTCCGGCGAGTACTTCCACGGCCCGTTCGAAGCCACCGAGCCCGGCGTGTTCTACTTTGTGCAGCTTGGCGCGGGCGAGTGCCGCCCCATGGAGGAGCGCGCTCTTGCGTTCCTCAACACGCACACCGACACGATCATGGTGCTCGACGCGCTCGAGTACGGCGTGGGCGACGTGCCCGCCAGCGTGCGTTCGTACCTGGAGCCAATCTTCTTCTACAACATGAGCTGCGAGCTGCGCGCCGCCCGCGGCAAGGTGTTCGATCACAGCCCCGAGGTTCGTCGCTACATGGGCATCGAGCAGTATTAGGCACCGGGAAAAGTATTCACCTTCGATTCGCAAGCGAACAGCGTGCGTAAAAAGCGGGCCGCGCCGGTGGGTTTCCGGCGCGGCCCGCTTAGTATCGCGCATAGATTCGCAAGGTTGCGGCAGCCGGCGGCCTACTTCGCGTCGTAGGCCTCGGCATCCCACCAGTCGAGTTGGGCGATGTTGTCGCGGATGTGCTGGCAGCTCTTGTGGAAGCCCTCGAGCTCGTGCTCGGACAGGTCCAGCGTGTAGACCTCCTCGACGCCCTCGGCACCGATCACGCACGGCAGGGAGGTGAAGATGCCCTCCTCGCCATACTGTCCGGTCATAAGCGTAGAGGCCGAAAGCACGGCGTGCTCGTTGTGCAGCACGGCGGCGCAGACGCGCGCGGCGGAGTTGGCGACGGCGTACTCGGTGCACTGCTTGCCCTGGTAGGTTACATAGCCGCCCTTGCGCGCGAGCTCCTCGATCTCCATGTGGTCGAAGGCATACTTGTCGGGGTTCTCGGCCTGAAGCTCGTTAAGGCTCTTGCCGGCGATGGTTGCGGCCTTAAAGGCGGCCAACTGGCTAAAGCCGTGCTCGCCGATCATGTAGGCGTCGATGGACTTGGGGCTCACGCCGACCTTCTTGGAGATCTCGGTGCGCAGGCGGGCGGAGTCCAGGCCGCAGCCCGAGCCGATGATCTTCTTGGGATCGTAGCCGGTCAGGTGCCACAGCTCGGTGCACACGACGTCGCAGGGGTTGGAGATGCTCACGAAGATGCCGTCAAAGCCGGCGTCGACGATGCGCTTGGCAAAGGTGCGGGCGGCGTCGGTGGTAAAGAACAGCTCGCCGTCGCGGTTGCCGGCGGCCAGCGCGACCTTGCCGGCGGCGTTGACGATGACGTCGCAGCAGGCAAGCTCCTCGTAGTGGTCGTAGCAGTTGACGATCTTGGTGTTGTACGGGACAAACGAAAGGGAGTCGCGCAGGTCCTGGACCTCGGACGTCACCTTGGCCTCGTTGATATCGCACAGGTACAGCTCATCGGCAATGCCCTGCATGAGCAGACTGTTGGCAACATGTGCTCCTACGTGGCCCTGGCCGACCACACCGATCTTACGCGTTTGGTACATATATGTATCCTTTCGGCCGAGTTTTTCGCGTCGAACCATTGTAGCGTCCTGCTGCCACTTTGCTAGGCTAAAGCGCCATAGATTTTTGGGCATGCCTTAATCTCTACTTTTGGAGTGATTTGGGCCGCTGACGGCATCGCCGGGCGATGTACTCGCGCGGATGGGGCCGGTCGTTGTACCATAACTGCAACTGACTCGTAAGGAGCATTCATGCCCATTCGCATCCCCGACGCCCTCCCTGCCGCCGCGCAGCTCGAGAGCGAGAACATCTTTGTCATGACCGAGTACCGCGCGCTGCACCAGGACATCCGTCCGCTGCGCGTGCTCATCCTCAACCTCATGCCCACCAAAATCGCTACCGAGACGCAGATCATGCGCAAGCTCTCCAACACGCCGCTGCAGGTGGAGGTGGACCTGCTGCGCACGAAAACGCACGAGGCCACGCACGTGAGCGCCGGCCACCTGGAGACGTTCTACCGCACGTTCGACGACATCCGCGACATCCACTACGACGGCCTGATCATCACGGGCGCGCCGGTGGAGCAGATGCCGTTCGAGGAGGTCGACTACTGGCCCGAGCTCTGCCAGATCATGGATTGGTCCACCACGCACGTACACTCTACGCTGCACATTTGCTGGGGCGCGCAGGCCGGCCTGTACCATCATTACGGTATTCAGAAGCACGACCTGCCGGCAAAGGCGAGTGGCGTGTTCGAGCATTATCTGGTGAAGCCGCAAAGCCCGCTGGTCCGTGGCTTTGACGACCGTTTCTATGCCGTGCATTCGCGCAACACCGATGTGCGCCGCGAGGACGTGGAGGCCGAGCCGCAGCTTGAGGTCGTGGCCGTGTCCGACGAGGTGGGCCTGTACATCGTCAAGTCGACCGACAGCCGTCGCTTCTTTGTCTTTGGTCACCCCGAGTACGATACCGACACGCTGCGCCTGGAGTACGAGCGCGACGTGAAGCGCGGCCTCAACCCTCAGGTGCCGGCGCATTACTTCCCGGGCGACGACCCCTCCGCCGATCCGCGCAACGTCTGGCGCAGCCAAGCTCAGCTGTTCTACACCAACTGGCTCAACTACTACGTCTACCAGACCACGCCCTACGACCTGGCCCGCGCCGGCGAGGAGCACTAGGCTGCGATGGTACTGCTGTAGCCGTGGCTGATATGGCGGCGATTAGGTGCTGATGATGTGGGGTAGCGGCAGGTCGTGAGCGTCGGTGGGAACGCGGTCGACACGCTGCTCGTCAAAGGCGATGCCGATGATTTGGCATTCGGGCGAGAGCATGGGCAGGTAGCGGTCGTAGCAACCGCCGCCGTAGCCCAGGCGTGCGCCGGTTTGGTCGAAGGCCACGTGCGGCACAACAATCATGTCGAGTGCTTCGGCAGGCACGATAGGGAAGCGGTTGCTGTCGATGTTCGTAGCCGCAAAGGCCTGCGTGGGGTGGGCGATAAACGGAGCCGCGGACGCATCGTCGGCGGCAACTGCCCGCATACACATGCGCTGGCCACAAGCTGCGGCTTCGGCTGCCGAGAGCATGCACGGATAGGCCACGCGCCAGCCGCGTTTGGCGGCAGCTGCGGCAAACGCGGCTGGGTCGACTTCGGAACCCATCGCGGCATAGACGGCAACGGTGTGCGGCGCCGCGGCATCCAAGCGGCCCAGCAGATCAACCAGCCGCGCACAGATATCAGCAGACTTCGCCGCCTGCAAGTCCAAATCAAGAGCATCGCGCCGAGCAATCACCGCTCGCCGCAACTCAGCCTTGTCCATCCCGGCTCCCTCTCCCAAACCTACCAAAAAGGGACAGGTTTATTCTGACAGGTTTTATCTGGGCAAACGTCGAAGCCGCCACAAAGGCGCCCTGTGTGGCGGCTTCGACTCGACGTTGGCTTCACAGCGCCGCAGCGATCGCTTCAGTCACAAACTTATTGAGTGACTCACCCTTCTTTGCTGCTGCCAGCGCTGCTTGCTTGTGGAGCTCAGAGCCCGTTCTTACGTTGAACGAGCCCTTAAAAGCCCGCTCGGGTTCCTTGCCCTTCTCGGCGCAAAACTCAAGGTAATCGTCGACGGCGTCGTGGAAGCATTGCTCCACTTCTTCAGCCGTGGAGCCTTCAAATACGATTGCATCCCTAATGCCGGCGACCATACCTGTTAGCACATGCTGTTCGGCATCGAACTCGACCGGGGCGAAATAACCCTTGTATGCCAAAACGTTACTCATGACTACCTCCGACATCTTGCAGAAAGCGAACGATGTTTCGAATGGTCCCCGCTGTCAATTCGTCAGATGGATGAGGCGCGTGCATTACGAACATCCTGCCATCTGATGGCCTGTAGAAGCGAACGCGCGATCCGGATGTCTTGCCTTTGCTGCCCATTTCAAAGCCATATGAAGCCATAACTTTAAGAAAGTCAGCAAATCTATACGTTGAAGGACAGCTAAGCAGCTGGGCGATGAGTTTATCGGATCGAGTCATCCCGCCTCACATTCTGCAACTATATTCTAGTTGCAATTTCAGTTCGATGCAAGCACCTCTACTATAGAACATGTGTGCGTATAGAACAAGTGTTCGAATCGCCACTGAGAAAGGGGACAGGCACCTTTGTGGTGGTCTGTGCTGTGATGGGCGTCTGCGGCGGTTTGTCTCGATCTATAACAGTAACTCGGCAAAATTGGACCTAGATGTTACAGATTGAGACAAAGGGCCGGCGTCATCCGGAAACGTCTCGATTTGTAACATCTGGAGCCAATATTGCCGCCTTAGCGTTACAGATCGAGACAAATCGGCAGACTGCGGCAAAAGAAAAAGGTAGATTTTCGGTCATGTCCCAAAAATCTACCTTTGTGCGTTAGCCCAACAGGTTGACGACGTTAAAGCCGGCGTTGCTCTTGGCGATGACGTCTCGGCCGCCAAAGACGCAGGTGGGCGACTCGGCTGCGATGCGCGTCACGTCGGCGCCGAGCGAGCGCAGCTTACCGGGCGTGGCGGCGAGCATCTGGGCGCGGCGCTCCTCGCGTGCATGTGGATCGAGCCCGGCCAGGTAGGTCGTGTTGCGGCGCTTGGTGAGCGCGTACGGCTTCACCGGCGCGTCCATGCCGCTCACGCAGCTCACGATAAAGCCCTCAAAGGCGGCCTCGTCGGGCTCAAAGCTGCCAAGCCATGCACCCGCGCGCTCCACGCGCTCAATCGAAGGATCGATCGCCGGGTCGCGGTAGGTGTAGAACGCCGCCTGACGCTCGCCGGCCGCGCGGAATCCGCAGCCGTACGCACCACCCTTCACGCGAATCTCGTTCCACAGGTAATCGTAGGAGAGCGCATTGGCAGCCACGGCCCAGGCACCCGTCACGTCAATGCCCAGGCGACGCGGATCGCACGCACGCGCGGCAAAGCAGATGTCGCTGGGGATGACAAAAGCCTCGTGGCGGTCGCACGGCGTCGGCACCACGAGCGCGTCGCGGCCGGCATCGGCGCCGTCGCCAGCTCCCAGTCCCAAGTCGCCCGCGGCGGCCCAGTACGCGTTAAAGTCCTCATCGCTGCCGGTAAAGCTCGCCAGGCAGCCGTCGGCCACAAAGATGCGGCCTGCCAGCTCGGCAAGCTTGGCACGCAGGCCGTCCAGGCGCTCGTCAAAGTGGCCGAGCAAATCGCGCAGGAACAGGTAGAAGTCTACGCCCGAGAGCTGCTCACGCACCACGGCCGAAGACGAGCTGTAGCTCATCGCGCGACCGAGCGCCGCCGAGTGGCCGTTGTTGATAAAGCCCTGCTCAAGCCCAATACGAATCTGCGTGAGCACGTCGCGCACGCGGTCGGCATCGGCGTCCGCCAGCAATGTGCTCGACCACACCTCGCGCGGTAGGCTCGCCAGCGCGTCGATCTTTTCGGACAGGGCGCCGGCGCTCACCAGCAAGTAAGGGCGCACGCCGTCCACGTCGGGCTGCGTCATGACCTCGGTCGTAAAGCTCAAAAAGCCCAGTTTGCCGGCAAGTAAATTGTCGAGCTCCTCGGCCGAATGCTCGCGTGTGGGCAGCTGCTTGAGCAGGCGGCAGAGCAGCGTCACATAGGGCAGATCCTCAAACGCGACGCAGCTCAGGTCGAAATACTGCATGGCGTAGGCCAGACGGTTGGTGGGGATGCCGTGGCGCAGGCAGGGGATGGGCGCGGTCGTGTCCACGACTAGCGGCGGCTCGGGGCGCGCCTCGCCAATGTCGGACACGCGCAGACGCGGCAGTGTGGCCTTGGCCTCGGGTGTGTCTTCCGCCTCCTGTGCGGCACGCAGTGCTGCCGTGCGCTCGACCACGTCGGCCAGCTCGGCATCGGTCATGGCGTCCCGCTTGGCTGCCAGCTCGGCGGCCTCGGCACCCTCCGAACCCTCGGTGGCGTCCACCGGCACCAGCTCGACCAGTGCCATGTGATCGTTCTGCAGCACCAGTTCGCGCAGCAGGTCCTCAAAATAGCTGCCGTCCAGCTCGCCACGCAGCTCCTCGTACACCGGGCCGTACTTGAGCGCCAGCGTCGCGGCGTCGTCATCGTAGAGCCAGGTGCTCAGCGCGTCGCACGCAACGGCCACGCCGTCGGCGATACCGTAGTCGCGCTGGCGCAGGTCGTATTCGTTGCTGCTGATGATGGCTTCCAGGCGCTCGCGCGGAACGCCATGCTCGCATAGGTCGCGGCAGGCGTCCTGGAACACGCGGCGCAGCTCGCGCGCCACGCCGGGCTGCGCGTTTTGCAGCATGATGAGCTCGTAGGGCTGCAGGCTCTCGGCCGCGGTGTAGCTCGCCACGTTGCCGCCCAGGCCGGCGGCCAGAATGGCCTTCTTAACCGGTGCTTCGTTGGAGCCCAGCAGCGCCTCGAACAGGATATCCGCTGCGATCGTGCGCTTGCGGTCGAGCGCGCTGCCCAGCACAAGGCCCAGGCCCACCAGGGCGTTCTCGGGCGTGGTAGCCATCTCGATGCGCTTGTACTCGCAGGTCACGGGCGCCTGCACGCCCAGCGGATTGGGCGCCAGCGTGGACGGGTCCTCGCCGGCGGCGACGGCAGCGTCCATGCGGCGGCTCGCGGCACTCGGCTGCGACAGATAGCGCTCGTCCAAAAAGGCCAGGGCGCGGTCCACGTCCAGGTCGCCGTAAAGCGTGATGTAGGAGTTGGAAGGATTGTAGTGGCGCGCGTGCGTGTCCAGGAACTGCTCGTAGGTGAGCGCGGGAATCGCGCGCGGGTCGCCACCGCTTTCGTGCGCATAGGCGGTGTCGGGATAGAGCGCGGCGTTGACGGCGTCGTCCAACACGCTCATGGGATCGGACAGCGCACCCTTCATCTCGTTGAACACCACGCCGTTATAGCGCAGCGTGCCCTCGCGCAGTCTGGCGGCGCTGCCGTCGCCCTCGCCTTCGGTGCCCTGCGGCAGGTCCAGCTCGTAGTGCCAGCCCTCCTGCTCAAAAATGGTCGGCTTGGTATAGATGGCCGGGTTGAACACCGCGTCCAGGTACACGTCCATCAGGTTGTACAGATCCTGCTCGTTGGTGGTGGCAACGGGGTAGATGGTCTTGTCGGGGTAGGTCATGGCGTTGAGAAACGTCTGCATGGAGCTCTTGATCAGGTCGACAAACGGCTCCTTGACGGGAAACTTGGCCGATCCGCACAGCACCGAATGCTCAAGAATATGGAACACGCCGGTGGAATCGGCCGGCGGCGTCTTAAAGCCAATGGCAAAGGCCTTGTTTTCGTCGTCGCACGCCAGGTACAGCAGGCGAGCGCCCGAGGCAGTGTGGCGCATCACGTAGGCGTCCGAGTCGAGCTCGGGCACGGTCTCGCGGCGCTCGACGGCAAAGCCGTGGCAGGTGGTGCCAGGCACCAGCAGTGCGGAGGCAGCGGCGCGCGGGTCGGTTGAGGTGGTGGGCATATGCAGTCTCCTTTGACGCCCCAGCGGGGGCGAATCGAGTCGAATCCTCGAGAGTATACCCATATGGGGCCGCGGCTCTGCGGCGAACTGGAGACGATGCCAGCGGATTGGGTAAAGGCCCCGCGTGCCCGCCGCGCGAGCGTGGAAACTTGGACGCCTATCGAATGAGAGTGGATTTTCGGACGGAATCAGCCTCAAAACGCCCAAATACCGTCCAAATATCCACCCTCATTTCCCGACCGTCCAAAATCCACGCTCATCCGCCGCCCGCACATCTCTCATCTCTCATTCGTCACGAATACGAGAGATAACAGAAAGACGAGAGATAAATATGAGAGATAACTGAGCAGTAAAGAGACAAGCAATCATGGTATTATCTCAATACCGATTGTTCTACCAGCAAAAACATGTTTATATGAAACAGATGGCAGACATCTTATCTTTTATCTCTCACTCATCTCTAATATGAGAGATAACAGAAAGATGAGAGATAATTACGAGAGATAACTGAGAGACGAAGGAAATTCATTCGCGGCATTCTTCGCAGAACCGAGCGAAAGGACGTGCAGATGAACGAAAACGAACTGACCGGTCTGCTCGAGTCTTTAAGGCGCATGGGCTCGGACGATCTTAACGTCGAGGTCAAGGAGAGCGCCACAACGCTTTCCCGCGACGTATGGGAAACGGTCAGCGCTTTCGCAAACACCGCCGGCGGCATCATCGTGCTCGGAGTGAGCGAGCGCGCGGGTTTTGTCCCAGTTGCAAACTTTGAGACCGAGAAAGTGCTCAACCAATTCGTGGCGGGCATGGGTGATGCGGGCGGTCGCGGAAAGCTGGCCAATCCGCCCAAATACACCATTGAGCGCGTGGAGCTCCAGGGCACCGTGGTTCTGGTCATCACGATTGAGGAGCTCGACCCGTCGAGCAAGCCTTGTTATGTCATAGAGCGGGGCGCTCAAGGTGGCAGCTACAAACGCATCGATGACAAAGATGTCCCGCTTTCGTCGACCGAGGTGCTCGCATTGGCGTCATACGGTCGAGCGACTCCGAGCGATCGCGACGCGGTGGCGGGCGCGGGCGCGGACGATCTCGACGAGGCGCTGGTCGACCGTACGATAGATCGGGCTTTCTCGTTGACGCCCCGGGCAATGCGCGGCGCGCCGGACAAACAAACGAAGCTGGAGCGCCTAAATATCTTTGATTCCCAGGGCAATGTCACCAAGGCTGGACTCCTAGTTGTGGGCACCTACCCTCAGCAGTTCTATCCCAAGCTCTTCATTGACGTGGCTGTCCATGCGGGAACTCAGAAGGGCATGGCGGGGTCGCTGAGGTTCATGGACCGCACAATCTGTGAGGGAACGTTGGGCGAGATGATCTCGGATGCTGTCGCGGCCGTCGCCAAGAATTTGCGGCGAACCTCGACCGTCCAAGGCGTCTCGCGTGTCGACTCGCTGGAGATTCCCGAGGAGGTTCTGCGCGAGGCAATCGCCAACGCCGTAATCCATCGAGAATACGGGGATCGGTTCTGTGGACAATCGATTGCCGTCGACGTCTTTGACGATCGTGTCGAGGTGACGAATCCTGGCGGCCTTTACGGGGGAAAGACTCGCGAGAACTTGTTTGACGGCAGCTCCCGATGCCGTAACGCGACGCTCGTGAAACTCATGTCGATTGTCCCGCTGCCGGATGGCGCAGGTTCGCCGGCTGAGGGCAATGGCTCGGGCATCCCGATGATGATCGATGCCATGCGCGCGCATGGTCTGGCCGAGCCCCTGTTCTGCCCGGGGTTCGATCGGTTCAAAGTCGTACTTTACCGTTCAAAGATCGAGCCGGTCGATCATGGCGGGGGCTTAATTGTGACGGCACTCAAACACTACGGCGAGCTGGGGACGCGTGAGCTGGCAGAACGCACGGGGCTTACAATTTCCCAGGTTAGGTCGCGCGTCAACGCGCTCATTGCTCAAGGCGAGCTTGAGCCCACGGCGCCGGCGACGAGCCGCAACCGCAAATATCGACTGTCAGAGCGCGTGGAATAAATGCGTTAGTGGACGAGGCGACTCAATAATCGACCCTCGATTGGCGCCCACTAAGGTAAAGCGGTTGTTGCCCAGTTGACGGTGATGCTAAAGACTCGGCTTACGCCGGCATGGCCCCGAACCCGTCTATCAGGAACAGCCTAAGAACCAGCTTGATGACATTTCCCGGTTTGACTTCTGCCGCGTCAAAGACGTGGCGCTCGGCGAGCTCGCTGCAGTATGCATAGATGTCGCGGATAAGGTCCGCGCCCGAGAGCGTAAACATGTAGCCTGCGTCCGAAAGCGTATTGGGCGCGGCGGGCAATTTGGTCATGCGACAAAAGGTCAACAGGTCGGGCGCCATAGCGTCCTGGTAGCCAAGATGGCTGCCGTCTTCTTGTGCGACGAGTTCCAGCTGGCGTACTCGATTCAGCGCCGCTGCCAGCACAAAGCTCGGTGTGGGAGCATTGACGTCCTCCGTGCTCGCCACGAGTCTGCCTGCTGCCTGCGTGACAAGCCAGGCGACCTCGCGCTGGCAGCGCACGGCCTTGCGTGTAACCGGCTTGATGGACGAAGAAGAAACGCTTCCCTTAGGCGGATTCGAAACAGCCACAAGAACCTCCCATGAAAGACCCGGCCCAACAAGCCCGGATGAAACACGTGCTACATCAGTATACAGGGAAGTGGGGTAGCGGGGTACAAGCGCGCCAGCGGCAAACCGAGAGCATCAACGATGTGCCTCCGCTCTATTTGGACGATGGTACGTGGGTCATTAAGTACTCGGTTCAAGCGCCGGGTACCGTTGGTTTTCGAGACCAGAATTACAACCGTAAAATGCTCAACTGCATGGAATGTGGCGTCCCAGTCGGAGTCATATTTGCAACCGAGGTGGGCTATAAGGTGCTCGGCCTTGCGTTTGTTGAGCGGTTCGAGCCCGAAAACGGATGGTTTGTTCTGCACGGTCCTGTTCATAAAGGCGGACCGGACCCTCGTTTTGCGCCCGACATGAGTTATCTGAAGCACATACCCGTCGATATTGAGTTTGCCGGACAGGGTGTGACCGACGATGAAATTTGGCTTTGGCATTCTTTGACGATCGTGTTGTTTGATCGGATCGCGTGGCGATGCAATCTCGCGCATGCCCGCCGGTGCATGCTCTTCCTGTTTTGTATAGCGAGAGGGGAGCGTGTATGAGCTGGCGAGGCGATATTGCGATGGGGAAGTACGGAAAACTGCCGTGTGCCCTTATAGACAACAATATGTTTCCGAGCGTAGAGGTTGATTGCGGGTCGTTTGTCGTCACCTGCCCTTGCTGCGGCTCGCAAATACCGTGTCTCGACATTCGGTTCATCGATGCGCGCGACAGGTTCAGCGACGAAGTGAGAAAACAGACAGGCGTTCATATGCCGGTGTATCCGGAGAAATGCCCCGTTTGTGGCCTCGATATCGTGTACGACGCCGGCGACGAGGGATAGGTGATGCGGAGGAGCTGACTGTGAAGGCCTCTCCGTCCCTACAAATAAATCCCCTCACCGAGTTGCTTGTGGAACTCGGCGTGATGGTCGCGTGCCCAGGTAAAGAGCGCCTGGTCAAAGTCGGTACGCGTGGCCGGGACGCCAAAGACGCCGGCAACTTCGACGCGTATAAACTCCAGTGCCGGCAGCTTGTTGATGGCAGTGAGGGCAAACGGGGACGAGGGCTCCTCGAACAGATAGCGACTGCCTTGCAGCGCGTCGCAACTGGTGCACGTGTTGCCGAGCGACGGGGCTTTGGAGGCTCGCGCGCCTACGGGCTTGTAGCCGCAGCGCTTATGAAGGTAGTCGCGGATCTCGCCCGGCACGCAGCCAAGAGCGGGCACGATGGCGAGTGCGTTGGCGTTGGCCGTGTCGATGGCAATGTGCCCGGATTCGTTGGGCGCGTGCGCGATGGCGACGCTCTCGTCGTTATCGGTTCGATAGGGAATGCCGAAGGCCGCGACCGAGGTCTCTTTGTGACACTTCCAGCACTCGCGCTTGCCCAGTACTAGATATATATACGGCGCTGAGGGGTCGGATCGGTCAACACCGGGCAGCCACTCGGCAAAGGGCTCGGGGTTGACGCCGCTGGGTACATACCAGATCTTCTTGGTCCGGTCCCATTTGGCGCCCAGCGCCTTGGCTTCTTCTTTGTGCGAAAAGGGGACATCGAGCTCGGTGCGCATGGTGGCTCCTTGGTGCTGCAGGTGTAAGTGGCTCAAGGATACCGCAGGGCGCAGACATCGCGGCGTTTTGCTGAGGAGTTGCGGCTCGGATGGGTTCGAGACGCGTTGGCCTCGGCCTCGGTGGCTATTGACGCGGTTTTGTGTATGGGCAGGGTGGTTGCTTGGGCGGTTGGAGCTGCCAGCTGATTTGGCGACATAAAACAAAACAGCCCAGAGGACATAGCCTCTGAGCTGCGAACATTTGGTGGGCGTTAGAAGATTTGAACTTCTGACCTC
>URKU01000037.1 GCA_900548515.1 uncultured Collinsella sp. | reverse complement strand
TGTTCTCGTTCCCGACAACGTATGTCATCGATCAGAATGGCAACATCGTAGGGGATCCAATCGTGGGAGCCATTAGCTCCGCCGAGCAGCGCGCAGCGCTCGACAAGCCTATCGACCAGGCGATTGCGAATAGCGAGCAGTAAAAAACGCGTAAAGCATCGCGAGGATCGTGTGTCGCTGTGCGGAGTGGTCCGCTGCCTTTCAAGACAAGCTTCACCATATAGAGGTCCCGCTCGGGACCTCTTATTTTAGGCGCCGTCCCGTTCTTTTTTTGATGCGGTTCCCTACATTCCTCACTGGCGCCGGCAAAAAATGGGGATAGAGTAGGACAAACGCGTCGAATACGAACGGCGGGGGAGAGCGGGCGAGGGCGCCCGCGCGGGAGAGGTTGCCGTCCATGCTGGAGCTCAAGGATATTTGCAAAAGGTACGTCACGCAGTCGTTTACGCAGGTGGCGCTCGATAACGTGAGCTTGGCGTTTCGCGACAACGAGTTCGTGGCCATTCTGGGCCCTTCGGGCTCGGGCAAAACTACGATGCTCAACGTCATTGGCGGACTCGATCATTTTGACTCGGGCGATCTGCTCATCGACGGTATTTCGACCAAGGACTTCCGCGACCGCGATTGGGACGCCTACCGCAACAACCGCATCGGCTTTGTGTTCCAGAGCTATAACCTTATTCCGCATCAGACCATCTTGGAAAACGTGGAGCTGGCGCTCACGCTCACGGGCGTTGGCCATGCCGAGCGTCGCCAGCGTGCGCGCGAGGCGCTTGAGGCAGTTGGTCTGGGCGAGCATGTGAACAAGCGTCCGAGCCAGCTTTCGGGCGGACAGATGCAGCGCGTGGCCATTGCCCGTGCCCTGATCAACGACCCCGAGATCGTGTTGGCAGACGAGCCGACCGGCGCCCTGGACTCGACGACGTCCGTGCAGGTCATGGACTTGCTCAAGGAGGTTGCGCGCGACCGCCTGGTCATCATGGTCACGCACAACCCCGAGCTGGCGTACCAGTACGCCACGCGCATCGTCAATCTCGCAGATGGAAAGATCACCGACGATTCCGACCCCTTCGACGCCGCTGGGGCTGCGCGTCGCGAAGCCAAGCCCACGCGCAAAACCTCGATGAGCTTTGTGACGGCGCTGGGGCTTTCGGCACGCAACCTCATGACCAAGAAGGGCCGTACGGCTATGACGGCATTCGCGGGCTCGATCGGTATTATCGGCATCGCGGCGATTCTGGCGCTCTCCAACGGCGTGAACAACTACATCAAAAAGGTCGAGGAGGATACGCTCTCGAGCTATCCGCTCACCATCTCCAAGCAGGATTACGACCTGTCGTCCATGATGGGTGGGCAGGAGGCCGCGGAGGATGACGGGGGAGCGAGCAGCGCCTCCGCCGGTGCGGACAGTTCGGCTAAGAAGTCCGATAAGATTCCCGTGGTCACGGCCGTAAAGGATATGTTTGCGAGCGTTAAGTCCAACGATATGACGAGCTTTAAGGCGTGGCTCGACGATGGCGGCGACGGCATCGACAAAGAGGTCAACGCCATTCAGTACAGCTACGGCGTGACGCCGGTCGTGTATCGCGCGGGCAAGGGCGACGAGAAGCCCGTGCGCCTGGTGCCCAACGCGATGACCGAGGCTATGAGCGGAGGCGCGAGCTCGGCGGCAACGGTGAGCATGGAGTCCATGGGGACCTCGGTCTTCAACGAGATGATTGACGACCAGAGCCTGCTCGACAGCCAGTACGACGTCGTCGCCGGTCATTGGCCTACGTCTGCCAACGAGGCCGTGATGGTGCTTTCGAGCCGTGGCACGGTGGGCGACTATACGCTCTATAGCATCGGCGCGCTGGATATCAATGAGCTCAACGACCTGGTCAACAGCGCCATGACGGCCGATGGCGAGGTCGAAACGCCCGAGACCGCCGCCGACTTTACCTACGACGATGCGCTGTCTACGACGTTTAAGGTGTTGTCGCCGGCCGATGCGTATCGCAAAAACGAAGAGACCGGTATGTGGACCGATATGTCTGGCGACACCGACTTTATGGCAGCCAAGGTTGCCGACGGTATCGACGTGCGCATTGTGGGCGTGGTGCGTCCCAACGAGACTGCCAATGCCAGTGCGCTGTCCCCGGGTATTGCCTATACGCATGCGCTAACTCGTGAGCTTATGGAGCGCGCTGCCGAATCTCAGATTGTGCAGGAGCAGCTCGCCCATCCCGAGACCGACGTCTTTACCGGTAAGTCGTTCGATGAGCTGCAAGGCGAGGCCAAGCAAGGTGTGGACCTGGGCAGCATGTTCTCGGTCGATGAGGTCGCTCTCAAGAAGACTTTCTCCTTCGACACGTCCGCGCTTTCCGGCGCGGCCGGCGGCATGGATCTTTCAAACATCGATCTCTCTGGGCTCAACATCGACCTTTCCGGCATAGGTCAGAACATCGATTTCACCGACATCATGGCAAAGGCGCCCACGCCCGACCTTTCGGGCATCTTCGACGGCCTGGAGCTTACGCCCGAGCAAATGGGGCAGGCGGGCGCTATCGCCAACAAGCTGTTTGCGGGCTTCATGCAGTCGGAACAGTTCAAGGCCTTCTCGCCCGACGATCTTAAAGACGCATCGAAGCTCGCAGACGCGTTCACGGCATACCTCGAGCAAGACGCGACGGCTCAGCAATACCTGGCTCAGCTCAAGGCGTTGGGCGGAGATGTTTTGGTGGAGCGCCTGCAAAAGGCCATGACCGATTACGTGCAAAACCTGCTCGTTCCCTATTTCCAACAGGCTATGGGCGAGATTATGCAGGAGATAAGCGACGAGATCGCGGCCACCGTCTCGGCTCAACTCAAGACAGGTGCCGCGGGTATCATGGACCAGATGGCGACGCAGATGTCATCCAACATTCCCAATTTGGCAAATGCCTTCCACGTGGATGCGGCGGCGTTCGCAAGTGCTATTCACTTCAATATGGATGCCGAGGACCTGAGTTCGCTCATGATGAGCTACGCCAAGGCATCGCAGCTCACCTATGACAACAACCTGACCACGTTGGGCTATGCCGATGAAGCTGACCCCATCTCAGTCAAGATCTTCCCACGCGACTTTGAGGCCAAGGAGCGCGTGCTCGACCATATCGATGCGTATAACGAGCAGGTTAAGGCGGCTGGCCACGATGAACAGGCCATCTCGTATACCGACTACATGGGCATCATCATGGGCTCGGTGACCGATATCGTAAACACCATCAGCTTGGTGCTTATCGCGTTCGTGAGCATCAGCCTGGTCGTGAGCTCCATCATGATCGGCATCATCACCTACATCAGCGTGCTGGAGCGCAAAAAGGAGATTGGTATCTTGCGTGCAATCGGTGCGTCGAAGCGCAACGTGGCTAACGTGTTCAATGCCGAAACCTTCATTGAGGGTCTGATCGCTGGTGTCTTTGCCATTGTCGTTGTGGTGCTCGTGAGTTTTCCGGTTAATACCTGGGCGCTTGCCGCCAAACAGGTACCCAATCTGATGAGCCTGCCCGTGCGGGATGCGCTGGTGCTCATCGCGATTTCGGTGCTGTTGACGGTCGTTGCCGGCCTGCTGCCTGCCCGCAGCGCATCCAAGAAGGACCCCGTGGAAGCCCTGCGCTCCGAATAACGTGACAAAGGGACAGTCCCTTTGTCACGTTCGTTGATATGAGAGAAGAGTAGATGATTCTATCGTTGGCCCCTATGGAGGGGATTACCGGGTATGTGTTCCGTCGCGTGCATGCGGAGTGTTTCGGCGCGCTCGATTGCTATTACACGCCGTTTTTGCCGCCGCCGCGGGTGGGAAACCGCTTTGGCGGCAAGGCGTTTAAGGAGATTGATCCTGCCAATAACCAGGGGCTCAACGTGGTGCCCCAGCTCATGTCCAAGAACGCGGACGAGTTTGTGTGGGCGGCACAGGTGCTCGCCGACATGGGCTACCGCGAGGTCAATCTCAACTTGGGCTGCCCCTCGGGAACGGTTGTCGCCAAGGGCAAGGGCTCGGGCTTCTTGCGCAATCTCGACGAGCTCGAGGTGTTCTTGAGCGATGTGTGCGAGCGGTCGCCGTTGCCGGTATCGGTCAAAACTAGGCTGGGGCTCGAGGACGACGACGAGTATGAGCGCGTGCTCGATCTGTATTGCCGCATGCCGCTGGCAGAGCTAATCGTGCATCCGCGTGTGCAAAAGGACCGCTATACGGGCTCGCCGCGCAAGGAGTTCTATGGCGAGACTCTGGAGCGTGCGCCGTTCCCGGTTGCCTATAACGGCGACATTTTTGATCTTGAGGATATGGATGCGCTGGTGGAGGCCTATCCCGGCACACGCCATGTGATGCTGGGGCGTGGCTTGCTTGCGAACCCCGCGCTGGCTCGCATGGTCAAGGGCGGCCCTGCTGCCACGGCAGCCGAACTGCATCGTTTCCATGACACGCTGTTTGCGGCATATGCAGAAGAGATTGGCGGTAACGCGGTCTTTCGCATGAAGGAGTGGTGGTTCTACGCCAAATGCGCCTTCGCCGACCCCGTTACCGTTCACAAGCTCGTGCGCAAGACTAAAAAGGTCGACGAATACCGCGCCGCCGTCGATCGTGTCTTTCGCGAACAGCCGCTTGCGACCATAGTCCGCTTCCACGGCTAGTTAGCCGTTGGGGACGTTCTTTAACGACTAGTCATTTATGAACGTCCCCAATGAGTGTCCCCAATGACTAGCTATAAAAGCTGTACGCCAGCATCCAAAGATGTCGAAAAAATGTCGACTTTGGATGCTGGCGTATATGTTTGGGTCGGCGGGGGAGTTGAGTCTAGGCAATCATTGCATCGAGCGTGATGAGCTCTCTGAGTCGCTCCGTGCGTGTTTGCCCATGGCGCTTTGCTTTTGCGTCAAAGGCTTCAAGGACCGATTCACCCACACGTGCCGATAAAACAACGCTTGGCTCATCAGAGATCGACGGCCTTCCCAGCTTGATGGTGCGACCCTTCGGCCACCCATCTTTTTCGTATGCCTCTGCGGCTTTCTCCAACTCTCCGGGAGCAAACCCCATCATCTTTTCGAGCTGCTTAGCGTCCATAGCGCCTCCTATCGATCGACATAATGTCGAGCGCCGGTTCTCGGATTCTCTTTTTGTATACAATTTTGTAGACAAAAATACAAGCAGTTTATCGGGCTAATTAGCTTGTTTTGACCCGCCTGTTCGATAGGAAATGAGCATTGACGGCTTCGCTACTCCTTTGCTTTTCAGCTTGGAATTTGGATGCTCATTGAACTTCCGGAGGGGAGCGCTTTATTAAGCTATCGAGATTCTGGGCAGGAACTCTCACTGGTCTTCGGTAATGGGACCAGCTTAATTCGCGACACAGTGTGTCGCGAATGGGAGTAGTCGTTAGGTGTCCTTCAATGGCTACTCATATAAGAACGTCCAAGTGTCGGATTTTGTCATTTAGTGTCGTTCTCAGCGACTATTCTGGAGGGTCGTGGTCAAAAAAGGGCAAATATGAGTACTGTTGCCATTATGGTTGCATTTATTTTGCTATAAATAGCAGCTCCTGATGAGATTTGTTCCCATTAGGAGCTACTTTTATTGAACATATGAGGAGAAATAACGTCGTCTGCGGACGAGTGGAACGTTGAATAGTTCCTGAAGTGATCAAAATCGCTGCTACTAAACAGGTAGCAGTACTCATATTTGCCCTTTTTTGACCACAGCCCTCTCGGAAACCTTTCCAGAGGCGTCAAACAGCCATAATCCAAAGGTCGCCTCAAACAATTAGCCGGCTAAGAGCGTCCATGGCTACCCAAAAGCTGTACGCCAGCATCCAAAGATGTCGGAAATGGTCGACTTTGGATGCTGGCGTACATGTTTGGGTCGTATAGGTTGGGGCGAGCCGGTCGCAACGCGAGTGTTAGAGTAGGTTCTCCTGCACCCACGCGATGATGTCGCTCGATTCGTAGAGTGGCTTGCCGTCGATGAATAGGCAGGGAACCTGGCGTTTTCCGCCGACGGCGATGAGCGTCTGCTCGGCCTCGGTATTGGTCGAGATATTGCGCTCGGGGATGGTCACACCGTTATCGGCAAGGAATCGTTTGACTTTTATGCAATACGGGCAGCCGGTCATAACGTACAGCGTGAGCTCATGATTAGTAGCCATAGGTCTCCAATCGGTTGAGGTTTCGATTGAAATACCCAAAGCTGCCGCGGTCTATGCGCGGACCAGTGACGACTCGATGGCCTGAACCAGAAACGCCGTGGCTCCGGTGCCGCAGGGCTTGTCGTAGTAGTCAACAAAGCGCTGGTCGGCAAGATAGCCGTGGGCGAGGCCCAGGTACGCCTCGTCTTGGGGCTCGCATCCCCAGTTGAGAGCAATCCAGCGACGATGCATCGCGACAAGCTTGCGAGCCTCGCTTCCATTCGCATCGCCATCGCCCATGGCAATCGAGAGTTGACCCAGAATAGCGCGTTCAAGTTCCTTCATGTCGTTCCATGTCTCGGGGTCCATATCCAGCAGTGCTTCGTTTGCTGCATCGATAGCCTCATCGCCATAGCGCACCCGCGCTTCGGAGCCGTAGCGCTCCTCGTTTTCCTGCACGGTGCGCCAGCGCTCCAGTTGCGGCAGGACGGCGCCCATGAGCGAGACGGCTTCGTCGAGCGACATGCCGGTGTTTTGCGCCAGCCGCGGGGCGCAATCCTCGATCATCGCCTCCATGGTGGTGTCGTAGGTGTACTTGCCGTGGTCGTAGCACCACTTGCAGTAATGGTCGGTCGTGGCGCCCGTGGCATCGGTGCCGCAGTCGTTGGGCGTGAGTATCATGCCGCAGCTCTGGCAATAATGCTCGGGCATTTCGAGCAGGTGGGACAACGGCTCTCCGGTTACGGCGGCAATGAGCTTCATCATGTCGATGCCCGGGGTGACCTCGTCGCGCTCCCAACGGCTGACGGCTTGGCGCGTGACAAAGAGTTTGGCGGCGAGTTGCTCTTGGGTAAGGTGATGGGCGCGACGGATGGCAATGAGCTTTTCTGCAAAGGCCATAGCGGCTCCTTTCTGCTGGTTGATGGCTTAAGCATACGCGGCGGCAGGCGCCCTTCCAAGCAACCGTTGGTTGCATGACAGGAGTCCGCGGCGAAGAATTGCGCGCAACGCCCCACGCCTCCATGCCGTACAATGACCGGCATGGAACCTATTGCACACATACATACCGACCTGCCGCAGAAGTTCGGCATTCCGCGCAACAGCTTTTTGGCGCCCCATCTGCAGGGACGCATCGTTTTTGAGCCGGAATTTGCCTCCAATGCAGCGGTTGAGGGTCTGGACTCCTTCTCTCACCTGTGGCTGCTGTGGCGCTTCGAAAACGGAACGCCCGGCGGCACGGCTAAGGACATAGTTGCCGATGCCAAGTCGCAGGACAGGTCCGGCACCAACGCAAAATGGTCGAAAACTGTGCGTCCGCCGCGCCTGGGTGGAGCCGAGCGTGTGGGCGTCTTCGCCACGCGCAGCCCGTTTCGCCCTAATCCCATCGGTCTCACCTGCGTCAAGCTCGATCGTGTCGAGCTCACCGACGATGGCCCCACCATCTATGTGCTGGGGGCCGATCTGCGCGACGGCACGCCCATCTACGACATTAAGCCCTACATTCCGTTTGCGGACTGCCACTTGGATGCGACCGGCGGCTGGATCGAGGGTGCTCCGTGGCAAGAGCTCGATGTTAAGTTTCCGCGAGCGCTGCAAGATATGGTCCCGCCCGCAAAGCTCCCCGGCTTGGTCGAGGTCCTTCGCCAAGATCCGCGCCGCGCGGGCAGCAAGCACGAGCCAAACCGCGTTTACCACTTGGCTTACGCCGGGCTCGACATATCGTTTACGGTCGACGGAGCCAGGTTGACGGTAACCGCCGTCAACGACGCGCAAGACTAACCAGCCATTCGTCTGAACCCGTCAAATTAAGCGCCAAACCCCATGTCAAAATCGCCCATGCTGGTGGACAATAACGCCTACCAAAATAGTCCGCTTTGCATGGGAGCTCAGCATGAAATACGACTTTAGCTCGCTTATCGACCGCCACGGCATGGATGCCATCGCCGTTGACTCTTGGGGCGAGATCCCCGGTATGGCTCCGAACGCACCCGACGAGGGCTTCGACCGCATTCCCATGTGGGTGGCCGACATGAATTTTGCCACGGTGCCCACGGTCCAGGAACACATCATTCAGCGTGCCCAGCACCCCATGTTTGGCTATTTCAATCCGCGCCCCGAGTATTTCGACCGCATCATCGAATGGCAGAGCCGCCGTAATGGCGTCGAGGGCCTGGCACCTGAGCATATCGGCTACGAAAACGGCGTGCTGGGCGGTGTCGTGTCGACGTTGCGCGCGTATGTCCAGCCAGGCGATGCGGTGCTGGTCCACAGCCCTACCTACATCGGCTTTACCAAGTCCATCGAGGCCGCGGGCTATCGTATTGTCCACAGCCCGCTTAAGCTCGACGACCAGGGCGTGTGGCGCATGGACTTTGAGGACATGGAGCGCAAACTCGCCCAAAACCACATCCATGCCGCGGTGTTCTGCTCGCCTCATAATCCCTGCGGCCGCGTATGGGAGCGCGACGAGATCGAGCGCGCCATGGACATTTATCGCCAGCACGATTGCGTGGTGATTTCGGACGAGATTTGGTCCGATATCATCCTGCCGGGACACAAGCATATTCCGACGCAGTCGGTAAGCGAGGACGCCCGCATGCGCACGGTTGCCCTCTATGCGCCCAGCAAGACGTTCAACCTGGCGGGCCTGGTCGGCAGCTACCACATCATCTATAACGAGACGCTGCGCGACCGCGTGTGCGCCGTGTCCGACAAGACCCACTACAACGAGATGAACGTCCTCTCTATGCATGCGCTTATCGGTGCCTACCAGCCGCAGGGCTACGAGTGGGTGGACGAGCTCAACCAGGTGCTTGCCGGCAATATCGAGTACTTCTGCAATTACGTGGACGAGCATTTTGAGGGCGTGTCCTATTCGCGTCCGCAGGGCACGTACATGGTGTTTCTGGACTGCACCGAGTGGTGCCGCGAGCATGGCCGCGATATTCAGTGGCTGCTCGACGAGGGGGCGCGCGTAGGCGTGGGATATCAGGACGGCCGCCCGTTCCACGGGCCCTGCCACATTCGCGTGAATCTGGCGCTGCCGCTTTCGCGCGTAAGGGAAGCGTGCGACCGCCTGGACCGCTACGTTTTTAATGCACGGTAAGCGTGCGCTGCATGCGGGGTCTTCTGCCAAGTCGGCCGGAAGGCCCCGCATGGTAAAACGTCTGTAACCATTGGGTACTCGTGTGGTTTTGTTTGCTATTATCTTTAACCATTTCAGTCTGTAAACAGGATCGTCTGGAGTTCGATGAAAAGACCCCGTCGCTCGGCTGCCATTTCGTTGTTTGTCGCGCTTGCAGTGGCGAGCGCCTTTGTCATAGCGATGGCCGGCTGTTCCGGGCACAATGACGAAGCCTCGACGCCAGCATCAAAAGCCCCTGACGCCTCGCAGGCCAAGGACGACGACCTTAAGACGCTCAACGTCGGCAGTGACCTCTATCCACCGTTTGTGTATACCGACGAGTACGGCGATATCGTTGGCCTGGACGTCGAGATATTAACCGAGGCTTTGGCCCGCATTGGTTACAAGCCAAAATACCAGATGATCGATTGGGAAAAGAAGAAAGAGCTGCTGGCGAGCGGCGAACTCGATTGTGTCATGGGCAGCTTTAGTATGACGGGTCGCGAAAACGAATATCGTTGGGCCGGCCCGTACCTTGCGAGCCGCCAGGTGGTCGCGGTCGATCCCCAGAGCGATATCTACACGCTTGCCGATCTTGAGGATAAGATCGTGGCGGTTCAGTCCACCACCAAGCCCGAGGGCATTTTGCTCAATCGCACAAATGAAAACGTTCCGCAGATCAAGGAGCTCTACAGCTTTTCGGACGGTTCATATCTGAACCCGGCGCTCGTCGAGGGCCTGGTCGACGCCATCGCCGCGCATGAGTCCTCGTTCCTCACCTACGAAAAAGACTATGGTGTGACATATCGCATTTTGGATGAGCCGCTGCTAAAGGTTGGTTTGGGCACCGCTTTCGATATCAACGATACGCGCGGCATCGACGTCAAGCTCACTCATGCCTACCAAGAAATGCTTGCCGATGGCACCATGGAACGTCTGGTGTCAAAGTACTTTGATGACCCTTCGCCATTTTTGAATATGGAGGGCCTGTCATGATCGATGCGCCCGACCACGCCGCTCAGGAGCGGGACAATCGTTCGACAGGGGCATGGCTCCTTGTCGCTCTGCTGGGGATAGCGCTCTCGGTTGTTGCCGGCATGATGAGCTACGGTTACACGACAGCCCAGGCCGAGCAGCGCTTTGCCGACGTTGTCGATTACGTGGCGACGCAGAGTCTTTCCTACGATGCGTTCAACAGCGCCTATGCGACCAAAAACCTGATTCGCGTTATGGAGATTGCCGGAGAGGCTGCTCGCGATATGGAGCGCGACGGTTCGGTGGATAACGCCATGCTGGAGCAATACGCCGACCAGTTCAACGTGAGCGCGCTGATTGTGACGGACGCATCGGGCAATTTGGTGTCCGAGTCCTCGACGGGCGATGTGGGCTACGGGTCGCTCGCTACGTATCTCAAGGAAGCGCCCGTGCTGGAGGTGGCAACTCATCCGCTTAAGTCCTATACCGCCCGCATCACGCTTGCGGATGATTCGGTCGCAGACATTGGCTGCGTGACTCGGCAGGATGGCGAGGGTATCGTTATCGCGGTAAGGCATCAGAGCGCGAAGGCGGTTGCAAGCAATACGCTCAAACTGCAGAGTTTGCTCGAAGGCTATGAAACCATCGATAGCGGCAATATCGTGATCGAAAGCGACGGCAAGGTCGTTGCGACCAATGCCGTTGAACCCACCGTATTGGGCGTGTTCGATCTGCCTGCGACGGACGTCTTCATTGTCGATGGTATTAAGGATCGATGCCTGGCTGGTAAGGTCAGATTGGTTAACGCCGACGGCGAGTGGTATTTGGGCACATTTGGAAAAGCGCACAAATTCTATGTGTACACCTATGCCTCGGCGCAGCGCTACTTTGAGGTTGTCGCGGCTGTTGCTGCCGGCGTGCTGGCGCTCTACAGCGGTGTTATAGCCGTTGTTGTGACGGTGCGTCGCCGCGCTGATCGCCGACGTTTGACGGACTTACTGCAGCAGGAGCGCGACTATGGCGACAAGCTGGCAAAGGCGGCGCGTGAGGCCTCGTCCGCCAACTCGGCAAAGACGGAGTTTCTGCGTCGCATGAGCCACGATCTGCGCACGCCCATCAACGGCATTCGCGGCATGGTCGAGGTTGGCGATGCCAATGCGGACGATCTGCAAAAGCAGACTGAGTGCCGCTCAAAAATCTGGACGGCATCGGGACTGCTGCTCGACCTTGCCAACGAGGCACTCGATATGAGTCGCCTGGAGAGCGGGCAGGTCGACCTGAACCTCGTGCCCATAAATTTGGTGGCCCTCAACTGTGAAGTGCGCGATATTCTGGAGCGCCAGGCCGAGGAGCGTCTGGTGACAATTATCTGCGACCAGCAGACGCTTAATCATCCCTATGCGCGGGTGAGCGTGACGCACCTCAAGCGCTTGTTGCTCAATATTGCCGGCAATGCCGTCAAGTACAACCGCCAGGGCGGCTATGTTCGCCTGGCGTGCCGCGAGGTGGAGCCAGCGGATGGCGTCCCCGTCTATGAATACACGATCGCCGACAACGGTATTGGCATGAGCGAGGAGTTCCAACGGCACCTCTACGAGCCGTTTTGCCGCGAGGAGCAGCAGGTGGAAGGCGCTTCGTCGGGAACTGGCCTGGGCGCGCCTATCGCAAAACAGCTGGTGGAGCTTATGGGCGGAACCATGAGTTTTACGAGCGTCTTGGGGCAGGGGACGACGTTTACCATCCGCCTGCCGTTCGAGAAATGCAAACGCTCCGAGATTCCTCAGGCAGTTCGCGCGGATGCGGGCGATGGTGATGCGCTCCAGGGCTTGCGCGTTTTGCTCGTAGAGGATAACGATCTGAATGCCGAGATCGCGCAGTTTACACTCAGCCGTGCCGGTGCCGTCGTGACGCATGCTAAGGATGGCGAGTCTGCCGTTGAGGCGTTTGCCGCGAGCGCACCGCACGAGTACGACGTGGTGTTGATGGACATCATGATGCCTGGCATCGATGGCCTTGAGGCCACGCGTCGGATTCGAGCACTCGATCGCGAGGATGCCGCGACCACGCCGATTATCGCCGTGAGTGCCAACGCCTTTGCCGACGACCGCAGACTTTCACGCGAGGCGGGCATGGACGCGCACCTGAGTAAACCCGTGAGCTCGCAAGAGCTCGTCGAGGCGCTTGCGCACATAGCTGCCGACGCTTCATAAGCATATGGCCCGGTTCCAAGGTGGGTTGGAACCGGGCCATATTGCCATTTGTGACGCCTGTTCTTGAGGCTTACTTTTCTTGAATCTGCTTGCCGCAGAGATGCTCAATCGTAATCTCGTAGAGCTGGACGCCCTTAATGTCCTTGGCGATTTCCTCTTCGACCTCCTCGGCAGAAGGGTAGTACTTAAGCGCGAGCTGGCGGACTTTATCCTCGATAAACGCGGGGGTGTCATTCGCCAGGCGACAACGGCCAAAGACGACGGTGCTCATAACGTAGGGAGCCCAGTCACCGTCCTTGTACCACTCGTTGCCGTAAACGGTAAAGCAGACCTTGTCATCGCGCTTGAGTGAATCGACCTTGTGGCCGGCCTTGGCGCCATGGAAATAAATCTTGTCGTGCTCGGTGTCAAAGAAGTAGTTGACGGGAATGGCGTACGGGTAGCCATCGTCGCCGTTGACGGCAAAGACGCCGCGCTTGCAGGTAGCGAGCAGCTCGCGCGCTTCCTCGTCGGTGATGGCGCGTTTCTTTCGGCGTAAGGGCCTAAACATTGTTGGCTTCCTTTCTGCTGCGTATGGTTGTTGAGCACAAACTATAGCGAAACAGCTCCGTTTTTCTTGATGCGGGCGAGTATGTTTTTGAGCTTGTTAAAGTCGAGCGGTTTGGACAGATGGGCGTTCATGCCGGCATCGCGTGCCGCCTTGGCGTCCTCGGCAAAGGCATTGGCGGTGAGCGCGATGATGGGGATATCGGCTGCATCGACCTTCTCGCTCAGACGAATCGTGCGGGTCGCCTCATAGCCGTCCATGCCCGGCATCATAATGTCCATCAGGATCGCATCGAAGCTGCCGGCGGGATGCGACAGGTACAGATCGACGACCTCGTTGCCGTTGGCGGCGCGGGTGACCACGACGCCCTCGGATTCTAGCAGCGTCTGGGCAATTTCGGCATTCAATTCGTTGTCTTCGGCGAGCAGCACGTTCATGTCGGCGAGCGAGCAGTCGGGCGCACTCTCAACCGTATTCGCCCGCGCCTGGGGATTCTCGTCGATATCGAGCGGAATCTCCACGTAGAACGAGGTGCCCACATGGAGCTCACTGGTGACTTCGATGGTGCCGCCCATCAGTTCAATAAGCGACTTGACGATTGGCATGCCCATGCCGGTTCCTTGGAACTTGCTGCGCGCATCGTCACCTTCTTGGGCAAACGGCTCATAGATATGCTTTAAAAACTTGGGAGTCATGCCAATGCCGGTATCCGAAACGCTAAAGCAAAAGAGCGCGCGCCCGTTATCGAGTGGCTTGGTCTTTGAACTAAAGGTGACGGAGCCGCCGTGCTTGTTGTACTTAATGCTGTTGTCTAACAGGTTGATCATGATCTGTCGGATATGGGTGGGACTGCCGATCATGTATGGCCCCGTGGCGTACGGCAGACTATTGTCCTGCATGGTGATGCCGTTACTGGACGCGCGGAGCTTGCACAGAACCAGCGTATTGTCACAGAGTTCTTTGAGGTTAAAAGGCGCATGCTCCAGTGTTAGCTTGCGGTCTTCGATTTTGCCCATCTCGAGGATGTCGTTGATCAGCGAGAGCAGGTGATTGGCGGCAACGCGCGCCTTGGCACGGCTCTCGCGGGCGACCTTGATATCGCCTTCCTTCAATTCCTCAATCTCGATAAGGCCCAGGATACCGTTGAGCGGCGTACGGATGTCGTGGCTCATGCGCGTGAGGAATGCCGTCTTAGCGGCGTTGGCAGCGTCGGCTTTTTTGCGCTCGGTTCGAGCGCGCACGAGCGCCCAGATGAGCAGGACGATGCCGACCGACAACATACCGATGAGGGTAGCGGCAATGGCGGTGCGGTTGCGAAAAAGGAATTGAAGCGTGTCTGATTCCTGGGTCGTGTACGACGTGGAGGAGTAATTGCTTGCGGAGAGCGATTCTCCGGCATTGATGATGCCCTTGTTGATGATTCCCAGCAGCTCGGGCTTTCCGCGCGAAATCCAGCACGAGAGCTCACAGGTGTCAGGGAGCTCGACCGTCTCGTAGTCCTTGAGATCATGGCGGTCGCCGATGGTTTTTATGCGTGAGCTGGGAGCGACGATGCAGTGCGCCGTTCCCTTCCTGAGGGCGTCGAACGCTTCATCGTCGGATTGGTATTCGGTCACGGTCGCTGTGGGGAACAGACTTTCAAGTGCATTTTTGTTGACAAACGATGATTTGGTACAGGCGATGTTCTGAAGGTCTTTGTTCAGGTCGCTGCCGGTGTGGATGGCGGTGAGGGATATGGTCCCCAACGATATCGACTGCACAACGCCTGATTGCTCGGCAAACCAGTAATCTCGGTATACCGGCAGCGCAACGTCTATGCTTCCCTTTGACAGGGCCTTTGACATCATCTTGTAGCTATCAAAGGCGACGGTTTTGACCGTAATGCCAAATTTATCGTGCAGCGTCGTCGCAAGCGATGCGAGCGAGCCTTCCATTTCGCCGTTTTCGTCTTCGTTGCAGTAGGGGAGTCTGCCCGTAATGTAGCCGAGCGTGATGGTGTTGTCATTTGTTTTGAGCCAGGAACGTTCGGGGCCGTTGAGCGATGATGAACCGCTGTTTTGGGCCGAGTAGTTAGATTTGACTTCGTCGATATAGCGTGGGTTGACGCGGGCGATTGCCGACATGGCGGCATTGATGTCGTCCATCAGGTCGGGGCGGCTTTTGGGGACGGCAAAATAGTAGTCGCTCGAACCAATGTAGAACATGGGGGAGGCGCTGGGCGACGAGGTCGTGTCGTTCATGATGATGGCATCGACCTCGTTGTTTGCGAGCGCGTCAAAGAGGGCACCGCCAGTGTTGATTTCTTTATAGGTGCAGGTAATGCCTTCGTTGGCGAGCCACTGCTGGCCAACGAAGGTTTGCATAACGCCGGGGTTGCAGCCGATGGTAAGGCCTTGGAGCGCTTGGGGGTCACCCTTGGCCAGATCGTCGCGATCGGGCTTGGCGTAGATGAAGTAGCGCTCGGTGCCCTCGGGGTTCGAGGAAAAGAGCAGCTTTTGGGCACGTTCCTCGGAGTAGGAGATGTTGGGCATGAGGTCGATCTCGCCCGCCTCGAGCATGTCCAAAAGCTCGGTGAAGGTGCCGGAGACGTATTCGTACCGCCAGCCGGGCGTGTAGTACGACAGGGTCTGGAGGTACTCGTAACCCCATCCAGAGAGACGCTCGCCGGGGGTGCCGTCCTGGAAGCCCTCGTTGTTGACGAGCCAGCGGACGCGGACCGTTTTGACCTGCTGATCGGAGTCGGCGGCAAAGACAGGGGCGGGCGCGACGGCGCTCAGTACGGCGAGCGCGGTAAGCGCGGCGGCCAGGGCGCGACATATAACTGAACGAAGGGCAGTGGCAGCTCTCACATGCAATCCTAACGAATCGAGACATTACCGCATAAGGATACCAGCTCAGCCTGCCCAGTTGGCAGCTGTACCGCTAAACGCTCCCGCCCGGCAGCTGGGGACAGTCCCTTTCTGCCGGCGCAAAAGGAACGTCCCTAGCTGCCGGTTGTGGGACAATACCGGGCGAACGTGATTGGGCGTCTGGGAAAAGGGGTCGCGATGAACAAGTTGAGGACGCTTGCCGATGTGCTGCGACAGGCTGGCTTTGCGCGCATCACGGGTCTGTTTTTTATCTTTTACCTGCTGTGCTCGACGGCTGTCTGGCTGTCCGAGCCCACGACCCTCACGTTTGGCGATGGCCTGTGGTTTAGCTTTGAGACGGTCTCGACCATCGGCTTTGGCGACATTCCGGCCGAAACGCCGGTTGCCCGCGCCATTACCGTCATTCTGAGCGTTATCAGCATCTTCTACATCGCCATGCTCACGGGCGTGGCGGTGAACTACTGCAATACGCTCATCAAGATGCGTCAAAAGGACACCATGGCGCGCTTTATGGACGATCTTGAGCATCTGGAAGAGCTCGATCGCGACCAGCTCGCCGATCTGTCGCGCCGCGTGCGCGAATATCGGCGCCGCCAACGCTAGAGCGGGCGCCGCGCGTCTCAATGAGGGGGACTGAATATGAATATCACCGTGTATCTGGGTGCCAGCGTCGGCAATGACCCGGCGTTTCTGCCCGCGGTGCAGGAGCTGGGCAACTGGATTGGCGCCAACGGCCAGGCGCTCGTGTACGGTGGGTCCAAGTCGGGACTGATGGGCGCTCTCGCCGATAGCGTACTCGAGGCAGGTGGACACGTGACGGGTGTTGAGCCGAGCTTTTTTATAGAGGCCGAATTTCAACACGACGGCATTGACGACCTCATCGTGACGAGTGATATGGCCGAGCGCAAAGCCAAGATGATCGAGCTCGGCGATGCGTTCATCGCCTTTCCCGGTGGGACGGGCACGCTTGAGGAGATTGCCGAGGTCATGTCCGCGGTGTCGTTGGGGCACCTGAGTGCTCCGTGCATTCTGTATAACCTGGACGGTTACTACAACGATCTTAAGGCGCTGCTCGGGCACATGATTGATAAGGGCCTATCGAGCCCGCAGCGTCAACGGGGCATCTACTTTGCCGAGGATCTGCACGAGATCGCATCAATTATCAACGGATAAGCCTTGAGCCTGACCCGCCGGGGTCCCCGGTGGCTCCGCTTGCGGCGCAGACGGTTGGCTTGACTGGGCAACGCTCGCTCTACAATAAAACGTATCTATGTCGACTTTGACCGCGGGAGG
>URKU01000036.1 GCA_900548515.1 uncultured Collinsella sp. | reverse complement strand
GTGCGATCGGGTCTTGCGATCTATGACGCCATGCGCCTCGCATCGTGCCCCATCCGCACCGTCTGTCTGGAATTCGCCGCGTCCATGGGCGCCGTGATCTTTATGGGCGGCGACGATCGCCGTATGGCGCCCCATGCAGAGCTCATGATTCACGACCCGCTGATCCCCCAGGGGGCAGGCGGCTCGGCACTTGCGCTGCAAGAAACCAGCCGGCGTCTCATGCAGACCCGCAAGACCCTCACGCAAATCCTCTCGGACCGCAGCGGCCTCACGCCCAAGCGCATCCAGTCCCTCACTGCAAAAGACACCTACCTTTCGGCCGAGCGCGCCGTCGAGCTCGGCTTTGCCCACGAAATCCTCTCGACCACCAAGGAGGTCGCCCATGTCTAACCTCGCCAGCCGCCTCGCCGCATCTAAGTCCGCATCGTCCACCATCCTCGCCAAGGATCGAACGCTTTCCTGCGACACCCGCCAAACGGGACTCAACAACAACGCACTTGTGATCGGCCCCTCGGGAGCCGGCAAGACCCGAAACGTCCTCAAGCCCAACCTGCTGCAAATGAACGCAAGCTACATCGTGCTCGACACCAAAGGCACGCTCTGTCGCGAAGTGGGACCCGTGCTGGCAGCCCACGGTTACCGCGTGCAATGTCTCAACTTCGCCGACCTCAACACCGTCCCGGCCCTTGCGCCCGGCATCGAGCGCTGCGGCTACAACCCCCTGAGGCACATTCGCCGCAAGGCGGACGGCAGGCCCAACCAGCAGGACATCCTCTCGGTGGCAAAGGCCATCTGCCCCATCGAGGACAACAACCAGCCTTTTTGGGATCATGCGGCGGCAAACCTGCTGTCGTGTCTTATCGCCTACGTCACCGAACAGCTACCCGCCGACGAGCAGACGATCAGCTCGGTCATCAAGCTGATCGAGCACCTGCAGGACGGTGCCACGGGTCGATTGTTTGACGACCTGATCACGACCGACCCCCAAAGCTATGCCCTCTCGCTATGGCGGCGCTACGCCATTACGCAAAATGCCGAGCGCATGCACGCGAGCATCGTCGGCATCCTTGCCGAAAAGGTCATGTGTCTGGGATTCGACGGTGCGGCACAGCTCTATCGTGAGTGCCATCAGGTGGACTTCGCTTCCATGGGACACACCCCCTGCGCCCTGTTTGTAACCGTAAGCGATATTGACCGCAATCTCGATCCGCTGACCGGCCTCTTTATTACGCAAGCGTTTATGGGCCTCATTCGTGAGGCCGATAGGCAGCCCGACGGCAGCCTGCCCGTGCCCGTGCGCTTTATGCTCGATGACTTCGCAAATCTGCAGATCCCCCAGATCGACAACGTGCTCTCGATTATCCGAAGCCGCAACATCTGGGCAACGCTGCTGCTGCAGTCGACCAACCAGCTCGATGCGCTCTATGGCGAGGCACGCGCACGCTCCATCATGGGCAACTGCGACACGCATCTGGTGCTGGCGTTCCAGGATCCCGAGAGTGCCCGGGTGTTTTCCGACCGCGCCGACGCGCTGCCCAGCACGCTCATGGCGACGCCGATCGATCGCTCGTGGCTCTTTGTACGCGGTCGCACTCCCGAACAGGTCGAGCGCTTTAGGCTCGAAGACCATCCGCTCTACGGAGAGCTGCCCGAGGCGCAGCGAGGCCATGCGGAGGCCGAGATCTAGGCGCAGGGTTCTCGCAGCGCGCGACGCCCCGGCGATGCTCCACAAAGGCCGTGCGCCCCGGGACCACGGCAAAGCAAAGGGGCCCGCATCCGATAGGATACGGGCCCCTGACTATAAGGCGCGATGCGTTAACAGCAGCGACTACTTGCGATGCGCGCGATAGAACTCGATGAGCGCCTGGGTTGAAGCGTCCTGCTCGGCCTTGGCGGCATCGTCGTGGAAGGCAGGGGTGATCTGCTTGGCAAGCTGCTTGCCCAGCTCAACACCCCACTGGTCATAGGAGTCGATGCCCCAGACCGTACCCTCGACAAACGTGATGTGCTCGTACAGGGCGATGAGCTCACCGAGTGCGAACGGGGTCAGCGTGTCGCCAAAGATCGAGGTCGTCGGGCGGTTACCCTCAAAGCAACGGGCCGGGACGATCTGCTCGGGCGTGCCCTCGGCACGAACTTCGTCGGCCGTCTTGCCAAAGGCGAGCGCCTTGGTCTGGGCCAGGAAGTTGCCCAGGAACAGCTCGTGGACATCCTGACCGCTGTCGGTTGCGGGGTTGGCGGTATTGGCAAAGGCGATGAAATCGGCCGGGACCACCACGGTGCCCTGGTGCAGCAGCTGGTAGAAGGCATGCTGGCCGTTGGTGCCGGGCTCGCCCCAGAAGATCTCACCGGTGTCGGAGGTCACGGCGCTGCCGTCCCAACGGACATGCTTGCCGTTGGACTCCATGGTGAGCTGCTGCAGGTAGGCCGGGAAACGGTGCAGGTACTGGCAGTACGGCAGCACGGCATGGCTCTTGGAACCGAAGAAGTTGACGTACCAGACGTTGAACAGGCCCATCAGCGCGACGGCGTTGTTCTCGAGCGGGGTATTGCAGAAGTACTCGTCGATGGCGTGGAAGCCCTCGAGGAACTGCTGGAAGCGCTCGGGGCCGAGCACGACGATCAGCGACAGGCCCACGGCGGAGTCAACAGAATAGCGGCCGCCGACCCAGTTCCAGAAACCGAAGGCGTTGGCGGGGTCGATACCGAAGGCCTCGACCTTCTCGAGCGCGGTGGAGACGGCGACGAAGTGCTTTGCCACGGCCTCGGCGTTCTGCTCATCGGAGCCGTCGATGGCGCCCTGAGCCTTGAGCTGCTCGAGCATCCAGGTCTTGACCTCGCGAGCGTTGGTGAGGGTCTCGAGCGTGGTGAAGGTCTTGGAGACGATGATCACGAGCGTGGTCTCGGGATCCAGGCCCTTGAGCTTCTCGGCCTGATCGTTGGGATCGATGTTGGAGATGTAGCGGCAGTCGATACCGGCGTCGGCATAGGGACGCAGGGCCTCGTAGGCCATGACCGGGCCCAGATCGGAGCCGCCGATGCCGATGGACACCAGGTGCTCGATCTTCTTGCCGGTAACGCCCTTCCACTCACCGGAGCGCACGCGCTCGGCGAAGGCATACATGCGATCGAGGACCTGGTGCACGTCGGCGACGACGTCCTGGCCGTCGACGATGAGCTGGCCCTTCTCGCTTGCCGGGCGGCGCAGCGCGGTGTGCAGGACAGCGCGGTCCTCGGTAGTGTTGATGTGCTCGCCAGAGAACATGGCGTCGCGGCGCTCCTCGAGCTTCACCTCGCGAGCAAGATCGCACAGCAGCTTGACGGTCTCATCGGTCACCAGGTTCTTCGACAGATCGAAGTGCAGGTCACCGGCGTCAAAGCTCAGCTTGTTCACGCGGTCGGCGTCAGCAGCGAACCAGGCCTTGAGGTCGATACCTTCGGCCTCGAGCTTCTCCTGATGGGCCTCGAGTGCCTTCCAAGCGGCAGTCGACGTAGCATCGATAGGTGCGGCAACAGTTGCCATAGAGTCCTCCTCAGCATACGGGCGCACGCCTCCATGCGCCCGGACATTCAGATGCCACTATTCTAGCGCAGGTCAAGACTACAATCAGCGAGCGTTGCCAATCGGCCCCCAAACGGCAACCGATCAAAAAGAGACAGGCTTATTTTGGCAGGTCAAACGCTTTACCAACCAAAAATAACCCATCCCTTTATGGCAAATATTAGGCCACGGCGCAGACGCTACCGAGCAACTCACGCAGAGGAGACCCGATGCCCTCCAGCAGTTCGGGCGCGATAATGGCAAAAACGGGAACCTCGCCGGTGCCCACGACAGCAGGCACCTTGCCCTCCGAGACAATGCATCCATAAGGGACAAAACCATCTTCGCCGGCATCGAGCGCCGCCATGCGACGCGCGAGTTCGCGCGCAAAGCCGGCAGCATCGGCATCGCCAATCGCCAGGACAAAGTCCACGCCTTCGTCGGTCGCCAGGGCCACGGCTTCGTCGACCAGTTCGTCTCCCCCGTCGCCCTCAAACGAGCCGCAGCGGAAAAGCACACGCTCGAGTAGGGCTCGAGCGAGCGAACCAAGTGCCGCCGAGACAAGCTCATCGCGCGTATGCTTGTCACCGCCCAACACGACCAGTGCCTTGGTGCCAGCGTAGTGGGCAACCAATCGCCCGCACCAGCGAGCCACATCCCCATCCGCAACCAAGCGCGTCGGCATACCAAACCCATAATTGACCATCTTTCCCACAACCCTTCCGTGCGCATAGGCGGTATCAATCGTTAGGCTCATGCTACGAAGCAAGGTTTTCCAAGCTGTTTCGCACTCTTTAGAGCTGCGTTAAAACCCGATGCAGTTGCACGACTATACCTGGCAAAAAGGAACAGGTTTTGACGATGTCCGGACGAGCGGGTATTATCGAACAGATATTCGATAAGAACATGTGTTTGATGGAGGGACACGGATGGCGCACGAGCAGCACACCTATATCTGCATCGACCTCAAGACGTTTTATGCCAGCGTCGAGTGCGTCGACCGTGGGCTCGATCCGCTCACCACCAACCTAGTCGTTGCCGACGAATCGCGCGGACGCACGACCATCTGCCTCGCCATCACGCAGGCCATGAAGGACTTAGGTATTCACAACCGCTGCCGCCTATTCGAGATTCCCGACGGCATCGACTACATCAAGGCCGTACCGCGCATGCAGCACTACATGGAGGTGTCGGCGCAGATCTACGGTATCTACCTGGAATACGTCAGTCCGCAAGACGTTCACGTCTACTCAATTGACGAGTGCTTTATCGACGTGACACCCTATCTGGACCTCTATCACACCGATGCGGAAGGCTTCGCCTGCATGTTGCGCGACGAGGTCCTGGCGCGCACCGGCATCACGGCGACGGTCGGCATCGGCCCCAACCTATTCCAGGCCAAAGTTGCACTCGATATCACCGCCAAGCACGTACCCAGCCGCATCGGCATACTCGACGATGAGACCTTTCGCAAGGAAATCTGGCCCCATCGTCCCATCACCGATATCTGGGGCATCGGCCCCGGCGTGGCAGCACGACTCGAAAAATACGGCGTCTACGATCTGATGGGCGTCGCGGCGCTCGACGAAAACCTGCTTTACGACGAGCTCGGCGTCAATGCCGAGTATCTCATCGACCACGCCTTCGGACGCGAGCCGACAACCATCGCCGATATCCAAGCCTATCGCCCGCAAGCAACTTCGACCACCACAGGACAGGTGCTCTCGAAGGGCTATGCCTACGAGCAGGCCTACACCGTCTTACGCGAGATGGTCGACAACGCCGTGTTGGACTTGATCGATAAGCACGTGGTCTGCGACAGCATCTCGCTCTTTGTGGGCTACGCGAGCGAGCGCGCCGACATACGCAGGCTTGATGCCAGCGGTACTGCACAATATGTGGACGGATGCGGACACCTGCGCTCGAGTACGTCGAGCATCGAACCCACCGCAACCGCCGGCCCCGAGCTCGCGCCCCGTGCTCCCAAGCCCGTCCAGCGCGATGACGAACGGCGCCGCCTGGTGCGCGAAGCGCAGGCAATCGATGGCATCTTTGTGGGAGAGCATGGTGGCAAACCGCGTGGTGGCTATGCCGCGCTCTTTGCGCACTCCAACGCCTCGCGCAAGCTGCCCGAGCGTACCAATTCGTTTAAGAAGATCATGGGCTATTTCGATGAGCTCTGGGCGCAGACTGTCGATCCCAAACGACCGGTCAAGCGCATCAACCTGGGCTTTAGCAATCTTGTGCCCGAGGAATTTGCCACCATCGATCTGTTCAGCGATATCGAGACCGATGAGCGCGAGCGCGACCTGGCGCGCGCCGTCCTGGCCGTGAAAGGCAAGTACGGCAAGAACGCGCTCGTCAAGGGATTAAGCTTTACCGCCGGCGCCACCGCGCGCGAGCGCAACGATCAAGTTGGAGGACACCGTGCCTAAACCCAAACAACAGTCCATGCGCCCGCCGACCGCCTTCGAGCGCCTGGCGGACCCCGAGGGCAGACGCCGCGCAGCCGACCCCAACCTCACTGCCAACGGTGCCGTGCGCGCCAACCGCGCCGCACAGTTTATGCCCTTTGCCGCCCTCACGGGATACTACGAACTCGTGCGCAAGCAGGAAATCACCGTCGAGCAAAAACGTGAGCTCACGGAAGAAAAAGCCCTCGAGCTTTCGCAAAAGCTCGAGGGCCTCAAACGCGGCGACTTGGTGCGCGTCACCTATTACGATACGTACGGCTATCGTAGCCGCACGGGCATTCTCGACGAAGCGTTACCCGCATTCAAGCTGCTCAAACTCAGGGATATCGCCATCAACTTCGACGATATCCAGGACATTGAGCTACGCGGACGAGCCTAGACAAGGACGCGCATCCAAGGCAAGGTCTACAGCGTCATGACGTAGTAGCCCGCATCTTTCACGGCCGCCTCAAGGACACCGCGATCGATTGGCCGCTTGGAGCGCACGCGCGCCGTGTGGTCCGCGTACGTTACCGTTGCCCACACACCATTCAGCGCATTGAGGGCATTGGCCACGTTTTGAGCGCAGCCATCGCAGCTCATACCGCCGATAAGCAACTCATCGCTATAGGGGTAGTGGGACGGATCGGTATCCGCAACCACTACCTTCTTGGCCTTCTTGCCGCTTGCGCCATCGCTGCAACAACTCTTCCCGTGTGTCGAAGCGGCAATGCGACGCAGTCCAAAAAACATGCCGACGACAATCACAGCCAGCACGATGAGATTCGCAGGGTTGAGCAAGTCACTCATGCGTTCCCCTTTCAAGTAGCCCTATCTAGATACCCCCATGGGGTGTCCCCATCTTAACCCAAAATCATGTCCGTTCGGTCAATTAGTTTCCCTCTTCAAACTTTTTAGTTGACCAAGGCTTACTTTCGTGTATAAGTTTTCCTTGGCTAACAACTGAGGACCCGAAAGGGGCATCGTGACTCGAACCATTGACATCCCAACATACCAAACGGCTGTCGTGCGCAACTGCTCCCCTACGCTCGCAGGTATCAAGCCGGCTTCGCTCTTTACCTATCCCGGCGTTTACGCCAACCAAAACGGAAAACCCAGCGCCGCCCATATCGAAGAGCGACGCTCTCGCCTGCTCGCCGTCATAGCCCAATGCAACTGCGAGCTCCAGCCACTTGGGATCCATATGAGCGTTTTGGTCTGGCGCCCCTGCGGAGCGCTCATCTATGTGTACCGCCCTGCAGACCTCATGCGATACCTCTCCGACCCCCGCGCCACGACGGCGCTTGCCGCCGAAGGTTACGATGTCCACAACCTGCCCGCGTCCCTGGTGCATCTCGCCGCGCGCATCACACTGGCAAGCAGCAATGCCGCAGAGAGTGCCTATGACGGCAGCGTCTGCGCGCTCGCGCGAAATAGGCACTGCGATACGGGGTGCATGTGCGAGTTCCCCCACGAAATTGGCTATTTTTTGGGCTATCCCTACGAAGATGTCCATCAGTTTATCGTCCAGCACGGCGAAAACTATAAGGTCTTTGGCGCATGGAAGGTATACACAAACGTTGAGCAGGCGCTCACGACCTTCGATTCCTATCGCGCATGCACGCAATACCTTACCTACATCTATCAACAGGGCTGCACTCTGGGACAACTTGTCCAGGCAACCCGATAGAGCATACAAAACGCGGCCGCACGCCGCACAACCGAAAGGAAGACATATGAGCAAGATCGCAGTCGTCTACTGGAGCGGTACAGGCAACACCGAGGCCATGGCAAACTTCGTTGCCGAGGGCGCAACCGGTGCCGGCGCCGAGGCAGAGGTCATCTCCTGCGCCGACTTCTCTGCCGACAAGGTCGCCGAATATGATGCCTTCGCCTTCGGCTGCCCCGCCATGGGTTCCGAGGAGCTTGAATACGATGAGTTCCAGCCCATGTGGGATGAGGTCAAGGAGACCCTCGGCGACAAGAAGGTCGTCCTCTTTGGCTCTTATTCGTGGGCCGAGGGCGAGTGGATGGACAACTGGAAGGCCGATGCCGACGAGGCGGGCGTCAATGTCGTCGATTCCGTCATTTGCTACGATGCGCCCGACGATGAGGGCGAGACCGCTTGCAAGGCCCTCGGAGCCGAGCTCGCGTAACGAACCCAGGACCTCCAAAAGAGTCTGCATCAAAGCACATCCTTATCCCTACAAAAGAGCGGGGGCTGGATTCAAGTCCAGCCCCCGCTCTTTTATAACGGCAGTTACATCAACCGGCTACGAGATATTGCCCAAGAACGCCTTGGTGCGCTCGCTCTTGGGGTGGTCGAAGACCTCGCTCGGCGTACCCTCTTCCACAATGACGCCGCCGTCCATAAAGACGACGCGGTCGGCGACATCGCGAGCAAAGCCCATCTCGTGCGTCACGACGATCATGGTCATACCGTCGCGCGCCAGGTCGCGCATGACGCCCAAGACGTCGCGCACGAGCTCAGGGTCGAGCGCCGAGGTAGCCTCGTCAAAGAGCATGACGTGCGGGTTCATCGACAGGGCGCGGGCGATGGCAACGCGCTGCTGCTGGCCACCCGAAAGCTGACTCGGCATAAAGTCGATACGCTCGGCAAGACCGACCTTGGTCAGCTCCTCGACGGCGATCTTCTCGGCCTCTTCCTTGCTGCGCTTGAGCACCTTCTGCTGCGCGAGCATGACGTTCTTTTTGACTGAGAGGTGCGGGAACAAATTGAACTGCTGGAACACCATACCCAGATGCGTGCGCACCTTGTTAAGGTCGACGCCCTTGGCGCACACGTCCACACCCTCGACGATAATCGAGCCGCTCGTGGGATGCTCCAGACGATTGATGCAGCGAAGCATCGTCGACTTGCCCGAGCCCGAGGGGCCCAAGACCACAACGACCTCGCCCTTATGCACATCCAGATCGATATCGCGCAGGACCACGTTGTCGCCAAAGGCCTTCTGGAGGTTCTTGATGCTGACGACGACCTCGTTCGAGTTATTGGTTTCGCTCATGATAGGACCTCCTTACAGACCGGCGATGTGATCGGCAGGCGTCGCGACAACCTGTCCGGCGCTCTTGGCGGGACGCTTCTTCTTGGTCTCGGCCGTGCCCAAAAGCCTCGCCTCAAGACCGCTCACCAAGCGAGCGAGCGGCAGGGTGATGACCAGATAGAACAGGGCGGCAACCACGTACGGTGTAATGGAGCCCGTCGTGGCCACGATGGTACGGGCGTTCATGACGATCTCGACCACGCCCACGGCCGCAAGCAGCGACGTATCCTTGTAAAGCAGGATGAACTCACTGGTCAGCGTAGGCAGGACATTGCGGAACGTCTGCGGAATCATAACGTAGAGCAGCGTCTGGAAGGCATTCATGCCCAGCGAGCGAGCAGCCTCGTTCTGGCCCTTGGGGATCGACTGAATACCGGCGCGGAAGATCTCGCACAGGTAGGCGGACGAGTTCATGGCCATGACGATGACGCCCAGCACATAGTCGTCCACCTTGACGCCGGCAAGCGGCAGGCCAAAGAACGCGATGTAGATCTGCAGGAACGCCGGCGTACCGCGGATGATATTCACATAGATGCCGGCAAGACAACGAAGGATACGCGACTTGGAAATGCGCATGAGCGACAGCGCAAAGCCAAAGGGAATGGCCAACGGAAATGCCACGAGCACGATCGAGAGCGACATAAGGAAGCCCTTAAAGACGATCGGCAGGCTCTGAACCAAAATGACCGGGTTCAGGAACAGGCGCAGGAACATGTTGGAATTCCACGCCTCGACCCACGGCTGCTCCTTAAGATCGGCCAGGAAGTTATCGAATGCCGTCACGCCCTTGATCTCGACGGAAGGAATCTTGGAAATCTTCTTGGTCGAACCGTCGGCGAGCGTATAGGTGCCGCTAAAGGCCTCTTCGCCGCCCTCGACGGGAAACGTCACGCCGTAAACCTCGACACGGAAAAAGCCGCCGGCAGGCGCCGTCTCGCCAAAGTCGATCTTGAGCGTCTGGCCGTCAGCCTTGCACGTGGGCTTCATGGGCGTACGATCCATGAGGTCCTCGCCCGAGAGCATCGTCAATCGCGTGTCATCGGTACCAAACGTCGTGCCGTCGACAAACGTCAGCGAAAGACCGCTCAGCTCCTCGTCGACATCGGCCTGAACTTCCCAGGTAATGCGCGTCTCGGTGCCGCCGACCACAGCGCTGCCCGAACCGGTATTGGGTCGGGCGGTAATCTTTGCGGTCTCAAGCGCCTGGGCGGTCGTGGGCACGCAGGCCCCCGCGCATACCAGGGCGAGCGCCACAGCCAGGGCACAGGCCAGCTTTTGGAGCATCGAGGGCAGTGGAAAACGCTGCTCAGCGGCCCCTTTGTTCAGTCGAGACAAGGTGGCTCCTATCGTAGAAGTTGCCGGCAAAACGAGACGGATACGCTCTCCGTCAAGAGAAGCGCAAAGGCCCTCTCCGCCAAAACGGAAAGGGCCCGCGCGCAATCAAGTAGCTATTTTACTTGATATTGTACTTAGCCATGAGGGCGTCGACGGTACCGTCGTCGGTCAGATCCTTGATGGCCTGGTTGATGTCGTCCTTGAGCTTGGTGTTGCCCTGGTTGATGGCGATGGCGTACTCCTCGCCGGTGCTGATCTGCTTGATGGTCTGGCAGGTGTTGAACTGCTCGGCGGTCAGCTGGCTGGCAACGGAGCGGTTGGTGACTACGGCATCGCCCTTATCGGACTGCAGGGCGCTGAAGCACTCGGTGGCGTCCTTGTAGGGGACGATCTTGGCCTTGGGGAAGTTCTCCTGGGCAAAGGCCTCGGCGGTCGAGCCAGACTGGACGATGATGGTAGCGTCGGCGTTGTTGAGCTTCTCACTGTAGTTATCGGCCGTAATGTCGGTGTTATCGACCTTGGTCACGATAGCCTGATCGTCCATGTAGTAGGAATCGGAGAAAGTGACTTCCTTCTCGCGCTCGGGCGTGTCGGTGATAGCCGCGATGGCGACGTCATACTTGGCGCCCGAAGCGACGCCCGGAACCAGCGTGTCGAAGTCGTTGTTGACGTACTCGACATCCAGACCCAGCTTGTCACCGATAGCCTTGATGAGCTCAAGGTCAAAGCCCTGGTAGTCGCCGTTGTCATCCTTGTACTCAAACGGAGCGTACTCGGCAGAGGTGCCGACGGTCAGCGTACCGTCCTTGACGAGTGCATACTCCTTGGAGCCGTCGACCTTCTCGACCTTAGCGTCGTCAGAGCTGCTGGAACCGGCATCGGAACCAGAGGTGGCGTTGGACGAGCCACAGCCCGTCAGTGCGAGGGCGAGCGCCATGGCGCCCGTGGCGGCAAATGCGCCAAGCTTCTTGAGCTTCATAATCAGTCTCCTTCCGGTGACCCCGTTTGATTCAGAGGTCTGCAAAAACTGTTGGATATTATGCACCCGTAAATGCGAAACTGCAATTAGAAAACTGATTGAAACAAACCCATAACGTGAATGGAGCACTCCACTTTATGACAGTCATTACTGCTGCAACGACCTTAACAGTTTGATTTCAGCCGCATAACCTGCAAGTTCGTTCGGTGTCTCCAAAATGAATGGCAATGCGCGCAAGCGGCCATTCGATACAATATTCTGCATAACCTGCATACCGCCGCCAAACTCTTCACTACCCAGGTAGCCCTTGCCGATGCACTCGTGGCGATCCTTATGGGCACCGCAGGGGTTCTTGGAGTCATTGATATGCACGGCGCGCAGGCGCTCGATACCCACCACGCGATCGAACTCGTCGAGTACGCCGTCCAGATCATGGATGATGTCGTAGCCGGCATCACTCACATGGCAGGTATCCAGACACACGCCCAGCTTGGCCGACAGCTCTGGACGTCTGGCAGCAACACCCCCGATAATGCGCGCCAGCTCTTCAAAGCTACGGCCCACCTCGGTACCCTTTCCTGCCATGGTCTCGAGCAGCACCGTCGTCTGCTGCCCCTCAAACATCACCTGGCACAAGGTGTCGACGATCATCTGAATGCCGGCGTCGGAGCCCTGCCCCACATGCGCACCGGGATGGAAGTTGTAGTAGTTGCCGGGCAGCGCCTCCATGCGCCGCAGGTCCTCTGCCATAGCCTCCAAGGCGAACTCGCGCGCCCGCTCTTTGGCAGAACAGGGGTTGTAGGTATACGGGGCATGCGCCACCAGCGGTCCAAAGTCGTTTTGCGACATAAGCTCGCGCAGAGCCGCCACGTCATCCATGTCAAGTTCTTTTGCCTTGCCACCGCGCGGGTTGCGCGTAAAGAACGCAAAGGTATTGGCGCCAATGGACAACGCCGTCTCCCCCATTGCCCGATAGCCCTTCGTCGTCGAAAGATGACATCCGATCGTCAGCATCTCCAACTCCCCTTCATCAGTTGCGGTGAAATACGGTCTATTGGTGCCATATTTTGGCGCAAACAGACCGTATTCCACCGCAAGTTATAAAAGGGGCATCAGGAGCAAAGGCCTCCAGGCATTCCAAGCGCTGGCGCCATGCCCCCACGCCCTAAAGTTTCAAGCGAATCGCATCGATGATGTGCGCACAGCGCTGTGTGGCGGCAAGGGGCATGACGGGACTCTCGAGTTTCCCCGCCTGAATGAGCTGCGTCGCATGCTGGATTTCGCCGTAGAAATCATCGACCTCAAACGGGGCATTTATTTCTAGCGTTCGACCGTCGGAATACTTCACATGAGCGCGCTCGGGGCGATGGAGACGCTCGATTTCCAACGAGCCCCGCTCACAGGCAATCGTTAAGCGGCTTTCATATGCTGCTTTGCCGTCGCACGCCATATGAATGGGTATACCGCCGACGCTCATATGGATCTCGTCGGCCCAATCGACGCGGCCGCCTGATACGTCACGCCAGCGAACTTCACGGGACGAAACCTCGCACGCGCCCGCGAGCAAATCCTCAAACCAACCGACCGCATAGCAGCCCATGTCATATAGACAGCCGCCCTGCAACGGATCAAGCAGATAGCCCGAAGGAGACTCGCCGTAATCGAGCTTTTGCACGCTTTCAATCGAGACAATACGGCCAAGCTCACCCGACGCAAGCAAGTCTTTCACGCGAGTGCGCATCGGGCAAAACCGATTCTTCATCGCCTCCATAAACAGCACGCCGCGCTCACGGGAAACGGAGGCGATCGCATGGGCCTCTTCTTCATTCAAAACGGCCGGCTTTTCGCACAGCACGGCCTTTCCCGCGCGTAGTGCCCGACAGACCCAATGCGCATGCATGCCATGCGGAAGAGCCAAGTAGATTACGTCGACATCGGGGTCGGCAATCAACGCATCATAAGCCGCATCGCCGTTATCGTCAGCTGTGGCATAACTGTGCACGGCATCAATCGAAAACGCCCTGCAAAACTCCTCAACATGCGAAGGAGTGCGACCGGCGGCAGCCACAAGCCGTGCCCCGTCCACCTCCTTGAGCGACGATGCAAATCGATGCGAAATGCGCCCAGCGCCCAAAACGCCCCAACGAACCTCACGCGAATCATTGCGTAAACCTCGGTCACCCACGATAGCCTCCCATCAGTTGCGGTGAAATAGTTCCTGTTGATGCCTTATTCTGCCGCAAACAGGAACTATTCCACCGCAAGTTATAAAAGGGTCATGAGGAGCGTGTTTTGCCGAAGACTTTAAGCATGGCCGTTACGGGGCCCGGCTGGAAGCGTCGGCGCACGTCATCGAGACGCTCGGGGATATCGATGTGTTGCGGGCAGTGACGCGCACATTTGCCGCACTTGACGCAATTGCTCACGAGTTTGGGCTCGCTCGTGCGCGCCGCACTCGCCGTAAAGTATTGCGACAGCCCCGTAAACCAGCTGTGCGCATAGCTCGCGTTGTAAGCGGCAAAGCAGCCGGGAATGTTGATACCCTTGGGGCATGGCATGCAGTAGCCGCATCCCGTGCAGGGCACGCGGTTCGTTTTCTCAAACTCTTCCAGCACGCGCGCGATGGTATCAAGCTGACCTGTCGTCATCGAGTCCGGCAGCGCACGATTGGCCAGCGCTGCATTCTCATCCACCTGCGCGGTATCGGTCATACCCGAAAGCAGCATCGTCACCTGAGGATGATTCCACACCCACGAAAGACCCCAGGCGGCAGGAGTGCGCAAATGCGGGTCACGGGCACTATCGAGCACAGCGCGGGCCCGTGGCGGCAGCTTGCCCGCTAAACGCCCGCCCAGCAGCGGCTCCATCACAAACACCGCGAGGCCTCGCTCGGCGGCGGCCATGAGCCCCGCCGTTCCCGCCTGATAGCGCTCTCCAGCGTAATTGTACTGGATCTGGCAAAAGTCCCACTCATATGCATCGAGCATTGTCAGAAAGTCCGCTGCGCTGCCGTGGTACGAAAAACCAATCTGGCGAATGCGCCCCGCCGCCTTTTGACGCGCGATCCAGTCCTCGATGCCCAACGCCACCACACGTTCCCACTGGGCGGGCGAGGTAATGTTGTGCATGAGGTAATAGTCGATATGGTCGGTCCGTAGGCGGCGCAGTTGCTCGTCGAAGAACCGGTCGAAATCCTCCGCGCATTTGCACGAAGCATGCGGCAGCTTGGTTGCGAGCAAAACCTGGTCGCGCAAGCCCAGGCGCTCAAGCGACGCACCCACGCACGCCTCGTTGCCGGGATAGAGATAGGCCGTGTCCAGGTAGTTAATCCCCTGCTCCACCGCACGGGAGATGATAGCGTCGGCGGTCTTCGCATCCGGGCGTCCCGGCGCACCGGGAAACCTCATGCAGCCCAGCCCCAACGCCGAGATACGGTTGCCGCTTTTGGGGTCAACGCGGTATTGCACGGCCCCTCCCCTCCCATCGAAGCCCTGACGAGGCGAAACAAACCCGTCACGTCATCGAAACACATCGGAATCGCAATTGAGAACGTATCGTAACGCAGCAGAAATCGAGCCGTCACGGCACCGCTTTAACATCAGCAAAAAGCCCGATGAAAGGAGACGAGCGTGACCACGCGTGAGGACGCCTACCCCTACCCCGGCGAGCAGTACATCCTCTCGGTCGACCGCTATCAGATCGAGGTCATGGACCATCTGGACAAGCTTCCCGCCACGGGTGCCGTCATCTTCTGCACCTTCCCCAAGGTCCGCGATGGCGTCGGATACCCCGCCCGCGTCTTTGCGGCCTGCCCCGCAGCGTAGCGTCCAGGCAAACGTTTCTTTTTTATAACAGCCGCCCCGCGCACCCACCAATCACCCTGGCAGCATACAATCCATCAGGCGCCCCTTACGCGGGCGCCTTTTACATGGGGAGATGATTCACATGCAGATCAACAAGGTCGCCTTTATCGGCAAGGGCGGCGTCGGCCTGCTCTACGGCAGCATGATCGCCCGGGCGCTCGGCAACGACGCCGTCGAATACGTCATGGATGATGCCCTTTTTGAGCGCCATGCGAACGACGCGCTCACCGTCAACGGCAAGCCCTGCGATCTCACGTCCGTCCGTGCCAGCGAGGCAGCGCCCGCCGATCTGGTCATCCTGACGGTCAAGACCACCGGTCTCGACCAAGCACTCAAGACTATGGAGCGTGTCGTGGGACCCAACACGCTCATCGCCTCGCTGTGCAACGGCATTACGAGCGAGCAAAAGATTGCCGAACGCTTTGGCTGGGAGCATACCGTCCTGGGTATCTGCCAAGGCATGGACGCCGTGTTCCTCAACGGCGCGCTCACCTTTACCAATGCGGGCGAGATCCGCTTTGGTGCGGCCGCCGGCACCGACCCCGCGACCGTCACCGCTATCGACGGGCTCTACATGCGCTGCAGCATCGCCCACACCGTCGAGGACGACATCAACCGCCGCATGTGGGCCAAACTCATGCTCAACGACGGTATCAACCAGACCTGCATGGCCTACGGCGGGACCTACGGAAGCGCCACGGAGCCGGGCTCCGAGCAGCGCCGCTGTTTTGTCTCCGCCATGCGCGAGACGCTTGCGGTCGCCAACGCCGAAGGCGTTGAGCTGACCGAGGCAGACCTGACGCAAATGGTGCACCTCATCGAGGGAATCGACCCCGCCGGTATGCCCTCGATGGCGCAGGACCGCATCGCACAACGAAAAACCGAAGTCGAGGAGTTCGCGGGCACCATTTGCCGCCTGGCCGCCAAACACGATATCCAAGTGCCGCAAAACGATTGGCTCTACCAGAGGATTCGCGAAATAGAAAGCAGCTGGTAGTGCTCGGCATACTGTAGCCAGCAGATCCAATGGCAAAGCCGCCGCAAGGGGCACTCCCCTCGCGGCGGCTTCCTTTTTCATCTTTGGCCAAAAATCAGCTTCACAACGGTTAGAGCTGCGACTCCGACGCCTGGTCCTCATCGTCGCGACAAAGAACTACACCTGCACTTCCCAGCAGCGCGGCCGCGATCAGCGCGCCGACCACGATAGGAGCAGCCCCGCATGTCCCCTGCATGCCCGCGACGAGCGCGGCCGTGGGACCAAGGCAGCCAAGCATCAACGCGACGGCGGCAACGGCGATATCTCGAGCATTCACAAGACCACTTCCTCCAAGAGAAAGACCTTATTTCTCATGAACTAGTGTGCCCCGCACCCATACGCCCAGCGTACCGCCACGGTAAGGGCTCTGTTAACTCGAACGCACATAAAGAACGGGCGGCTTTACGTTGCCTAAAAGCTCAGTAAAGACGCCCGCCCATCATGTGCCAATTTTCCTTATGGCAGATTACCAACCGGTATAGTAGTCGGTAGTTCCGGCGGCGCAGCCGGAGTCATAGACCTTGCACTCGCCCTTGGAACCGGTAAACGTGGAACCCTGAGCCTTATCGCCCGCGGCCACGACATAGTAACCATCGGAATCGCGCCAAAAGCCCTCGGAATCCTGAGTCCACTCGCCCGTGCGGTGGTGATACAACACGTTGCTGCTGTAATAGGTCTCACGGCGGCCGTTATAGTTATTGACGCCGCTCGAGCGCGTCAGGCCCGAGCCGTTCGCGTAATACGCAGCAGGCGCGTAAGACGAACCGGAGCCGGCGTTGTAATACGAAGCCTGAACGGCCTCAGCGGCCTCGGCTTCGGCGGCCGCAGCCTCGAGCGCTTCGCGCTTGGCATCCTCAAGCGCAGTGCGCAGCTCATCGAGCTCGGTCGACTTGGCGTCGACCTCCCCCATCGTCAACAGGCTACCCGCACCGTCGATACAGCCCTGCAGCACAGCGCGCTCGTCATCGGTGGCATAGTCGCCATACATATTCATGATGATCTGAGCGCGCATCTCCAGGGAATCGCGCTTGGCCTCCATCGAGGCGTTCCACT
>URKU01000035.1 GCA_900548515.1 uncultured Collinsella sp. | reverse complement strand
AGGAGGCCCTTCGCCGTCTGGGAATTCGGACGGTGGGGGACCTCCTTCTCCATATTCCTCATCGCTACCTGGACTTTACTCGCTCGTGGTCCATCGAGATGGCGCCCATCGGTACCGTGTGCACCATCATCGCCACGGTCGATCGTATTGTCCAAAAGCAGCCCCGTCCGCGTATGCAGGTGACCGAGGTCTCGCTTGTGGACGAGACGGGCGTGCTGCAAGTCGCTTTTTTCCGTCAGCCTTGGATCGCCCAACAGCTTAAGCAGGGCGACCGCCTGGCCGTGATGGGCAAGGTCGAGTTTGCCTACGGTTTTAAGCAGATGGCCTCGCCTCACTTTGAAAAGCTCGAGGACGGGCGCGCCGCGGGTACCATTTTGCCGGTCCACTACGTAAGTGACGGCGTGAGTCAGGCATGGATGCGCCGTATCGTGAGCGGTGCGCTCGAAGTGGCTGCCAATCCGTTCGACCCCATTCCCGCGCCGCTGCGCGCAAAACGGAAGCTCATGAGCAATGCCCGTGCGCTGCGCTCGATCCACTTTCCCTCGAGCATGGCCGAGCGCGACATCGCACGCCGGCGTCTTGCCTACGAGGAGTGTCTCTGCCTGCAGCTCGCGCTGCGTCTGCGCAACGATGGCGGTATGGTCGACGTAGTGCCTTATGCGCATGACGCGGGCGAGCATTTGGCTGCGCTCAAACAGGCCCTGCCGTTTTCGCTGAGCGATGAGCAGGAGGCTGCATTTCAAGACATCCTGCATGACATGTGCGATGGCGGTCGTGTGATGAACCGTCTGCTGCTGGGTGACGTCGGTACCGGTAAGACCGCCGTTGCCGCCTGCGCGTTGGCGGTTGCGGCCGATAGCGGCACCCAGGCGTGCGTCATGGCGCCCACGGGCGTGCTGGCGCGTCAATATGCCGATAAGACCGGCCCTCTGCTCTCGCAGGCTGGTATGACCTGGGCGCTCCTTACGGGCGCCACGCCGGCGGCCGAGCGTGAACAGATTCATGCTCGGCTCCAGTCTGGCGAGCTCGACGTGCTCTTTGGTACCCATGCGGTGCTTTCGGAGAACGTCACGTTCAAGCATTTGTCGCTTGTGGTGATCGACGAGCAGCACCGCTTTGGCGTGGGTCAGCGTAACGCCCTGCGCGCAAAAGGCCCGGGTGCCGACTTGCTGGTCATGACTGCTACGCCGATCCCGCGCACGCTGGCGCTTTCGGTGTACGGCGACCTGGATACGAGCATCATCCGCCATCGTCCCGTTCCGGGTGCCGGCGTGACGACGCGCGTTCTCACCGAGTCGAGTCGCGACCTGGCCTATGGCGCCATTCGAGAGGCGCACGAAAAAGGGCAGCAGGCCTACGTGATCTGTCCGCTCGTGGAGCCGAGCGATTCGGCCGATGAGCTCGAAGACGTACCCGGCATCGCTCGCGACGACGAAGGCCGCGTGACCGTGCCCGTGCCGTTACATGACACGGCGACCGAGCTCGATCGCCTTCGTCTGGCATTACCGGGGCTTACCATCGAGCGTCTTCATGGCCGCATGCCGGCGGGGGAGAAAGACCGGGTCATCGATGCTTTTAAGCGTGGCGAGATCGATGTGCTCGTCTCGACCACGGTGGTCGAGGTGGGCGTTGACGTGCCCAACGCCACCGTCATGGTTATCGAGAATGGCGAGCGCTTTGGTTTGGCGGCCTTGCACCAGCTGCGCGGGCGCGTAGGCCGCGGCAGCGTGTCGGGTACGTGCCTGGTCATGACGCACTCCAAGGGCAACGGCGGCGCGTCGGCGGCACAAGACCGCCTCCAGTCGCTCGAGAAGACCTCGGACGGCTTTACGCTCGCCCAGATGGACCTGCGTCTGCGCCACGAGGGCGAAATCCTGGGTTACCGCCAGCATGGCGGCGTGACCTTGCGCTTTGTTGACCTCGATGCCGACGAGGAATTGATCGAGTGGGCCCATTTGGACGCGGTCGAGCTCTTGCGGTATGCTTGCAACCTTGACTCCGTGGCGACGCGCCCTCTACGCGATGCGGTCGCCATGCGGTATCGACACATCTTTAAGGAGGTCAGCGGAGGATGAGAATCATCGGCGGCGAATGGCGCGGTCGTAAGATCGGGGAGCCCCGTGGTCGCGATGTCACCCGCCCCACGACTGATCGCGTGCGCGAGGCGTGCGCATCTATGGTCATGTCGGCATTCGACTTCGATCTGGACGAGGTCCGCGTGCTGGATGCCTTTGGCGGCTCCGGCGCCTTGGGCATTGAGATGCTCTCGCGCGGTGCCCGCTCGCTCACCACGTTCGAGATCGATCGCAACGCTGCTCGTCTGATTACCAAGAATATCGAGTCGCTCTGCCGTGACCGTGCGCGTTGGCGCGTGGTGACGGGTGACGTGCTGGCAAGCGCCTCGCGCGGCCGCATGCCGGGCGGTCCCTTTGACCTGGTCCTGCTCGACCCGCCCTATGCTTTTGGCGCCGAGCCGGTCGAGGAGCTGCTACAGAACCTAGCTCAGCAAGGCTTGCTGGCACAGGGCGCCTACGCGCTCTTTGAGCACGCCGCGGCCGATACGGGCGCTCACCCGGCCGGCTTTGAGACCGTGCGCGAGAAGCGCTACGGCATAACCTCGGTTGACTTGCTGCGCTGGTCGGCCACGAATGAGGCCGACAACGCCGACGACAGCGACAATGACGAGGATGCGCCTTTGGAGGACGCCCATGAATGACACCATCAACCGCGTAATCGTCCCGGGCACCTTCGATCCCATCACGTTTGGCCATATCGACGTCATCCGCCGCGCCCGTCGCATCTTTCCCAGCGTGATCGTGGCCGTTGCCGAGTCGCAGGGCAAAAACGGCGTCGGCACCACGTTTAGGCTCGACGAGCGCGTGGCGCTGGCCCGTGAAGCGCTCGGTGATATTGACGGCGTCGAGGTGCTGCCCTTCACCGGCCTCTTGGTCGATTTTGCCCGCGAACAGGGAGCAGGAGCCGTGGTCAAGGGCCTTCGTGCCATGACCGACTTTGAGTATGAGCTGCAGCAGGCCGACCTCAACTACCGCCTGGATAACGAGCTGGAGTCCATCTTTGTCATGAGTGCGCCGCAGTACGGCTATATTTCGAGCTCGGTGGTTCGCCAGATTGCCTCGCTCGGTAGCGACGTCTCTAATTTTGTTCCGTCCAATGTGGTCAAGGCGCTCAAACATCGCTTTTCGTGACGTTTTTTAATGCCTGGTGGCATGTGGTAAACTAACACGATGATATGTTACCTATGAAAGGAGACCGGATGCCGGGCGAGAATTTTCCTGGCGACAGGATCGTGAGTCTTGTCGACGAGCTCGAGGGGCTCATCGAAGAGGCTAAGACGCCGTTCGGCAAGAACGCCCAGATGAAGGTTATCGACGCCGACGTCTTCTTTAACATCCTCGACGAGATCCGCATGAGCTATCCCGAGGAATGGCAGAAGTCCCGCCGTATCCTCAAGGAGCGCGAGGAGCTTATGGCTTCCGCCGCCGCTCAGGCCGATTCCATCATCGCCGATGCTCAACAGCAGGCCCTCACCATTGCCGGTGAGCAGGAGATCGTCCGCTTAGCGCAGCAGCAGGCCGACGACATCCGCGACCGTGCCCAGCAGTATGAGCGCGAGACGCGCTATGCCGCCGAAGATTACGCCGAGCAGGTCTTTACGCACCTCGAGGAGAACCTCAAGAGCCTGACCGGCACCGTCACCCGTTGTCGCCAGCAGCTTAACGAGGGTGCCGCCCAGCAGAATGGTCAGTGGTAATGGCTGAGTTCCCGAACGTTACCGTCGATCTTTCCGAGCAGCTCGAGTTTCCCGGAGACTCGTATCCGCTGACCGGCAAGGTCGATGTCGCTACCTATACGGTGGGCGAGAAGGAGTACCAGCTGCAGGACGGCATTGACTACGACGTGGTCTTTACCAATGCCGGCACCGGTGCTCTGCTTACGGGCATGGTCCGCGCGCACGCAACCGGTGAGTGCGACCGTTGCCTGGAGCCCGCTTCGTTTGATATCGCCGGTGAGATTGAGGAATTCTATCTCTTTAACGAGCCCGAGGACCCCGAGGCCTACGAAGACGGCTACGAGCTGCTGGGCGAGGATCGCATCGTCGATCTGGGCGAGCCCATCAACGACGCGGTTGTCATGGACACGCCGTTCGTTGTCCTGTGCAAGCCCGATTGCCGCGGCCTGTGCCCCACCTGCGGCATCAATCTCAACGTCGAGCAATGCGATTGCGCCGCTCAAGCAGAGGCCGAATGGGCCGCTGCCACGGAAAATCCATTTGCAGCATTGAAGAATCTCAAGCTTGACGAGTAAAACTGTGGTAGTATCGCTACTTGCGCGTAATCGCCACACTGGATAGTTCATAAGGAAGGTCACTATGCCCGTACCTAAACAAAAGCAGGGTCGTATCCGCACTCACACCCGCCGTTCCGCCAACATGAAGATCTCGGCTGCGGCTCAGTCCACGTGCCCCCGTTGCGGCGCTGTCAAGCTCCCGCACCACGTGTGCCCCAGCTGCGGTTTCTACAAGGACCGCGAGGTTATCGTTACCGAGTAACTGTATACTCTGGATGCGATGCCGTTCCAACTGGAACCACAATGGCCGGCTCAATGAGTCGGCCATTTTTGTATAAGGAGCATGTATATGAGTAACGTTCGCGTTTGTGTAGACGTTGTGGGCGGAGACGAGAAGCCTCAGGTTGTCCTCGACGGTATCGAGGCGGCGCTTGCGGCGGATCCCGATATCGAGGTCCTGGCCGTCGGTCCTGCAGAGATCGTGAACCCCTTTGCCGCGGCTCACGCTCGCGTCGAGGCCTTGGAGGCGCCCGATGTCATCGCCATGGATGATGATCCCATTCGAGCCGTGATGACCAAGCGCAAATCCTCGATTGTGCTTGCCTGCCGTGCTATCAAGAAGGGTAACGCGGATGCGTTCTTCTCTGCCGGCTCCACTGGCGCCATGACCGCTGCCGCTACCGCCTACGTGACGCCATTTAGGTATCAGGCCGAGGGCAAGAAGCAGCCGGTGCGTCCGTGCCTCACCAATGCACTGCCCAACCGCGCCGGCGGCCTGACGGTCCTGTGCGACATGGGCGCCAACCCCGATGTCGAGGTCGACGACATGGTGCGTTTTGCCCAGATGGGTAGCGCCTATGCGCGCGTCGTCTTGGGCATTGAGCATCCTCGCGTCGGTCTGCTCGGCAACGGCACCGAGGATGAGAAGGGCTCCAACTTTACCAAGGCGTGCTTCCCTGCCATGAAGGCCGCCGTTCCCGGCTTTGTGGGCAACTGCGAGGGTACCGACCTGACCTCGGGTAACTTTGACGTCGTCGTTGCCGATGGCATGTCGGGCAACATCGCGCTCAAGGCAACCGAGGGCGCCGCTAAGTTTTTGCTGCAAGAGCTCAAGGGTGCCTTTATGGCTTCGCTGGGCACCAAGATCGCTGCACTGCTCATAAAAAAGCAGATGCGCGAGATCAAGGCAAAGCTCTCGGGCGACGCCAAGGGTGGTGCCATTCTGCTGGGCCTGCGCGGCGTGGTCCTGATCGGCCACGGTGCCACCTCGGTCGAGGCCGTCAAAAACGGTACGCTCGCCGCGGCGGAGGCCGTGCGCGCCGGGCTGGTCGAGAACGTCGCCAACTCTATGGACGGCATCGTTTTGTAGGAGCGAGTTAGAGCGCTGTTATGTGCCTCGCGGCCTTCGTCGTGGGGTAGAATCAAAACCGTGTCTTGGCGCTGCGTTTGCGGCGCCAGCGCGTTGATGTTCACGCAATACGAGAGGAAGCGCTATGGACCGCTCCGAAATCTTCGATAAGATCGCCGAAGTTGCCGCTGACGTTCTGGGCGTCGATGTCGCCGACATTAGCGACGAGACTACCTTTGACGATCTCGATGCCGATTCGCTCGAGCGTCTGCAGCTGGTGACGGCCATCGAAGACGAGTTCGACCTCGAGATCGATGACGAGACCCTGCTGTCGCTCAACTCTGTCGCCGACGCTGTCGACGCTATTGAAAACGCCAAGGAGGCCTAAGTCTTGGCTTTATCTCAACGACTCGCGCGCGCCCAGGAAATCCTGGGCCACGAGTTCAATAACAAGGTGCTGCTGCGCGCGGCGCTCACGCACCCTTCTGCCGTGGAAGGTCAGCCCGTCTCGGCGAGCTATGAGCGCCTTGAGTTTTTGGGCGATTCGATTTTGGGCGCCGTGGTTGCCCGTTCGCTCTTTGAGTCCTATCCGGAGTTTGACGAGGGCAAGCTTACGCGACTGAAGGTGTCGCTCGTCTCGGGTGCCACGCTGTCCGAGGTGTCCCATGAGCTGGGCATCGACGATATCATCATCTTTGGTGCCTCCGAGACCGGCACGGGCGCGCGCGGCCTGCATTCGGCGCTCGAGAACGTCTACGAGTCACTCGTGGGCGCCCTGTACCTGGATGCCGGCTGGGACGCTGCGGCGGAGTTCATCCACCGCACGCTTAAGCCGCACCTGGCCTCCGAGCGTGCCGAGCACCCCGCGAACCCCAAGTCGTTTTTGCAGGAGTGCGTGCAGGCCGACGGCCACGAGCCTCCCGCGTATAAGCTGGTTGGCTCCGAGGGCCCCGCGCATGCGCCCACCTTTACCGCTGTGGTGCTCATCGACGGCATCCGCCAGGGCCGCGGTACCGGTTCCTCCAAGAAGGAAGCCGAGGGAGCCGCTGCACTCGAGGCGCTCGACCGCATGGGCTACACCACCAACGGCGTGATTCTGAACAAGAAGCCTGTTTAAGCGAGGAACCGTGTATCTCAAGTCCCTCACGCTCAAAGGGTTCAAGTCGTTTGCCGACCGCGCCCATATGACGTTTGAGCCGGGCCTGACCGTCATCGTCGGTCCCAACGGCTCGGGAAAATCGAACATCTCCGACTCGATTCTGTGGGTTCTGGGCGAGCAGAGCGCCAAGCAGCTGCGCGGCCAGGCCATGGAAGACGTCATCTTCTCGGGCTCGTCGGCGCGCAAGCCGGTAGGCGTGGCCGAGGTCACGCTGGTTCTCGACAATTCGGACCATATGCTGCCCGTCGACTTTGACGAGGTGGCCATCACCCGCCGCATGTATCGTTCGGGTGAGAGTGAGTACCTCATCAATTCGAGCCCGTGCCGCCTGATGGACATCCAGGATATCCTGCACGATTCGGGACTGGGCAAGGATACGCATTCCATCATCAGCCAGGGCAAGCTCGATGCCATTTTGCAGAGCCGCCCCGAGGAGCGCCGTGCCCTCATTGAGGAGGCCGCCGGCATCTCCAAACACAAGCGTCGCAAGGAACGTGCGCTTAAGAAGATCAAGTCGATGGACGAGCACCTGACCCGTGCCCGCGATATCAATAAGGAAATCGCCCGTCAGCTGCGGCCGCTGGAGCGTCAGGTCGATCGCGCGCGCAAGTACAAAGAGCTGTCCTCGCGCGCGAACGAGCTTACGCAGATGCTGGCCGTCGATGAGCTGCGTTCACTGCAATCGCAGTGGAACGACCTGGAGAGCCGCTCCAAGGAGGGCGCTGCCGAGCTTGAGCTCGCGCAATACCGCTTGGGTGAAAAGGAGCGCGAGCTCGAGAAGCTCCAAGTTATGCTCGAGGAAAAGGGCCTGTTTGTGGGCGACTTGGGCGAGCAGCGCCGTCATATGCAAGACGTGGTCGGTCGCATTAACTCCGATATGCGCCTGCTCGAGGAAAAGGGCCATAACATGGTGTCGCGCCTGTCCGACATGCGTGGCCAGATCTCGAGCTCCGAGCATCAGCGCCGTCGCGTGGTTGAGGAGCTCGAGGACGCACGTGCTCAGCTCGAGGAAGTGACCGGCGCGCATATGCAGGCCCAGGAGGACGTTGACGCCGCTGGTCCTGCCGCTGCCGAGCTCCACGAGCGTCGCGTTGCGCTCGACAATCAGATTTCGCAGCTCACGCGCGAACAGCGCGATGTGCAGCGCGTTGCCGATAATGCTGCGCTCGAGCTCGCCAAGGTGAAGGACTCGCTGAGCAACGCCGAGGTCGAGGACAACATGTATGCCTCGCGCCTGGAGCAGATCGATGAACAGCTCGAGGAGGTCACGGCATCGCTTGATAGCCGCCGCGACCGTGCTGAGGAGCTTGAGAGCGCCCTTGAGGCGGCTCGTCAGGCCCAGAGCGATGCGCGCGAGGCCACCGAGACGGCACGGGCTGCCCTCAAGGACCTGCGTGCCCGCGAGGGCGAGGCACGCAACAAGCTGTCCGAGGTGCGCTCGGAGCTTGCCAGCCAAAAGAAGCTTGATGCTCGCATGGCCGACAGCTCGCCGCTCGTAAGCCGTCTGGTGGGCGCGCTGGGCGACGATGTCTCGGGTCGTCTGGGCGATGTGCTCGAGGCACCTCGTGAGCTTGAGGGCCTGGTTGAGCAGCTGCTCGCCGGCGATATCGATGCCCTGTTGTTCGATAACGCTGCCGCACTTGAGCGCGCCGGTCGCGCTGCGCTGGACCAGAAGAAGGCCTCGGGCGAGGCGCTGCTGGTGGCGCGCAGCGTGAGCGGCTCTGCGGCTGCCGAGGGTGCCGCCGGTACCCGTCTTGTTGATTGCCTGTCCGTGCGTGCGGGATACGGTCCGGTCGTCGAGGCATTGCTCGGCGGCTATTACGCGGTCGATGACCTTTCTGCCGCCCTGGCCGCGCCCGTCGTTGACGGTGTGACCTACGTGACGCCCGATGGTGCCCGCGTTGCCTGCGGCGGCCTGGTTCGCGTGGGGGTCGATGCCGGCGAGGCTTCGGGCGCTCTGGAGCGCAAGCGTCGTATCCGCGAGCTGGAAGGCCTGGAGCCCGATCTTGCTACCGTGTTTGAGCATGTTTCGGATCAGGTCGTCGAGGCCAACGCTGCCGTCGAGGAGGCCCGTGCTGCCGAGGGCGATGCTGCCGGCGAGATCGCCCGCCTTGAGGGCGAGCGTCGCTCCCTGCTGTCCGAGATCGGCCGCCTGGAGCAGAGTGCCAACAATGCCGAGGTCGAGCGCGTGCGCATTTCCAAGCGCCGCGAGCAGGCCGCAGAGGCCGTTCGTGCCGCACGTCCGCGCGTGGACGAGCTCACTCGTTCGCGTGACGAGGCCCGTGCGCAGGCGAGCGACTTAGGCTTGCAGATTGCCGAGGCCAACGACGAGCTCGATCGTGTGCGTCGCTACGACTCCGAGGCCGCCGGTAAGCTCGCCGACGCTAAGGTGCGCCTGGCTCAGACGAGCGAGCGTCTGCGTTCGCTGAAGGGCCGTGTGCCCGATCTTGAGCATCGCCTGGAGGGCATCGACCGCCGTATCCGCGGGACGCGCCAGGCCTCGCGCTCGCTTGAGCTGCTGCGCCTTCGCGTCGACCCCATGCACGAGCGCTATTCTGCCCTGTTGGAGCGCGCCTCGGACTGGGCTGCGCGCCTGCGCGATCAGGCCTCGCTCGAGGAGGCGGACTCGGCCTCGCTCAAGAAGACCATCGAGGACGCCAAGACCGAGGTCGCCCACGCCAAGGAGCGGGTCGATGCTGCCACGGCGACGCAAAACGAGTTCAAGGTCGCACGCGGCAAGCTCGAGGTTCAGGTCGAGGCTGCCATCAAGGCCATCACCGCCGATGGCACCACGGTGCTCGAGGAAGCGCTCATGCTGCCGGCGCCCACCGACCGCGACGCCGCCGAACGCGAGCTCAACCAGCTCGTGCGCCAGATCAACAACCTGGGCCCCGTGAACCAGGTCGCCATGGAGGAGTACGAGCAACTCAAGCGCCGCGCCGACCACATCGAGGAGCAACTTGCCGATCTGGAGAGCGCGCGCAAGGCTCTCACCAAGATCACCGTGGCCATCGACCGCAAGATGCGCAAGGCGTTCCTGCTGACGTTTGAGAAGGTTGATGCGAATTTCCGCGAGATCTTCGCCATGCTCTTCCCGGGCGGCCAGGCTCACCTTGAGATGACCGATCCCGATCATCCGGCAGAGACGGGCATTGAGGTCGTGGCGCAGCCGCGCGGCAAGCGCATCACCAAGATGATGCTCATGTCGGGCGGCGAGAAGAGCCTGACGGCGCTCGCCCTGCTCTTTGCCGTGTATCGTACGCGCACGGTGCCGTTCTATGTGCTGGACGAGGTCGAGGCGGCGCTCGACGACGCCAACCTGTCCAAGCTCATCGGCGCCCTCGATGTGCTGCGCTCCGATACGCAGCTCTTGGTAATCTCGCATCAGCGCCGTACTATGGAGGATGCTGACGTCCTCTACGGCGTCTCGATGCAAGCCGACGGCGTCAGTCGCGTCGTCTCGCAAAAACTCGATCGCGAAACCGGAAAGGTCGTGAATGCATAATGGGATTCTTTGACGCACTCTCGCGCGGACTTGAGCGCAGCCGCGAGGCCCTCAACGAGGTCTTTTACTTTGGCGGTGAGGTCGACGAGGATTTTTGGGAGGACCTAGAGGACACCCTCGTCATGGGTGACATGGGTGCCGAGGTCGCCATTCAGGTCTCCGATGACCTGCGCGACGCCGCTGCCAAGAAGAACCTCAAAACCGCCCCGCAGCTTCGCCGCGCCCTGGCCGAGCAGCTCGAGGGCCATTTTGTGCCTGTTGAGCGCGACCCGTTTTCCGATACGCCGAGCTGCGTGCTGTTTGTCGGTATCAACGGCGCCGGCAAGACCACCACGGTCGGCAAGATTGCGAGTGCCATGGCCGCCCGCGGCAAGAACGTGGTGATCGGTTCGGCCGACACCTTCCGCGCCGCCGCCATCGAGCAGCTCGATGTGTGGGGCCAGCGTGCCGGCGTACCGGTTATCAAGCGTGACCGCGGCTCCGATCCGGCGAGCGTGTGCTATGACGTGCTCGACGAGGCCGATAAACGCGGCAGCGACCTGGTGCTCATCGATACCGCCGGCCGTCTGCACACGAGTCCCGAGCTCATGCGCGAGCTCGCCAAGGTGGTCAATGTGACCCGTAAGCGCGCCGCCAATATGGCCGCCGGTCCCATGCCGGTCTCGGTCGTGCTTGTGATCGATGCCGCCACTGGTCAGAACGGTCTGAACCAGGCGCTCGAGTTTAACGAGGCGCTGGGCCTGGACGGTATTATCATGACTAAGCTCGATGGCACGGCTAAGGGCGGTATCGCCATGGCCGTGGCCGAGAAGCTCAAGCTCCCGATCCTTCGCATCGGCGTGGGGGAGCAGGTCGATGACCTGCAGGAGTTTAACGCCAAAGATTTCTGCCGCGCCCTGGTGGGCGAGTCCAACTAAGGAGTAACCAGTGTTTGATTCCCTGAGCGATCGCCTCAACGACACATTTGACCGCCTGCGCGGCAAGGGTAAGCTGACCGAGGCCGATATCACTTCTGCCATGCGCGACATTCGCATGGCGCTACTCGAGGCCGACGTTAACTTTAAGGTCGTCAAGGAGTTCGTTGCCAAGACCAAGGAGCGCTGCATGACCGCCGAGGTCATGGAGTCGCTGTCGCCGGCGCAAAACGTCGTCAAGATCGTGCTCGACGAGCTTACCGAGATGCTCGGCTCAACCGAGAGCAAGCTCGTCTTTAGCAATCGCATTCCCAATGTCATCATGCTCGTGGGCCTGCAGGGCTCCGGTAAGACCACGGCGGCCGTAAAGCTGGCCTACCTGCTCAAGAAGCAGGGCCGCTCGCCGCTGCTCGCCGCGTGCGACGTCTACCGTCCCGCCGCTGCCGACCAGCTGGCCACGCTTGGTGGCGAGATCGGCGTGCCGGTCTTCCGCGGTGACGGCGCGCATCCGGTCGACATTGCCACGGGCGCCATCCAGGAGGCCGTCGACCATCTGCGCGACGTGGTCATTGTCGATACCGCCGGTCGTCTTCAGATCGACGAGCAGATGATGCAGGAGGCCGTCGACATCAAGAAGGCCGTCAAGCCCGACCAGGTGCTGATGGTCGTCGATGCCATGACCGGCCAGGATATCGTCAACGTCGTCTCGACCTTCGCCGATCGCACCGACTTTGATGGCGTGATTATCTCCAAGCTCGACGGCGATGCCCGTGGCGGTGGCGCACTTTCGGTGCGTCAGGTGACCGGCAAGCCCATCAAGTTCGTGAGCATGGGCGAGAAGCCTGATTCGCTGGAGCCGTTCTATCCCGATCGCATGGCCAAGCGAATCTTGGGCATGGGCGATGTCGTAGGCATTATCGAGAAGGCCCAGGAGGCAGCCGATGCAGAGCAGCTCGAGGCTGCCGAGCGTATGCTGCGCGAGGGCTTTACCATGAACGATATGCTCGACCAGATGAAGGCCGTCAAGAAGATGGGCGGCATGAAGGGTATCCTGGGCATGCTCCCCGGCGGACAGCGTGCGCTCAACCAGATGGGCGGCAACCTGGATGAGGGCATCTTCGATAAGAACGAGGCCATCATCATGTCGATGACCAAGGAGGAGCGCCTGCGTCCCTCCATCATCAACGGTCAGCGCCGCGCCCGCATTGCCAAGGGCGCCGGCGTAACCCCCACCGAGGTCAACAGCCTTATGAAGCAGTGGGGCGAGATGAATAAGATGATGGGCCGCATGCGCACGATGGCCAATCAGGCACAGGCCGGCGGCAAGAAGGGCAAAAAGGGAAAGAAGGGCAAGAGGATGCGCATGCCCAATATCCCTGGCCTGGACGCTATGGGTTTGGGCGGCATGGGCGGCCTTGGTACGGGCGGTCCCAAGTCCGATATGGAGCTGCTGCGCCAGATGGAAGCGCAGATGCGTAATAAAAAGTAACGACTGGTTGAGTCGTGTATGGCGAAGGCCGCCCGGATAGTATTCCAGGCGGCCTTCGCCGTTCGTTCGCAGGTTGTTGCGCACGTGGAAGCGTGCTGGCGCCAGGGCATTTGCCGTTAGTGGCAGCCGCAGCCCTCGTGACCCTCGTGCTCGTGATGGTCGTGGCAGCTGCAGGACTCGCCATGTTCGTGGGCGTGATCGTGGTCATGGCCGTGGCAGCCGCACGTGGCCTTGCCGTTCTGTGCGAGCGTGCCGGCGATAAGGGCCTCGACGCAAGCGTCGCAGCTGCCCTGGGCGCCCGCATAGACTGTGATGCCGGCCTGGGCGAGCGCGTTGATAGCGCCACCGCCAATGCCGCCGCAGATGAGCGTGTCCACGCCGCCGTTGGCGAGCAGGCCCGCAAGGGCACCGTGGCCGGTGCCGCCGGTGCCCACGACCTGCTCGTTGAGCACCTTGCCGTCCTGAATGTCGTAGATCTTGAACTGCTCGCTGCGGCCAAAGTGCATAAAGATGTTGCCGTTGTCGTACGTGGTTGCCACCCTCATGGTGTCGACCTCCTTTGCTGGCCATACGGCCGTCACTGTGGTGATGGGGGAGTACGCGATATTGCCGCCTTCGATGACGATCGCCCGTCCATTGACCAGCGCGCTTGCCACCTTGCGATGCGCGCGGCTGCAGATTGCCGCCACCGTGGCGCGCGCGATACCCATCTGCTGTGCGACTGCCTCTTGGTTAAGGCCTTCCAGGTCGCACAGGCGCAGGACTTCGAGTTCGTCGACCGTCATGTCGATGGCGTCTCCGCTGGCTAGGCCATCGGGGGTAAAACCGCGATATTCGGGGATGATCCCGACGCGGCGCAGTTTCTCGCGTCTTCCTGCCATACGCACTCCTTATCTGACATATGTCAACAATAGAATAGCGAACGCGCAGATTTGCGCAAGGAATTTCTGGCATATGTCAGAAAATGAGGGCTTATGTTTGGGCTGTGGGGCCGCGTGCGCCTGGGCTACAATGAATCTCGCTTATAGGCGACTGACAGGAGGGTCAATGAGCAAGGCTGATCAGCAGTTTGTAGCTATGTGCCGCGACATCTTGGACCATGGCACCACGACCGAGGGCCAAAAGGTCCGCCCGGTGTGGGAGGATGGCACCCCTGCCTATACCATTAAAAACTTTGGAGTTACGGCACGCTACGACCTGCGCGAGGAGTTCCCCGCGCTCACCCTGCGTCGCACGGCGCTTAAGTCTGCGATGGATGAGATCCTGTGGATCTATCAGAAGAAGTCCAATAACGTGCATGACCTCAACAGCCATATTTGGGATGAGTGGGCCGACGAGACCGGTTCCATCGGCAAGGCCTACGGCTATCAGATTGGTCAGAAGAGCCATTACGCCGAGGGCGACTTCGACCAGATGGACCGTGTGCTGTACGACCTTAAGCACACGCCGTATAGTCGCCGCATTATGACCAATACGTACGTGTTTAGCGATCTGTCCGAGATGCACCTTTATCCGTGCGCCTATAGCGTGACCTATAACGTGACGCAGCGTCCTCAGGACGACAAGCCGACGCTCAACATGATTCTCAACCAGCGCAGCCAGGACATTTTGGCCGCGAACAACTGGAACGTGTGCCAGTACGCCATTTTGCTGATGATGGTCGCGCAGTCGGTCGATATGATTCCCGGTGAGCTGCTGCACGTGATCGCCGACGCCCATATCTATGATCGTCATGTCGATATCGTCCGCGAGCTTATCGAGCGTCCGCAGTTTGCGGCACCCAAGGTAACGCTCAACCCCGATGTGCATGACTTCTATGCGTTTACGACCGATGACCTGATCGTCGAGGGCTATGAGCACGGCCCGCAGGTCAAGAACATTCCCATTGCGGTGTAGGTGGTGCTCATGACGTGTAAGCTATCTGCTATCGTCGCCGTGTGTGACGATTGGGGCATTGGGTGCGAGGGCGACATGGTGGTGTCCAATCGCGCCGATATGCGCCATTTTGTGGCCTGCACCAAGGGCTGCCCGGTTATCATGGGACGCAAGACCCTGCTGAGTTTTCCCGGCGGGCGTCCGCTCAAGAACCGCCGCAATATCGTGCTCACCCGCGACGAGAGCTTTGCCCCCGAGGGCGTCGACGTGGTGCATAGTATCGACGAGGCGCTCGCCGCGGTTGCCGATGAGCCCGTTGCCTGGGTGATCGGTGGCGGCGATGTCTATCGGCATTTTTTGCCGTATTGCGTCGAGGCCGAGGTCACGCATAACCACTGCGTCCATGTCGTGGATACGTACTTTCCCGATTTGGAAGCCGATCCTGCGTGGGAGATTGCGCAGCGTAGCGGGGTCGCGACGATTGCCGCCGGTGAGGGTGACGAGGGCGTCGATTATGAGTTCGTGACGTATCGTCGCATCGAGGCGTAAATCGTCTGGCGTGAACGGTATCATCGGGTTGATTGAATGCATGGGGCGGCGCTTAGCGTCGCCTCGTTTGGTATAGATGTGCTGTAAAGAAGGGTGCGGGCTGGCTGCTATGACTGATGCCGTTGAGGTTCTGCGAATTGATTCGCTCGAGGACGAGCGGCTCGATGCCTACGTGCGACTGACCGAGCGTGAGCTTCGCTGCGTGCTGGAGCCGCAGAAGGGCATTTTTATCGCTGAGAGTGCCAAGGTCATCGAGCGTGCGGTTCGCGCCGGATATGAGCCGGTGAGCTTTCTTCTGGGCGAGCGCTGGCTCGACCAGATGATGCCGCTGTTTGACCAGCTTGTCGTGCGCGAGGGAGCGGGTCCGGTTCCCGTGTTCGTGGCCTCCATGGAGCTCATGGAGCAGTTGACGGGCTTTAACGTGACGCGCGGCGCGCTGGCGGCGTTCCGTCGCCCGCGTCAGATTCCGGTTGATGAGTTCTTGGGCGGCGTTGTCGAGGCGGCGGGGGGTCGTCCGGTGCGCGTGTGCGTGCTTGAGGGTATTGTCGATCACACCAATGTTGGCGCGATTTTCCGCTCGGCTGCCGCATTGAACGTTGACGGTATTTTGGTCAGCCCGACGTGCTGCGATCCACTGTATCGTCGCTCGGCCCGCGTGAGCATGGGCACCGTGTTTCAGGTGCCGTGGACGCGCATTGGCAGCGAGGCTCGTGTGTGGCCGCATGATGGTCTGAGCGCGTTGCACGATGCCGGTTTTTCGTGTGCCGCTATGGCGTTGACGGACGACTCTGTTTCGCTTGATGATCCTGTACTGCGGAAGATTGATCGCTTGGCGATTTTTATGGGCACCGAGGGTGCCGGCTTGGGCGCCAAGACCATTGCCGGCTGTGACCACGCGGTGCGCATTCCGATGGCGCACGGGGTCGATTCGCTCAACGTGGCCGCGGCGAGCGCCGTCGCCTTTTGGCAGCTGTGCCCGCACGTGAGCAATGAGTATCACTACCAGCCGGGTTTGTATCACTAGGCAGATATTTTGCACTGGGCTCTGATTCGGGGTGTTTCGGTCGACGCCGGTCGGTGCTAAGCTGGTATTTGCTTTGGTCTTAAATTGCCGTTTTGTTGTTTAACATACGTTGGCGGGGAGGGCGTGTGGCTAAGAAATCTACGGCTATCGATGTAACGCAGGGTGTCATTTGGCAACAGCTGCTGTCGCTGTGCGTTCCCATCTTTTTTAGTTCGTTTTTTCAGCAGGCCTACACGCTTATCGGTACGTATATCGTTGGCCAGTTTGGCGGCAAGCTCGCGCTGGGTGGCATTCAAGCCACGATGGTGCTCACCGAGCTCTGCATTGGCTTTTGCGTTGGCGTCGGCGCCGGCTGCGCGGTCATTACCGGTCAGTATTTTGGCCAGCACGATGATGAGCGACTGAGTCGTTCGGTCCATACAGCCATGACGCTCGCGCTGGTGGGCGGTATCGCTTTCTCGATTCTTGGCATAGTGTTCGTTGAGCCCATGCTGGTGCTTATGAACACGCCGCATGAACTATTGGCCGAGGGCGTGGCCTATGCTCGCTGTTATTTTGCCGCGATGGTTGCGGCACTGCTGCTTAATATGGGAACCGCACTGCTGCGTGCCGTGGGCGACACGCGCGGCCCCGCCGTGATCATTGCCTCTGGCTGCCTGGTTAACGTGGTGCTGGATATCATTTTTGTCGCTGTGTTGCATATGGAGGCGCTGGGCTGCGGCATCGCGGTGGCGCTGACCATTTGCTCCAATGCAACGATGATCGTGTTGCGCATGATGCGCGCTCCGGGTGCATGGCGTCTTTCGCTGTCTAAGCTCGGTATCGATCGCGGTATTTGCAAGAGTATGATCTCGTGTGGTCTGCCACTCGGTTTTCAATCGGCTGCCTATTCGATCTCGAACGTGCTGATCCAGGTATCGGTTAATTCGTTTGGCGCCGATGTCACGACTGCTTGGGGTCTATCTGGGCGCCTGGATGGCATTATCTGGATGGTGACCGAGGCGCTCGGCGTATCGATCACTACGTTCTCGGCGCAGAACTTTGGCGCGCGCAACTACGAGCGCATGCGCAAGGGCTACCATACGTCGCTCGTGCTGTCGTTTATGCTCATTGGTGGCCTGTCTGCCGTGCTGCTGGTGTTCTCGGGCCCGCTGTCGCGTTTGTTTGTCGACGATGCTTTGATTTCGGCGTACACCACGACTATCCTCCATTTCATTGCGCCGTTCTATGCGATTTTCTCGATTATCGAGAACGCCTCGGGTTCCATCCGCGGCGCCGGCGTGAGTTTGCAGCCTATGATGCTCACCATCTTTGGCACCGTTGTCTTGAGGGTGATCTGGGTGTTTGCGATCATGCCCTTCGATCCGTCGCTCGAGCATCTACTGCTGGTCTACCCCGTAACGTGGCTCATTACGGCCACGATGTTCACCATCTACCACCACAGCGGCAACTGGCTCGGCCGCGCCACCGCCTAGCCATTCGGGACGTCCCCAATGGCTAGTATTCGATGCCTTGGCGGGCTAGGAGTCCTTCGTCGAAGTAGTGTTTGATGGGGCGCATTTCGGTGACAAGGTCGGCGAGGTTCGCGAGGGGCAGCAGGCCGCGGCCGGTTAGCACGAGCTCCGTGGTGGCGGGCTTCTGCGCGATCAGCCCCTCCACATCCTTGCGCGTTACAAAGCCGCGGCGCATCGCTTCGCCGAGTTCGTCCAGGATGAGCACATCGACCTGCGAGATCTGCTCGCGTGCTAGCTCCAGAATCTGTGCCGCGCAGGCCTCGGGCGTGTCGCGGTCGGCTTGTACGATGCGCAGACCCAAACGGGGCGCCGCATCATGCTCGGC
>URKU01000034.1 GCA_900548515.1 uncultured Collinsella sp. | reverse complement strand
TATTAAACTGCAAAGACGAGCGTCGGGAAGACACGCCGAGGTCGCCGCGGACGGGCTGATATAGGGAGGGGGCCTGACCCCACATCGTTGGGGCCAGGCCCGATTTTGCCTCTTGACAATGCCCTGCTCATATTAAAAGGAACGCCCCCAAGTGCCAAGGGTGTCCCCAACGACTAGTTGAATGGGGTCGGGATTGGAGCTGGGGAGGGAGCGGATTTCTAGCTCTATGCCGAGTTCTTGCAGCTCTTTGAAGGCGGCGACATCTGTGTCGTCTACGGCAACTGTGGGCGTCGCGGGACGCTTGCCCTCCCCTGCTTGCATGTGACCGATACTGATCTTGGTAATGGGCACACCGCCCTTGACCAGCGCGAGCGCATCCGCGGGCGACGCCACCATGATGAGAATCCATTGGCGCGGCGTTGCGGTATGAATGATGTCGATGGTCCTTTGCACCGAGAAAAACCGCGTCCACACGCCCTCGGGCGCCGCGACCCTCATAGGCGCCCACTTGCGCGAATCCGCCGCAATCTCGTCGTTGACGATTAGGACGAGGTTGGAACCCATAGCCTCGTTCCACAGCTCGACGTCTTGCCCGTAAATAAACCGGTCATCGATACGCGTGAGAAGAATCTTGGGTTGAGCCATGGCAGTCCCATTCTGTTTGAGACTCGTAAGAGCGAGACATCACGTCTCCAATATTAGTGCATTTAAAGTGAGAAAAGCCGTCAGAACACTTGCACGGATGTGCGATGTCCCGTATCATAGACAGCCGTTGACGCCTCAGTTGCGTCACCACATGGCCGCCAGCGTAGCTCAGTTGGTAGAGCACCGCTCTCGTAAAGCGGGGGTCACCGGTTCGAGCCCGGTCGCTGGCTCCATTGCACAAGATAGCCGCCTTCGGGCGGCTTTTTTGTTGCCGATTCGCCCACTCGGTGGACTTCGGATTTAATGCTTAGGGGGCGGGGATTTACCAAAGTGAAATTTTAATGAAAAGAAACCCAGCTGCAACAATTGCCATGGTGAGGGCTCGAATTGGCCATATAGATTTAAAATAGCCACGATACCTTCTCTTTAGCTGGAACGATATATCTATACAAGGTTGTGAGCGGAAAACAAAAATACGTCGATTGCTATCCGACAAACGGGTCTGGAATTGCATTCACCGGCATTTCGGGGCAGATTGATACACATGTACGAAAGGGAACCTATGTGGTGCGTTGGGTTGGAGCTGCTGCAGGCCCGATATGGATTGCGGTCTTGCGCCCCGATGTCCAAATAGATTTCTCTCTCTAGACGGGAAGTTGCTCATGGACGCCATATATGACGGAGATGACTGGGTCGATCATTATACTTGGCGCCTGGTCGGCTCGGATGACAATGGGAATGTGGTGTTTGATGGACTATGTCCAAAGCATCTCCATCCTTTTGTCTCGTCGTTAATTGAGAGTTCCGCTCGTGTTGCCCCCTACAGCTCGGCATCGCTTCATGATACGGACGTTTTGAAGACCATAAGGGAATCAATTGACGAGGGCACGATGAGCGGCCCGCTGTTCTCTCGGCTTGTGGGGCTAGATGAGATTGGCTCGAAACGACTGCTTGCGGGCGAAAAGGTGGAACTCACTTATCGGTCGATGATTTCAATCCTGCGGCTAGCCGATGTTCTTCGCAAATAAACAGCTTCCCTATTCAAAAACAGAAAACCCCGCCAAACGTGATTCCCCTAGGGAAAACACGCTTGGCGGGGTCGTAGCGTGATTTCCCTAGGGGAATCACGCCATCAGGCGAACAACTCAGCCGAGCAGTTCGCTACTCCTCCCAGTAAGCGTCTGCAAGCAGCTTAAAGCAGATCTTCTTGACCGGCTGTGCGCCATCGCCCGGGAACTCGAGCGTGGGCATGTGAGGCTCGCCGGCAACAAACAGCGCAAACTTGTCGTCGGCAAGATCGCCGGCAATCGAGGCGTCTGAATCGACCAGGTCGTAGTCGTCCTTCTCGTCAAACTCCTGGACCAGCGTCAAGCTGCCCGTAGCGACCTTAAAGGCCTCGCGACCCTCGACATCGATCTGCAGGTCGTGATAGCGCTGATGCGTCTCGTAGTGAGCCTCGGCCTCGGGACGCGTCGTGGGAGCCATGACGTTTGCATAGACCTTGTCGCCCAGAATCGGATGGCTGCCGACCTCGAGCTGCGCCGGATCGTTCTCCTCGAGCCAGTCAATCAGCACATCGAGGCCCTTGAGCATTCCGCGGTATTCCTCGATATCGCCCAATGCACCGTAAATCATCTAAATCCCCTTTCGGATCGTTTCCTTGGCGGCTACTCGGCAAACGCGTTGCCGACGCTGTTGCCACCCACATACGTCTCGACCAGGGTAAGGTCGGGATTGAACACGACAATGTCGGCGTCGCGCCCCGACATAATGCTACTGCACTTGTCGTCGACATGAGCTAGCAAGCGATGCCGGGACCGACGCCCAAGCCCTTACAGCTCGGTCACGACAACGCCGTTGTAGACCTCGTCCCAACGGTCCATGACCAGATGGCCGGTCATAGGATCCATGGCGTTGAGCTTGCCGCAAGTGTTGGCGGTACGCAGCACCGTCTCGTCGTCGGCGCCGGCAGCGATGGCATGCGCGAAGCCTGCGATAGTGGAGTCACCAGAGCCCGTGGCGTTAACGGCAGGGATATCGGGCGTCTTTGCGCGGAACGCACGGCCATTGTGGAAGCCAACGGAGCCGGCAGCGCCCATGGACACGACGACCCAGGGGATATCGGAGAAGCGGGCGTCAGAAGCGAGCGCGGCGCGGAGCTCGTCCACATCGTCGGTGGTAAAGCTCGTGCCCAGAAGGCCGTTGATCTCGGTCAGGTTAGGCTTGACCAGCTCGGGCTTAATTTCGGACTTAAGGGCGGCCTCGAGCGAAGCACCTGAGGTATCGAGCAGCACCTTGGCGCCGGCGTTCTCGGCAATGCCCGTGATCTTGGCATAGTAGTCTGCCTCGACACCGCGGGGCAGAGAACCCGAAATGGTGACGACGTCGGCCTTGCCCGCAAGCTCAGTAAACTTGGCGGTAAAGGCATCGAGTTCCTCGGGGGCAATTGCCGGGCCACTCTCGAGCAGCTCGGTCTGGTTGCCGGCGTGGAGGATGTTGAGGCAAATGCGAGTCTCGCCCTTGATGGGCACAAAGTCGTTGTTAATACCGTTGGCGTCCATGAGCTCAGCCATGTAGGCGCCCATGTGGCCGCCGAGCAGACCGGTTGCCACAACGTCGTCGCCCAGCTGACCCAGCACACGGGCCACGTTGAGGCCCTTGCCGCCAGCGGTCTTTTCGGGCGTCACACGGTTAACGTCGTCGATAATGAGCTCATCGAGCTGATAGCGCGTATCGACAGACGGGTTCATCGTAACGGTGAGGATCATTTTTAGCTCCTTATCTCGCAGGCTCCTTGTGCCTCGCGATACGAGTCGACAAAACGGAATTACAGAATCTCAATCGTGAACGAGCGAACGACGGTCTCCTTGGGCTTGGCGACAAGGCAGCCGCGCTTATGCTCAAGCACGTCGTCCTCATCGGAGCAGGTCGAAAGACCGCCCCAAGGCTCAACCGCCACAAAATCGCCCTCGGGTTTGCTCCACACAATGAGATATGGGAAGCCCTCAAAGCTCAGGCGGACGCCCTTGTCCTCGCCCTTTTTGGAAAGCGTGACCTGACCGCTCTCGAGCACGTCAAAGATGGTCTCCGCAAAATCGAAGAGCTCATGTGACAGAGGCAGCGTCTTTCCCACCATGGGGTTCTTGGAGCGATTGGTCACGTCAATCAAGCCAGTCGAGGGGACGGCGGTGCAGAGCTCCGCAGCCTCGTCCTTCTCAAAGCGCAACTCGTAGTCCGTATAGGCCTCGCCCTCATCGAGCGGACACCTAAAGCCGGGATGACCGCCAATAAAGAACGGCATGTCCTCGGTGCCCTCGTTGGTGACCTCATAGGAAACGCGCACGGCAGCGTCCTCGAGCGTATAGCGGGCGACAAGCTTAAACGGATACGGATAATCGCTCAGCAGCGCGGCGTTATCCTCCGAAGCCAGGCACATCGCCAGCTCGTTCTCGCTCTGGCTCAGCAGCTTCCACTCCTGTTTGCGCGCAAACCCATGGCGAGCGAGCTTTACATGATGCCCGGCAAACGTCATGGCGTTGTTATCGCGCAAGCCTCCGCAAATCGGGAAGCAAATCGGTGCCTGGCCGGACCACACGGCGGGATCGCCCTGCCACAGATACTCGCGACCTCCGGCCTCGATCGAGGTAAACGAACCACCAGCCGTGGACACCTTAATAGAAATCGAATCGTTGGAGAGAGCGTATTCCATTGCCCATCCTTTCGAACAACTGCTTTTTGCTCGCAAGTACCCGTCTCGGCCCTGACCAAAGGACAAACCCGCACGTTCATCGATGCGTCCGGTATCCCAGCCATGTAACGGGGTACCATACAGACATTGATGCAATTACAGCTGAAAGGCCTTCTTATGCGAACCATCATCCTCTACGCCTCGCGCCATCACGGCAATACGAAAAAGCTCGTGGACGCCATCGTCGAGGCGCACCCCGAGATCGATACCCTCGACGTGAAGTCACTCGGCAAAAACGAGTACCCCAACCTGCACGAATATCATCTAATCGGCGTCGCCACGGGCATCTATTACTCCGAGATCGACAAGGATATGGCACGTGTACTGACCAACGTGCTGCAGCCGCAGGACAAGGTGTTTGGCCTTATGACCTACGGTGGCAAAAACAAGTGGTACGGCAAGGATATCGATGGCATCTGCCGCATGAGGCAGGCCATCTTTATGGGTGTCTACGGCTGCCCCGGCTTTGATACGTGGGGGCCGTTCAAACTCGCCGGCGGTGTCCAAAAGGGACACCCGACCGCTGAGGAAATTAAGGGCGCCGTCGACTTCTTCGACAAGATCGAAGATGAGTACGGCGGTATCATCGTCGAAGAGTACGCCAAACGTGAGAAGCGTCTAGCATACGAGAAGGAGCATCCTGCAGGAGGCCTGGTGGCCGGCGTTAAGCGCACGGCAAAGAAGATCGCTAACAAGCTGTAACTGTGAAGGTGCTTTTGAGCGTTTAACCCATACGGCGGGTCCGAGCAGATTCGGGCCCGCCGTCTTTTTCTATCGTTACTCGGTAAAGGCGTTGCCGACGCTCTGGCCGCCAACATACGTCTCGACGAGGGTAAGCTCATGGTCGAACACGACAAAGTCGGCGTCGCGACCCGGCATGATGCTGCCGCACTTATCCTCGATGTGCGCGGAGCGTGCCGGCACCTCGGTTGCCATGCGAATGGCGATATCGGCGCTGGCGATGCCCCAGTCGACGATGTTCTTGACACCCTGGGCAAGCGTGAGCACCGAGCCGGCGATGCTCTTGCCGTCGGCGAGCCAGCACAGGTTGTCCTTCATGATGACGTCCATGCCGCCGCTGGTGTAGCTGCCCTCGGGCATGCCGCCGCAGCCAAGGCAGTCGGTGATGAGCACCGTGTGCTGCCAGCCCTTTGCCTGCAGCAGCGCCTTGATGGCGGCAGGGTTCACGTGCTTGCCGTCACAAATGATCTCGGCATAGGTCTCGGGCGTGGACATGGCGGCACCCACGACACCGGGCTCACGGTGATGCAGCCCGCGCTGGCCGTTATAGGTATGCGTAAAGCAGCTGGCACCGGCGTTGATGGCGGCGATGCACTCATCGTAGGTGGCGTCGGAGTGACCGATGCTGGTCACCACACCCTTGGCGTTCAGAGCAGCCGCATAAGCAGCGGCACCGTCGCGCTCGGCCGCCATGGCGCTCTTAACGATGCGACCACCCGCAGCCTCCTGCCACTGGTCGAAGACCTCCTCGGAAGGATCGATCAGATAAGCGGGGTTCTGCGCACCCACGTGCTTCATGGTAAAGAAGGGGCCCTCCAGGTAGATGCCCTGAATGCGAGCACCGCAGAAGTCGGGACCGCGACCCTCGTCCGCCTTGGCGATAGCGGCGCAGGCGTCCTTGATCTGCTCGACGCCATCGGTGAACGTCGTGGGCAGCCAGCTGGTGGTACCGCGACGGGCGAGCTCGGTTGAGCTGATATCGATGCCCTCGGGATCGTTATCGGTAGTTGAGTGGTTGTAGAAGCCATGGATGTGAGTATCGACCATACCCGGTGCGACCCACGATCCCGTGTAGTCCTTGATCTCGCAGGAGGGCTCATCGGCCTGCCAGGCGCCAAAGACGCCGTCCTCGACCATGAGATAGCCGCCCAGCTGCGGGCCTGCCGGCAAGAAGAACTTGTCAGCCTTAATTGCGTACGTGCTCATATGCACTCCTTGCTTCTAAAGCAGTTAACTGTGGTGATGCTTATACCCAGCTCACGTAAAACAAAAAGCGCCCGCCCGCCGTTATGAGCGGACGGGCGCCCTTACAGGGGGACGCGATTAAGCGGTGAAGGGGTGAATCGTCACGCCCTTAACCACGCGGTTGACCGTGCCGGTGGGGCTCGGCGTATCGGGCGTGTTGCCCACGCGCACGGAGTTGAGCAGGCTGATAGCCTGAGCAAACATCACGAACGGCAGAGCAAGGTAGCCCTCGGGAAGTGCCTCGTAGCCCTTAAAGGTGAAGGACTCACCCTCATAGACGGTGGCACCTTCCTGCTGAACGGCAACGGTGTGCTGAGCGATCTCGTCGCCACCGATCTCGTTGAGGATGTCGATGTCGTACTGACGGGTGTAGGCGTCGTTGTTGACGAATACGAAGACGAGCGTCTTATCGTCGACGAAGGACTTAGGTCCGTGACGATAGCCCATGGAGGTGTCGTAGGAAGTAGCGACCAGACCGTGAGCGAGCTCAAGGATCTTGAGCTGGCTCTCCTGGGCAAGGCCACCGAAGGAGCCAGAACCCAAGTAGGTCACGCGGTTGAAGTCGCCAGCCAGGTAATCGGCGATCTCGGGCTCACGGGAGATGACCTCCTCGCCCATCTTGGCGATGGTCTCGACCCACTCGGCCTTCTGCTCATCGGAAGCCTCGTCAAAGATGAGGGTGGAGAGCAGGGTCATGCAGGTGTAAGAACCGGTCATGGCGAAGCCCTTGTCGTTGGCGCGCGGGATGAGCAGCGTCAGCGCATTGGGATCATCGGCAGACTCGACGGCGAGCTTGCCCTCGGGAGCGCAGGTGATGTTGAGGAACTTGACGTTGTGGACGAGCTCCTTGGCGACGGCGACGGCAGCAAGGCTCTCGGGGCTGTTACCAGAACGGGCGAAGGAAACCACGAGCGTGGGATCCTCGGCGCGCAGGAAGTCGCGCGGAGCGCTCACGATGTCGGTCGTGGCGACGGGCTTAAAGTCGTAGAGATCAGTGTTGCCAGCGTGACGCAGGTACGGAGCGCAGGTATCGCCCACGTAGTCAGAAGTACCGGCACCAGTGAAGACAACGGACAGACGGCCCTCGCCCATGGCGCGAGCCTCGGCCAGGAAGGCCTCGATGGCTTCCTTGTTCTCGCGGTAGATGTTGAGCGTATCGCGCCAAAGCTCGGGCTGCTGGGCAATCTCGGCCGTGGTGATCTGGGCGCCGAGCTCGGTGAGCTCCTCGACACTCTTCTCGAACATTTCTAATACCTCTCTCTAGAAGCAATCCTCTGACGTGCAATTATACACTTCGGTTGGTTATCTGGTAGTAACCAGTTAAATGCAAAGAATCATCACAAGAAAACATGGGGGACGCTAAACGTTGCGCTGGTGATAAACCTTGTATTTAAACTGATCGGCACGAGCAACCGAGAGTGTATACTCCACAACCTCGTTTGACTCGTTATACGTAGTCCTGACCAAATCGAGCACAGGCGAGCCCTCGACAATTCCCAAAAGGTGGGCATCGGTGGGACGGGCTATGCTCGCATAGAACTCCTCTTCGGCCACGCGAATCTTTTGCTGAAAGTCCTGCTCAATCACATCGTAAAGCGGCTTACGCTCCAGCAGCGGTCGCTTTAGGGACAGAAATTGACGAACCGGTAGATAGCTGCGTTCGACCATCATGGGCATGTTGTCGGCAGAACGAAGGCGCTTGAGCTTAAAAATGCGATCACCGATACGCAATCCCATATGCTCGGCCAGATTCTTATCGGCCTCCATCTCGCAAAAATCGAGAATCGTGGTCTCGGGGTCGCGACCCATCGCACGCATCTGCTCAGTAAAGCTGTAGGACTGCATAAGGTTGGTTGCTTTTGCCGAACGGTCGGTCACAAAGGTGCCGCGACCGTGCTGCCGAACCACCAGTCCCAAACGCTCCAGCTCCTGCAGAGCCAGACGCACCGTAGTGCGCGAGAGACCATAGCGCTCCGAAAGTTCGCGCTCGGAAGGAATCATGTCACCGGCGCGATATTCATGGTCAATCTTTTCGGTCAGAATATCGACCAGCTGATCGTACAGCGGTTGCTTACGCGCTCCGATCGCCATCCTATCCTCCCTTTTGCTCGAATTCGGCTAACTACCTAGGGTGTTAAGCATTATCAGTCCGCAACACCCGAATCATCAAGAAAACAAAAGCCGCGCGCTCTTTCGAGCACGCGGCTTTTAACATACACATGGCTTAAGGGGTCGGGGTGTGAGCCGCGTAGGGACACACCCCTCAAGCTAGAGCCTTACCAGATGCTCGGCCAGAGACCAAGCGGGCCAGCGCCCAGGATGCCAAGGACAAAGAGCAGGAGAATGCCCTTGGTCGGGGTCCAGCTGTGCTTAGCGAACATGTAGTAAAGCAGCAGCGTAAGCATAAGCGGGACGAGCTTCGGGACGATGGTGTTGAGGGTGTCGGCAACGGAGAAGTTGACCGGATCCTCGGTGACGGTGCCGTAGGTAACGGACTCCATGCCGTTGCCCAGATCGGTGACGCCGCACTCGACAGCGTTGCCGTCGGCATCGGAAGCGGTGAGGGCGTTGCCGTCCTCATCGGTCATGGCGATGGTGCCGGCCTCAGCGGTCTCGGTATCGATGCCCTCCATACCGGTGAAGTTCTCGGCCTCCTTCTCGGAGACGATCACGGTAGTAGCGGAGAGGCCACGGGTGGTGCCGTTGGGGATCTGGAGGTTGATCTGGGTGCCACCCATGGTGACGACCAGGCAACCGACGACGAAGACGCCCATGATGGAAGCGGCACGCGTGAAGGCCTGCATGTTGGCAGTCAGAGCGTCAATAGCGCTGGTGCCAAGCTTGTAGGACCAGTTCATGAGCCAGAAGCGCAGAGCGAACTGGACGACGTTGAAGATCACCAGGAAGATGATCGGTGCAGCGGCGTTGCCGTTGATGGCCATGTTGGAGGTGATGCCGGCCGTGATAGGCACGAGCGTCAGCCAGAACAGAGCGTCACCGATACCACCGAGCGGGCCCATTGCGGCAACGCGGACGGCGCGGATCGTGGGGATGTCAACCTTGTTCTGCTCGAGCGAAAGCACGATACCCATAACAAAGGTGACGAGGAACGGGTGGGTGTTGAAGAACTCCAGGTTGTGGCTCATGGAAGCCGCGAGGTCGTTCTTGTTGGTGTGGATCTTCTCCAGACCGGGGATGATGGAGTAGAGCCAGCCAGCAGCCTGCATACGCTCGTAGTTGAACGAGGCCTGCAGGAAGCAGGAGCGCCAAGCCATCTTGTTGAGGGTCTTCTGGTCGAGCTGCGGAGCAGGAGTGAGATCCTCGTAGTGCTCCGGGATCACATACTCATTAGATGCCATCTTCGAAGTCACCTCCGTCAGAAACAGCTGCACCCTTCAGCTCGGTCTGCTGCTGGAAGTCCCAGAAAGCGATGCCGAAGCCGATGAGAGCGAGGATGAGCAGGGCAGGGGTTGCCAGAGAATCGTTGGCAACGGTGATGAGCGCGAGGCCAAAGCCCATGAGGAAGAAGCCCCACATATCGCGGTTCATCATAACCTTGAGCAGGACGGCGAAGCCGACGAAGCGCATCATGCCGCCTGCAGCGGAGAGACCGGTCTGCAGCCAGGTCGGGATGGCGGAAGCGATGGTCTGACCGATGGTAGCGCCAGCGATGAAGAACAGGGTGACGACGACAGCGAAGATCAGGCCGAGCAGAGCCATGGCGAAGTAGTTCAGACGCTCGATACCCTTGGTGTCAGCGTTGTGAGCCATGTTGTCCGCGGAGGACATGAGCGGCGACATAAGCGTGAAGACCAGGGTAACGCCGAGCTGACCAAGCAGAGCGAACGGAATGGCAAGGCCGACTGCCGCGTTGGGCTCGAGGCCCGTAGCGATAGCGAGAATGGCTGCCATGATGCCGCCGATAACGGCGTTAGGCGGCTGAGCACCTCCGATCGGCATGTTGCCGATCGTCATGAGCTGATAAGTACCACCCACGAGAAGACCGGTGTTGAGGTCGCCAAGGATAAGACCGATGACGGCGCCGGTGACGATGGGCTGATAGAGAGACTCGAGGAAGTTAAACTGGTCGATTGCCGCGACGAACGTGACGATGAAGACCAGAGCGACCTGGAAGATCGTGTATTCCATCTTGCTCCTCCTTTCAAAATGTATGTACGCACTTTGGATATCACGTACAGAATGTCAGGGTTTCACTCCTGACAACGTGGATCACGAGGATTACGAGAAGAGCTTGCTCGTGTCCTCAACAGGCGTGCTCGGAACGCGCCTGATCTCCAACTCCACCCCCAATTCCTGCAGCTCTTTAAACGCAGCGACATCCTCGTCGTTAACTGCGACGGAGGTGGCGACTTGGCGCTTTCCTTCCGACATGTGCATGTTGCCGATGTTTACCTTCTTTATAGGCACACCGCCCTTGACGAGCGTAAGCACGTCTTCCGGTGTTTCGGCCACGATGAAGATCTTCTGGCGCGGGCTCGCCTTGCCAATGACGTCGATGGTCTTCTGCAGGGAGAAGAAACGCGTAGCGACGCCGGTGGGAGCGGCCATCTTCATGAGGTTCTGGCGCATGGTGTTGGTCGACACGTCGTCGTTGGCGACGAGGATGAGGTTGGAACCCAGGGTGGAGTTCCACTGGGTAGCGACCTGACCATGGACCAGTCGGTTATCGATGCGGGTAAGAAGAATGTTGGGTTCTGCCATGTTGATCAGCTTCCTTTCGTTATTTGCTGACGACAGTTACTTGATCTCCTGAATCGCGTAACGCGAAACATCTACGACGGCACCGGATCGGACTTTGATCTGGACCTTTTCGCCTTCGATGCCCTTGACGGTTCCGTAGATACCGCCGGCGAAAAGAACCTCCTGACCCGGCTTGAGCTCGGTGTGCAGCTCCTTGAAGTACTTCTGCTTCTTCTTCATGTTGATTTGCGACCAGATGGTGTAAATCAAGCCCATGATGACAAGCAGGCCCAAAAGAGCGACCGAGGAGCTCAAGACGCTGGCTCCGAAATCGGCCATTAGATGCCATCCTCTTCGCCGAAGACATCCTCTTCCTCGGCTCCAGCAACAGAAGCGACCGTCTGGGCGGTAATGCCCGTCTGGCCAACGGTCACTGCCTGCTCACCAAGCTCGGCGAGCGTGGCATTGCCGCGGAGGAACAGAAGCTCAATAACCATGGGAAGGTTGGTGCCAGTCAGAACCTCGACGTTGTCGACATCCTGGGCAATCATCATCGACTGGTTGAACGGGGTACCACCGAGCAGGTCGGTAAAGACGAGCACGCCATCGCACTCCTCGCGCATGGCGGTAATAGCGGCGCGGAGATCCTCACCGTAGGAAGCAGCCTGGTCGCCCTCAAAAGGAACGACGGTAAAAGCGGGCTGGTCGCCGGCAACCATAGCGATAGCGCTTGCAAGGCCGGGTGCGAACTGTCCATGACCGGTAAGAATAAAGCCAACCATTCAAATTTCCCTTCCGAAGGTGTGTACGATCTGAGTCCGATGATTTTCGGAAGCCAGCGGGCAATCGCCCTTAAAGCTTCTTGGAAAGCGTTCTTTAAAGACCAGTGGTTTCTCAACTGGTAGTAACCACGTGACGTGTTGTTGCCACTATATCACCACAGAAGAGGTCGCTTTCGTTGATTCATACGGTAAAACGTTTTTGCACCGCTCACGGTGATAAATCGACCGTTTACCGGTCGTTAATACTTCTACCTGCGGTTTTGAAACCGTTTCGAAATGATTGGGCGAGAGATCGGAACTTTCTTTGCGTCTAAACAACGCAGGGCGGCTAAAAATAGCGTGTGGAAAAAATGCAGGTCATTGTGAAGATTTATGAATTGGTCTTTTTGACTTAATACCAGTTAGAACCAGTGTAGAGATTATCGGTGAACGGTAGTTTTCGACCGTTCACCGGTTATTTGCAATCGTTTTCAGCCGTTTTCCATGATGAATTGGGGAGACCCGATGAAGCACCTGCGCAATCACGGGAAGTTTTGGCATTTGCCCTCATCCCCCGCGCGCCAAACTCCGGCATCCAAAATGAGCTAATAGCTCACGCTAATCGTTTTCAATCAGCACTTACTCAGTATCCGAAATTATTTATCGTTTGTCGTTAATTCTGATATGATACAAGTATCATCCAAGACATTGGTTGGAGGAGCTATGATCCGCTGGAACGTATCCAAATCGAATGAAGCCATCGACCGTGAACAGGCAATAGCCAAACTGAGGAAGCTCACTCGCTACTGCAAATGGGGCACAATCTGCACCATCGTGGCGCTCGCTCTGGCACTCCTCGCAGTCATTGCAATCGAACTTCTATTCATATTGCCTAGCCTCTCCCAAGGGTTCTGTCTCCAATCCGTAGAGCATACGGCTGGCGAAGGGCCATTTCTCGCTCTCGTCGGCGCCAGCGAACAGACCCCTCTTATGCTTGTCGCGCACGACGGTCATACTGCCATAGGGAGCGGCATGATGGCATGCCTCGCGCTTGCCATCGCGCTAAGCGCATACAGGTTTTTCTCCGCCATTGAAAAGGCGGGCAGGCCCTTTGACCTCGAATGCATCCGCATACTACGTCAAATAGGACATTTGTTCCTTATCGGCGGCGCCGCCGTGAAACTTTTTGGTGCCATAGTCACAGGGCTGATACTCTCAGGATTTGGCGGTAGCTTTACGGATGCGCTTGGCGGCCAGCATCTCGACCTCTCCATGCTCTTTACAGGCCTGATTATTAGCCTGATTGCCAGCGTCTTCCAGTACGGGTGTATCCTGCAAAAACAAGATGACGAGTTGCTCTAGGGGGAATCTATGATTATTCTGCGGCTCGACCGCATGCTGGCCGAACGCAAGATCTCATCCAAAGAACTTGCAGAACGCGTGGGTATCTCTCAGGTCAATATGTCGCGCATCAAGACGGGCAAGGTATCTGCCGTGCGTTTTTCAACTCTAGACGCGATATGCCGAGCACTCGACTGCCAGCCGGGCGATGTACTGGAATATATACCTGACGATGAAGCCGATAGCCTCTTTGGGCTTAAGGATGAATAGCCATAATTAAGCCCCCAATCACGCCCTCAACGCAAATAGCCCGCTAGAACGTTGTCCGTTCTAGCGGGCTTAATCAGGTAGATCGGTTAGCGCGCAGTAGTGCAGGCAAACCTTACGCAAACAGGCCGTAGATGCTGATGTTGGCCTTGGCGTACAGGCCGTTAGCGTACTCGGTCCACTTGGAGCTGGCGCTTGAAGCCTGCGAGGAATACTGCTGATAAGCGGTGTAGTAGGCGGTCATGGCCTGCTTGTAGGTAGCGCTATCGGCGGTAAAGGCATCGTCGGCGAAGGCCTTGGCGTAGGTGCCGTCCTCGTCCTTCCAGGTGCCCTTCGAGCTATCCCACTCGTCGCCGGCAAGGTTGATGATGTAGTCGGCGTAATCCTTGCTCGCGGTCTCCTCGTTGCCGTCGGCAGGCTCAGTCGGAGCGGTCGGCATGCTTGCAGAGGTGTCGCCCACCTTCTTCTTGTAGAGCTTCTGCAGCGTCGCGGACTGGCGGACGATCTGCTTGGCCTGGTCCTTGGACACGCCGTACTGCGTGGCCATGGTCTTGTAGTCGGAAGTGCCGATGGAATCCTCGGCGTACTGCTTCATCTCCTTGGAAGAGACGGTAACGCCCTCGTCCTCGGCAGCGTCGAGCAGAATCTGGTTGCGCACGTAGGACAGGATAACGTCAGCAGACGGAGCGGTGTAGTTGCCGTCGTGATCCTTGACGGTGTCGAGGCTGTACTGGCTTTCGATGGCCTCGCGTGCAGTGATGTCACTCTTCTTGCCGTTGTAGCTGTAGCTTGCCACGGTCGAATCGAGCTGGTCCTCGGTGAGGGTCGCCGAGCCAACGCCCTTGCCGCCAAAACCGCCATTGCCGATAAAGAAGCCAACCACAGCAGCAATCACGACGGCAGCTACAAAGGCGGCGATCATCGTCTTCTTATGCTTGGAAGCGCAGTCGCTCTCGTCGCTATCGGCGTCGTCGTCCTCGTCCTGATCCTCGGGCATGAGGTTCTCGTCGGCGGCGTCCGCGGCGATCTGAGCCTCCAGACGGGCATCCTCTTCCTCGGCGGTCGTACCGGCGGCAATATGCTCGGCAGACGTACCGGCGACCAGGTCGATCTTCTCTTCCTCGTCACCGTCGGGGCCTTCGCCGCGCTCGATGATCTGGATGCCGTCGATCTCGTCCTTCTCGTCCTTCTTTTGAATCAGACCCATAGTCAGTTACTCCTTGATGGGAAACACAGTCCCCAATAGAATACGCCCGACGGAGCGCCGGGCGTATTGTTTCTTAGGTTAAACGCAAACACTTAAGTACTATTTAGGCGTTTGCAGGCTATTTGCCTTAAGAAAGATGCGCGATAACGGCATCGGCGAAGGCCTGCGTGCCCACGGCACCCTCGACGGAGCCGGTCTGGGCGCGGCGCACGTCACCGGTAACCTGTTTGCCCTCGTCGAGCGTGGCAGAGACGGCAGCGCGGATGCGGTTGGCCGCGTCGTTCTCGCCCAGGTGGTCGAGCATCATGGCAGCGGAGAGGATCTCGGCCGTGGGGTTGGCGATATCCTGGCCCGCGATATCGGGCGCGGAGCCGTGCGTTGCCTCAAAGATGGCGCAGTCGGCACCGATGTTGGAACCCGGAGCCATACCCAGTCCACCCACCAGGCCAGCGCACAGATCGCTGACGATATCGCCGTACAGGTTGGGCAGCACCAGGACATCGAAGTCGTTGGGGTTCTGGACCAGGCCCATGCAGGTGGCGTCGACGATCTTGTCGTTGAACTCGATATCGGGATAGTTGGCGGCCACCTCGCGCGCCACGCGCAGGAACAGGCCGTCGGTCGCCTTCATGATGTTGGCCTTGTGCACGGCCGTCACCTTTTTGCGGCCGCAGCGACGGGCATACTCAAAGGCATACTCCACAATGCGACGGCTCTTGGCGATGGAGATCGGCTTAATCGAGATCGCGGAATCGGCGGCGAAGGTCTTTTGGCCCGAACGCTCGACGAGCTGCGAGAGCTCCTCGACCTCGGCAGCGCCCTCATCGAACTCGATGCCGGCGTAGAGGTCCTCGGTGTTCTCGCGCACGATGACCAGGTCGACATCGCGGAAACGCGAGCCGTCACCCGGCTGCGACAGACAAGGGCGCACGCAGGCGTACAGGTCGAAATGCTTGCGCAGGGCCACGTTGACGCTGCGGAAACCCGTGCCGACCGGTGTGGTGATGGGGCCCTTGATGGCAACCTTGGTCTCGGCGACCGCATCGAGCACATGTTGGGGCAGCGGCGTGCCAAACTCGTCCATGACGCCGGCACCGGCCTCCTGGACGTTCCAGTTGATCTGGACACCGGTGGCCTCGACCACGCGGCGCATGGCCTGCGTAATCTCGGGACCGATACCGTCCCCGGGAATCAGGACTACATCGTGCGCCATAATCTGTTACTCCTCGTCTTCGGCGTCGTCAGATTTTTTTACGCTAGCACGCTTCTTCTTTTTGGAGAGATCCAGGCCAAAACGTTTAACAAGCATTTCGCAAATCTCGCTCGAACGGGCCTTGAGATAGCTGCCCTTACCGTTCTCGGCATCGAACTTAAGGCGCAGCGCAAGCTTCTCGGCAACCTCGGCGTCGATCTCGCCCTGGCAAAACTCGTACAGGCAACCGAGCATGTCGCGATACTCAAGGTCGCCGTGGTAGCACTGGATGGCCTCGCCCAGGATGGGCCAAGCTTCGCGCGAACGCTCGACGCTCGTGGCACCCCACACGCACAGCAGGCGGAAGGCGGCATAGCGCAGCGTGGAGGAGATCTCGTCGAACAGTGCGGTCTCGGCGCCCTCAAAGGCGTCCTCCATCTGCTCGGGGCAGGTAGCGGCAAGTGCAGTCAAGGCGTCCAGAGACTCCCAGCGAGTCTGGGCCTCGGGACGATCGAGCGCCTCAATCAGCGCGGGCACACAGGGCGCGACGCGCTGTGGATCGCGCTCGGCCAGCAGGTGCAGCACACGGGCGGCAAACTGGCGAATGCGGCGCGTGGGGCAGCCGAGCTCCTTGACCAGACGGTCGACGGCGTTCTCGTTCTCCTCTGCCAGCTGAAGCTGTGCCAGCTCCTCGTCGGTGAGCTGTTCATCTTTGTTTTCTGCCATAGTTACCTCTTCTTACTATTTCTTAGCGTGCTTGCCAGCACCCTTGCTGTCATCGGTGACCGAGATGAGCTGTCGGTCGGCCGCGCCATTGCGACGCGCACGGCGGCGTTCCTCAGCGTCGCCCGCGTCGGCGGCGGCGCGATGAGCCTTGTTGACGTTAAAGACCTCGTCGTGCTTGCGCCACGGACCGACGGACTCGCCAAAGCTCATCTTAAGGCCGGCGATAAAGCCGCCGAGCCAGCCGATCGGCGCAAACTGCACCAGCGGGAACAGCGAGAACACCCAGGTCAGTAGGACGACTGCCGCCGCTCCTGCAAAATTGGCAATCCAGTAGTCGCGCTTGGTGATCACGCGCTTTTCGCACGCCCACTGGCCGCACAAAAAGCCAATGTAGATCGCAAAGAGAAAGAGCACCAGCGCTAGTACCACGAACGTCCAGCTCATGGGCGCTACTCCCCGTGATGGTGGCCGCAGCAGCACTCATGGCCGTCGTCATGGCCGTGGCCGCCGCAGCACTCGTGGTCCTCGCCGTGATGGTGACCGCAACCGCACTCATGGTCGTCGCCGTGCTCGCTGCAACCGCAGCCTTCCTCGTGAGCACCATGCTCCTCGGGACGATACTGTGACCAGTCCAGACCGGCGGCGATGGCGTCGGCTTCCTCCTTATAGAGGACCGTGATGGCCTGGGTGCCCAGCTTGGCACCACCGATGGCGTCGAGCATGTCATAGAGCGTAAAGGCCACGTCGGCGCCGGGCAGCGCAAGCTCGCGGTCGTCGGCATAGGCGAGCGCCAAGCGCAGGTCCTTAATGAAGTGCTCGACCATAAAGCCGGGCTTGTAGTCGCCGTCGAGCGCCTTGGGCGCCAGGCTCTCCATGGCGCCGGACTTGCCGGTACCGCCCAGAATCATCTGACGGGTCTTCTCCAGGTCAAGGCCGCTCAGCTCGGCAAACGCCATGGCGTCTGCCATGCCGACCATGCAGGCACCCAGCGACACCTGGTTGGCGAGCTTGGCAGCCTGACCCTTGCCGGCGCCATCGAAGCAGCAGATGGTTGCCGCAAAGGTGGAAAGGATATCGCGGACCGGGGCGATGTCGTTCTCGGTAGCGCCCACGATAGCCGTGAGCGTGCCAGCGATAGCTCCCGACTCGCCGCCGGTGACGGGGCAGTCAAACGCCATGCGACCAGAAACCTGGGCGGCCTCGGCAATGTCACGGGCGAGCTCGGGCGAGCTCGTGGTGAGGTCGATCAAAACCGCGCCCGGCTTGGTGCACGCGAGCAGGCCGTCGCCCGCCAGGTAGAGCTCCTCGACCTCGGAGGGATAGCCCACCATGGTAAAGACGACATCGGCGTTAGCCACGGCATCGGCCGGCGTATCGGCCCAGACGGCACCACGCTCGATAAGCGTGGCAGCCTTGGACTTGGTGCGGTTGTTGACCGTGACGGGATAGCCGGCGTCCAGGATGTGGCCGGCGATGGGGGCACCCATGATTCCGGTGCCGATAAATGCGACGGAGAGCTTGTTTGCCATGAAACCTTTCCTTTTGGGTTGGGTGTTGTTACCAGGTTAAAATACTCGGTGCCAGCGTTTCGGCCGTGACTTGAGGGCACTTGCAGCCGCAGCGCCTACCTACTCGCCTCGCACGCGGCGCGCGATGCGGTCGGAAAGCGAGGCTTTCTCGGCGCGATTCTTGCCCCAAAACGCGCAGGCCACCATGCCGGGGCCCACGTGCGAGCCAATGGTGGGAC
>URKU01000033.1 GCA_900548515.1 uncultured Collinsella sp. | reverse complement strand
GGCACGCGCACGATGCCGTAGCGCTCGCAGAGCTCCGGCGTTACATCCGACCCAGACTCAACCACGATTACGTACTTGCCCATTATTATCACGACCCATCTCAACATTGGCTTTTCAATACATGGCACGCGCCGCCGCACTGTTGCACAACGGCGTCCAAGCGCCAAAGAGACGCCGCCCCTTGCACACAACAAAGGACAGCGTCTCCCTGGAAAACTCCGTGCATCCTGAGATGCTACACGGTTTATTAAGGAGTGTTACTTATTCCGCAAACGGTCGCTATACGCGATAAACGGTAGCTGGCCGCGGTAACTGCGACACATTCCGCCCAGCAAGTCCAATCGTACTCCATGCACGGTTAATGCACGAGGCGGTAGAAATTCATCGATACCGCACCCTCGGCGTGCAGCTCCATCGCCGGAACCGCCGGCGAATAGGTCCGGCTCGTAAGTGCTGCCTCGCCGCCATTTGCAAAAATCTCGACCATCGTAGTGTCCGAAAGCACGCGCAGGTCGCGAAGCTCGCTGAGCTCGATCGACCTCTGGTCGCGCCCATAGCCTTCGTCACCCATGTCGAGGGTAAGCATCCCGTCTGCATAGCGCACAAAGACACCCTTGCGGATTTCGAGCTCGATCACCTGGGCGCCCTCACAGGAAACCACAAGATCAAACAGGCGGCCCGGCTCCTCAACGGTTTCACCGCCTGTCGCGCAAACGCAGTCGCCGCGCATCCTCTCAATCTCGTGCACCGGCTGCTGACAGAGCTTACCATCGCGCATGCTCAGTTCTCTCGGCACCGTCAACGCGCACTGCCACCCGCGTGCCACCGTCGGGCTTTTTGCCGTCGCATCGGGGCAACCCGACCACCCGATCATCAAACGCCGACCCGCAGCATCTTCAAAGGACTGCGGTGCGTAGAAATCAAAGCCGGCATCGACCATCGGGGGCATGCCCTGCCCGGTGATCTTAAAGCTCGGCGCCTCCCAATCGGCCTCGATGGAGAACCACACGCACTGGTGCGGATTGCGGTAACGCCAACCATCGGCGGGCACGCCCTGCGGACAGCAAACGAGAATTAGCTCGCCATCAAGCTCAAATAGATCAGGGCACTCCCACATAAAACCAAACTTCTCGCCCAACTCAATGCGCGTCGTATAGCTCCAGTCCTCTAGATCGCTCGAGGTATAGACAAGCACGCAGCCGCAGTCGTCTTTCGTACGAGCGCCCAGAACCATGTAGTAGATACCATCGTGTTCAAGGATTTTGGGGTCACGCACGTGCATGCCGATATCGTCGGGGTAATCGACCGGCCCAACAGCTATGCGCTTCTCGCCCAATTCGTCGGGGTTCTCGGTAACCATATGAATCTGGTTTTGCTCACGGCCCGTCAACACGTAGTCGTAATCATCGCGGTCAAAATGCTTGACGTTGCCGGTATAGAAGTAGTGAATCTTGCCGTCGTGTACAAAGGCAGAACCAGAATACGCTCCACTCGCATCCAAATTAGAATCGGGGAACAGCACAGGGCCGCGATTCTCGTACGTCACAAAATCCTTTGTCGTCAGATGATTCCAAAGCACTGGACCGCCATGCGCAGCATCGAATGGATCGTATTGGTGATAGATGTGATACGTATCACCGATCTGCACCAAACCGTTGGGGTCGTTGAGCCAGCCAAGCTCAGGCTCCACATGGAACAGGAGCCTATCGGGGTCGGACGCGATGCGACCTGCCGTCTCATCCTGTCCGGCACGCCACTGCTCATAGTCCGTGCGCGTCACCTTATTTTTTTGATTAAACATCGCCATTGGCTTTCTCGTCTATGGGGAAGGACGCTCGACTCACACGAGTCGAACGCCCTTCCTCAAATGGACTTATCCTCAGATTACGCTGAACGGCTCAACTAGAAGCTAACGTCGAAGCCAGCGCCAGCGCCCTCTTCATCGGTGGTCGGCACGCCCTTTGCCTTGTTGTAGGCAAAGATCAAGACGATCGGCACGATGAAGGCGATGAGATTGCCGACCACATACCACACGAGCGTCTCGGGCGTAACGATGAGCAGGCCAAGCACGCCGGTCAGACCCTGACCGATGGCGCGCACCTCAAAGAGCTTCACGAAGGCACCGCCGCAGCCTGCACCGATGCAAGCGCAGATGAACGGGATGATCGAGTAGCGCATGTTTGCAGCAAAGATTGCGGGCTCGGAGATACCGACCAGCGTCGGGATAAAGGACGACATGCAGATGTTGCGCTCTTTGGAATGCTTCTTGTGAATGAGGTACATGCCGATGGCGCCGCCGCCCTGGGCGATGATGGAAACCGACCAGATGGCCTGGATGTAGTTGAAGCCAGTCGTGGCGACGAGGTTTGCCTCGATACCCTGGATGAACTGATGCGTACCGGTAACGACGAGCGGCTGCAGGAATGCGGCAAAGACAAAGGCACCGAAGACGCCCATCCTGTTGTACAGGATATCGATTACGCCGGCGAGGACGTCGCCGATCAGGTTGCCGAGCGGGCCGAACACGGTGAACAGGGCGACGTTAGCAAGAATCAGGGTAACGGTCGGGACAAAGACGAACGAAACGACCTCGGGGATGTACTTCTGGGCAATCTTCTCGACCTTGGCCATAAACCAGGCAGTCAGGATTGCAGGGAACACGCCGCCCTGGAAAGCAACCATGGGAATGGAGAGCGGACCGAAGTTCCAGTACTCAGCACCCGTCGGGTCCATAACGAACGTGTTACGGTTCATAAGGCTCGGGTGAACCATGACGATACCGACGAGGATGCCCAGGATCGGGTTACCGCCAAAACGCTTGACCGCGCTGTACATAACCAGGACAGGCAGGTAGTCGAACGTGGTGGCGATAATGGCAAAGAAGCTTGCGAGGTTCTTGAGGAACTCGCTGTGATCGGCGAGGCTGCCTTCCATGCCAAAGAGGCCGTTGGCAACGATCAGCGACTTAAGGCCGATGATGATTGCAGCGCCGACGAAGGCGGGAATGATGGGGATAAAGATGTCCGAGAATACCTTGAGGACCGAGAAGAACTTGCCCTTCTTGTCCGCCTCAGCGCCCTTGACCTCGGAAGCACTGATCTCCTTAACGCCCGTCAGAGCCATAAACTCATCGTAAACCTTGTTGACGGTACCGGTACCGAAGATGATCATGAGCTGGCCGCTGTTGTACAGCACGCCCTTGACGCCATCGATGTTCTCGAGCTCGGCCTTGTTGTATTTGCTCGTATCCTTGAGCACCAGACGCAGACGGGTCACGCAATGCGTGGCGCCCTCGATGTTCTCCAGTCCGCCGACGTTGTCGACGACTTGCTGGGACACTGCCTTGTAGTCCATGTTCCTCTCCATTCCTTTTCTAAATCATAAAACGGTTCGTTGCCGCTACAGAGACGCGATCGTTGCGTTTGCGCACTTGAGCGCACCGTCGGTGACGGTAAGCGCCACACCCTGGCCCTGCTTGTTGCAGAAGCGAGCGTTGAGCGCAACATCATCGACAAAGATGGTCGCGATGTCGTCGTCGACGACCAGACGCACATGGTGAGTGCCCTCGCCCTTAAAGAACAACGGACGCTCGAGGCCCATGTTGTTGACCTGGAACCACGGGTACTGGGGAGCCGGCGTGAACTCGAGCTTGCCCTCGCGCAGGTTGGCGCGGAACTCATAGGCAAGACCGGTCTCGGCGTCCTCGGCGAACTTGACCGAGAAGCCGGCAGCGTTACCGCCGAGCTCAATGTCGGCATCGAGCAAGTAGGTGGAGCCGGCATCCGCGGCGAGCACCTGCTCGACCTTGCCCGACTCGCAGGAAAGCTCAAAGGTCTCGACTGCCTTAGCCTCGCCAAAGGCGCCAAGCATGCTGTCGGGGAGCTTGGTGCCGAGCGTTCCGTCGGCACGCTGAACGATCTCGAGGGGCATAAAGGTGCCACCCCATAGGTAAGAGCTGGGGTCGCCGCCCTCGTCACGCGTAGGAACCCAACCAAAGAGAACGCGACGCTCGCCATCGAATGCGGTGCGAGCGGCGTAGTACGCGCGGCCGTCGAAGGAGTCGTCAGCGGGGGTAATCCAAGGACCGTTGATGGACTTGGACATGCGGTAACGGGTCTTGTTGCCGTCGCTGTACTCGGAAAAGACGAGGTACCACCAGTCGCCCATCTTAAAGAGATCAGGCATCTCAAACATGGTGTACAGGCCCGGGTTCCACCAGTCGCCCTGGAACTCCCAGTTGGTCAGATCCTTGGAGGTGAACTTGACCAGGCGGCCGGTCATCAGACGCTTGTCCTCGCCCACACGCGTGCCGAGGATGAGCATGTACTCTTCGTTCTCCTCATCCCAAAGCACAAAGGGATCGCGCCAGTTGCGGTCATCGTAACCCTCCTGGGGCGGAAGCAGCGTCTCGGCGATGTTCTTCTCCCACTTGACGGCGTCGTCGCTCGTTGCGTGAAGAAGAACCTGCTTCATCAAACGTGCGCGGACCTTATCGCGATTGCAACCAGTGTAGAGCGCATGGTACTTGTCGCCCACCTTAAACACCGTGCCGGCATAAATGTACTGGTCGACTTCCTCGTCGCCGCCGCGCTCAAGGCTCTCGCCAAAGTCCTTGTAGTTGACGAAATCCTTGGTCGTAGCGAGTGCCCAGCCAAACGGCTCTCCGAAAGGTTCGGGGTTACGCGTGTCACGCTGATGATAGAGATAGAACGTGCCGTCCTCGCCGTACGGCATGATGTCGCCTACCCAAATTCCCTCAGGCTGGTAATACACCTTGTGCATCCGAGACTTCCTTTCCACGACATACTAACTCGGTACAATGGCAAGATATGTCAATCGTTTTCATATGTCAAACGTTTTCACACCAATACGTCTTTTCGCAGTTCCAGTCGTCGGCAAACGGTTGACATATGCCGGTGAACGGTCATCAGAGGCGTTTGAGGAATTCTTTTGGCACGGGATGAACTACGCGGTTTTGCCCTCAATGAGTTCAACGGGGAGCTTGATATTCGATTCGGGATTATCGCCGTTAATAAGAGCGATGATGGATTGCGCCGCGAGCTCTCCGATGCGATCGATATCTTGACGTACGGTTGTTAAGTCAGGCATAAACGTCATAGTTCGGCGGGCACCATCCGCGCCCACGACCTTAATATCGTCTGGAGCGCTCAAGCCGCGCTGCTTCATCACGTTGAGACAGATGGCCGCCATCGTATCGTCTCCCGCAAAGATGCCGTCAATATCGGGGTTCTCATCGAGGATCTTCGCAACGACCGCGCCCTTTTCGTCGTCGGGCTTAACGAACTCAACCTCACGGACAAGCGCGGACAAACCGGCCTGCTCAACAACATCGAGGTAGGCATCGGTACGCTTATTGGCAGGCATGCGCATGCGGCTATTGCTGCGCAGGCACAGGATACGCCTGCAGCCGTCATCAATCAGACGGCGCGTGGCGAGCTCGCCAATGCCATAGCTGTCACTTGCAATCTGGACAGAGCCCTCGCCAAGATCGCAGTCGATGCCAACCAGGCTCAAGCCCATCTCGGCATATGCCTCGGCACCGATATTGAGGGAGTTGACGATGACGCCGTCGACCATATTGCGGCGGAGCATGTCAATATAGGAACGCTCAAGATCGGGTCGATTGGCGCTGTTGCACAGCAACATCTTAAAGCCGTTTTCCGCTAACGTGCGCTCGACCGCCTGCACAACCTGAGCATGGAACGGGCTGCTCACAAAGGGAACGATCATACCGATAAGATTCAGGCGACCGTTGAGCATGGCACGGGCGATATCGTTGGGCGTATAGTTGATGCGCTCCATCGCCGCATGGACTTTATCGCGGGTTTCCTGGCTAATGTAGCCGCGATTATTAAGCACGCGAGATACCGTAGTAGGCGAAACCCCCGCCACCGCTGCAACTTCCTTGATGCCAGGCTTAGCCGTATCCTTAGAACGGGCACTCTCGTGAGCCATAGCACCCTCCCCCATCAACATGTCATACGTTTACATACGAACAAAGCATACCCCAACAACAGCGGGAAGACGGTAACAGCACAAGTAAGTAAACGACTCATCCAAATAATTAGGAGAGTTCCGCCTAAAGGGTGACTACACAGGACCCCCGCCGGGGCTGTTTGGGCTACCTCCCAAAACATTCCGCAGGACGCAAAGAGGCTCGCCGCACGAAGTGCGCAGCGAGCCTCTTTGCATGTCCGAGGACGTTTTGGGAGGTAGCCCAAACAGCCCCGGCGATCCTGCGGGAGTTGAGCCCCTTTAGAACTTGTCGTGGAAGGTACGCGCAATGACCTCGTCCTGCTGCTCCTTGGTGAGCGTGTGGAAGTTCACGGCATAGCCGGAAACGCGGATGGTCAGCTGCGGGTACTTCTCGGGGTGAGCCTGAGCGTCGAGCAGCGTCTCACGGTTGAAGACGTTGATGTTCAGGTGGTGGCCACCCTTCTCGGCGTAAGCGTCGAGCATGTGGACCAGGTTATCGGCCTGAGTCTCGGAAACTTCAGAAACCTTCATAATGTGTCTCCTTCGATTAATAGGCGCCGGCCGAAACCGGCGCACTAATCAGTAATCGTTATTGTTAGTATAGCACTAACAATAGTTACTCGCCCAGCTGATCAAGGTCGATATCGCCAAAGAACACCTGGTCCTCCTTGCCGAGCGCACTCGGGATGATGGAGAAGGTGTTGGAGATGCCGTCCTGAGCATCGCGGAACGGGAGCTTGGAAACCGAAGACAGCGAAGCGATGGCGCCGTGGCTATCGCGCTTGTGCATGGGGTTAGCACCCGGGGCGAACGGCTGGCCAGCCTTGCGGCCGTCGGGCGTGGAGCCGGTCTTCTTACCGTACACGACGTTGGAGGTAATGGTCAGAACCGAGGTCGTGGGCACGGAGTTGCGGTAGGTGTCGTTCATGCGGATGTACTCCATGAACTGGTGCACAACGTCGTGAGCAATCTGGTCGACGCGGTCGTCGTCGTTACCGTACTTGGGGAACTCGCCCTCGGTCTCGAAGTCGACGATGATGCCGTTCTCGTCACGGACGGGGTGAACCTTGGCGTACTTGATGGCGGACAGGGAGTCAGCCACGACGGAAAGGCCAGCGATGCCCGTAGCGAACCAGCGGTGCACGTGCTTGTCGTGCAGAGCCATCTGGATGCGCTCGTAGCAATACTTGTCGTGCATGTAGTGAATGATGTTCAGCGAGTTGACGTACACGCCAGCGAGCCACTTCATCATGTCGTTGTACTTGGCCACAACGTCGTCGTAATCGAGCGTATCGCCCTCGACGGCGCGATACTTGGGGCCGACCTGCTTCTTGGAGACCTCGTCAACACCGCCGTTGAGTGCGTAGAGCAGGCACTTGGCAAGGTTGGCGCGGGCGCCGAAGAACTGCATCTCCTTGCCGATGCGCATGGAGGACACGCAGCAGGCAATGCCGTAGTCGTCGCCGTGATAGACGCGCATGAGGTCGTCGTTCTCGTACTGGATCGAGGAGCTGGCGACGGAAGTCTTGGCGCAGAACTTCTTGAAGTTCTCGGGCAGACGGGTCGACCACAGAACGGTCATGTTGGGCTCGGGGCTGGTACCCATGTTCTCGAGCGTGTGCAGGTAGCGGTAGCTCATCTTGGTAACGAGCGTACGGCCGTCAACACCCATGCCGCCGATGGACTCGGTGACCCACTGCGGATCGCCGGTGAACAGGGCCTGGTACTCGGGGGTACGGGCAAACTTGACCATGCGGAGCTTCATGATGAAGTGATCCACGAACTCCTGGATCTGCTCCTCGGTGAAGGTACCGTTGGCAAGGTCGCGCTCAGCGTAGATGTCGATGAACGTAGAGGTACGGCCGATGGACATAGCGGCGCCGTTCTGCTCCTTAACGGCAGCAAGGTAGGCGAAGTACATCCACTGGATGGCCTCCTGCGTGTTGGTAGCAGGGTTGGAAATGTCGAAACCATAGGTCTCGGCCATCATCTTGAGCTCGCCGAGGGCGCGGATCTGCTCCTGCAGCTCCTCACGATCGCGGATGTTGTCGGCGGTCATGACCGTCGGGGTGGAAGCCTTCTGGGCCTCCTTGTCCTTAATCAGGTAGTCGACACCGTACAGGGCAACACGACGGTAGTCGCCGATGATGCGGCCGCGGCCATAGCCATCGGGCAGACCGGTGATGATGTGGGCCGAACGGCAAGCACGCATCTCGGGGGTGTAGACATCGAAGACGCCGGCGTTGTGGGTCTTGCGCTCGAAGGTGTAGCGCTCGACAACGTTCTCGTCGACCTTATAGCCGTGCTGGCTGGCAGCCTGGCAAGCGATGCGGATACCGCCGTTGACGTGCAGCGCGCGCTTGAGCGGCTTGTCGGTCTGGAGGCCGACGATGGTCTCCTTCTCGCGGTGGGCGTTATCGATGTAGCCAGCGGGGTGGCTCACGATACCCGTGACGGTCTTGGTGTCCATATCGAGGACGCCGCCCTGCTCGCGCTCCTTGAGCAGCAGGTCGAGAACCTCGCCCCACAGCTCCTTGGTACGCTCGGTCGGGCCGGCGAGGAACGACTCGTCGCCCTCGTAGGGGGTGTAGTTCTTCTGGATGAAGTCTCGGACGTCAACCTCTCCCGTCCAGATGCCTTCCTTGAAGCCTTCCCATGCCTCCTGCATTGTGTAACCACGCTCCTAGTTACGTGTAATGCGGCGCTCTCTCACACCGCTGCTTATTGAATTCTTGAATTATCGGCTTGCACTACCGGCTTCTTCCGTTCTTCACCACACGTTGGTACAGGGAAAAACGTTTGTCCACCTTGGAACTGCAACCCAAAACCCAAGATTTCACCCGTTTGAGAAGGATAACATAGCTACCCCCTTCATCAGGGCTGTTATATGTTTCTTTTTTTATACCATTAGGGCGTTTTTAACAAATCCGCAGGAAATGCGAGCGCGAACAACTACCGTTCACCGATTTGTTTGGTATTTTTCCTTGCCTTTATACGACGTTCACTCTAGCTGTTATGCCAGTTTTAGTAGGGTAAAGTGCCCCAGAGACCCCACAGAAACTGCAGGGCGGTCACGGGACTTCCCCCGTGGCCGCCCTGAGGCGTGGCTAGTTTTTTAGCTTTGATTGCCGCTTGGCATTAGGCGGCTGCGGCGGCCTTATCGGTCGTTGCCTTGCTGTGGCCCTGGCCCTCAAAATGCTTGTAGCACCAGCTGGTGACCAGCGGGGTCAAAATAGCCGTCACGATTGCGCAGGCAGCAACCTGTGCCGTAGCCGTCGCGAGCACGGCACCACCGTACATGGCCCCGTTGACGCTTGCCATGGCAGCAGGCGTGGCCACATTGGCTCCGGCGCAGCTCGAAATGGCTGCACCTGCGACACCCGTACCGCCCGTGAGCTTATCAACCGCGATGACGGGAATTGCAAAGACCACCGAGCAGATCACGCCGAGCAGAATACCGGGAAGACCGCCATTAATGAGCTGGCCAAAGGTCATGGTCGAGCCCATGGCAAAGAAGACGAGCACGATGATGGCGGAAAGTGCCGGTGCCATCATCTTCTTAAAGCTCGGGAAGAGGTTACCCAGAATAATGCCGACGACGATCGGCAGGATGGCGCCCACGAGCGACCAGCCGATCGGAGCCTGACCGGCAGCGCCGAGCACGATCATCGTGACCGGAGGGCCGACAACCAGCGTGGTGATGGCGACGGCGCCACGCTCGGCCTCATTGCCCATGGTGCCCATCAGACCAGCGTACATAGCGTTGTTGGCGCCGGTGCAAGCGGCCAGCATCACCATGGCAGAGATGCCAAACAGGTTGTCGTTGAATACATAAAGGATGAGCAGCGACACGGCAACGACCACGATCTGCTTGACGGCGATGATGATGGCGCCGCGGGCAGCGGCGGCAGGAGCACTCTTAAACGAAATCGTCGTACCGACGATGAGCAAAAAAGCGCCCACGAGCGGGCCTGCGCCCTGCTGAGTCATGCCAAGCGTAAAACTGCCGAGCGTTTTGAACAGGTCGGGGAATAGCGTGTTGAGCAGGCAGCCCAGCAAAAGCGGCACCAAAATATTGGCACCCGGGATGGAGGACATCTTAAAGAACGGCTCCTTTGCCGCCGGCGCCTCCACCGCAGTCGATTCACTCATATATATATCTCCTTTGGATGCATGCGAATCGTAGCCGCACGCGCCTATGTCAGAAAGAAGGCGACGGTCCCGAGTCGCAGGAACCGTCGCCGAACAATCGTCGTGGGGTATTACCCGTCCAGGACGATGCCGCCGTCGCAGTCACCAATCTCGCCGTTCACGAAGCTGGCGAGGTCGGAAGCGAAGAACAGCACCATCTGCGCAGGCTCGCTGGCCTGGGCGGCGCGGCCCAGAGGAATACCGTTGATGATGCGCTGAGAGTTCTCGTCAGAGAGAATCGAGGTCATATCGGTCAACGTGAGCGACGGGCACACGGCGTTGCAGCGAACGCCAAACTTGCCGCCTTCCTTGGCGACTGCCTTGGTTAGACCGTTAACACCTGCTTTGGAGCTGGCGTAGGCAGCGGTGCCGAGCAGGCCACCGCCGATCTTGCCCGCAACGGAACTCACGTTGACGATAGTGCCGGCATGGGCCGCCTTAAAGTGCGGGTACACGGCGTTCATCATAGTGAAGGTACCGTTGAGGTTAATGTCGATGGTGCGACGCCACTCGGTGTCATCGATCTCGTCGAACTTCTTGGTGCTGATGACGCCAGCGCAGTTGATCAGGATGTTGGTTTGCGGCAGGTCCGTAAAAATCTGCTCGACGGTCTCACGCGCCTTGGGCGCATCGGCAACATCGAGCTGATAGAACTTGTTGCCCTCGCCAAGCTCGGCCACAGCGGCCTCGCCCTTAGCAGCGTTCCTTGCGATGAGCGCGACGTGTCCGCCGCCCGCGACGATGCCCTTGGCGATCTCGAGGCCAATGCCCTGAGTGCCACCCGTGACAATCGCGGTCTTGCCCGTGAAGTCAAATGCCATGACTCCATCCCCCTTTATATAAGGTGTCTCCTTGCGGGAAGTTGGAGCATCGCACGTGGCGATAAATGAGTCCCAGTCGTCATGGTGGTGACAACCCCTCGCCTAACCGCGGGCATAATAGTTCTTTGAAACGCTTCAGCAATTGAATTTTTTAACTCTTTATGCGCTCTTTATATTGCCCACTGCATGAGGCCCGAATATGCGGGTATCATCTTTCACCGAAAATAGTTTCTAGTGTTAGGGGTTTTCGGTGGAAGATACCGATTTCCGTGAACTTGGGCGTCAGCTCCTTACCGAGTTCGGCAGCATGCATCAGCGCATTTCGCGTTTTGCGGACAAAGCCCTCGGCGGCGAGATGGCCGTCATGCGCGCCCTCATACTCGCCGGCGGTTCGCTCACGCCGAGCGAACTCGCTGATCGCGCCTGGGTCTCGAGCGCCCGCATCGCCAATATTCTGCGCGCCCTCGAGGCCAAGGGCTGGGTCGAGCGCGAGCACTCAAAGACTGACCGTCGTCGCGTACACGTCATAGTGACCGACAAGGGATTCCAGGATCTCGAAATCAAACGTCGGGAATTCGAGGCCCGCACCGCGGCTTTCCTCGAGCAGCTCGGCGAAACAGATACCCAAGAGATGGTGCGCCTTCTTAGGCGTGCCAACGAAATTATCGACCGCAATCAAGAAAGGAGAGATGCCGAGTGAGGATTCTCAAGCTCTTTAAAAAGCATATCCTGGCACTGTTCGCAGCTATCGTGCTTATCGTAATCAGCTGCAACGCCGATCTGGCACTGCCTACCTATATGAGCGACATCGTCGACGTGGGCGTGCAGCAAGGCGGCATCGCCTCGCCCGTACCCGACACCATCCGCGCCGAATCGCTCGACGACCTTGAACTCTTTATGAGCACCAAGGACGCCAAAGCTGTGGAGGCCGTGTTTAGCAAGGCTGACAAAAATGGCATTCGAACGTATAAGGGTACCGAGGAAGAGCGTGCCGATGGAGGCAAGATTGCCGACATTATGAGCCTGCCCGAGACTGTCGTCCTTTCGCTCGACCAGGGCATTGACGCCGACTCCATGGGCGACATGATGGGCTCGTCCAGCGAGAAAGACAACAACGCTGCCCAGGCCATGCCCACCCCCGAGCAAATGGCAGCGATGACGCCCGAGCAGCTCGCCGAGATGCAGCAGAAGGCCGCAGCGGCGCAGAACATGCAAAAGCAGATTGATGCCGACGGCGGTAAGATCACCATGAAGAGCCTGCGCCTGGGTGTCGAGGGCGGTCTGGTAGACCAAAGCAAGCTCGTCGAGGGCGCCAACCAAATGGCGGACAAAATGGGCTCCATGTCGGGCTCCATCGTCACCCAGCGCGCCGTGAGCTATGTACAGGACGAGTACAAGGCACAGGGCATCGACCCCGCCGACGTGCAGAACGCCTACCTGAGCCACATGGCGACCACGATGTTTGGGCTGTGCCTGGTGTCGCTCGTCGCCACCATTCTGACCGGTGCCGTGGCGTCGCGCACCGCCTGCTCCATCGCCCGCGACCTGCGCCGCGAGACCTTCAACAAGGTTATGCACTTCTCGCCGGCCGAGGTGGGCAAGTTTAGCCAGGCCTCGCTCATCACCCGCTGCACCAACGACATTCAGCAGATCCAGATGGCCGCAACCCTGTTTATCCGCATGTGCCTGATGGCCCCCGTCATGGGCATCGTCGCCGTCATGCGCGTCCTGGCCAACCACACCGGCCTGGAGTGGACCATCGCCGTGGCCATCATCGCGGTCTCGGCCGTCGTCGGCGTGCTCATGGGCCTCACCATGCCAAAGTTCAAAAAGATGCAGAGCTTTGTGGACCGCGTGAACCTTACCGCCCGCGAGCTGCTCGACGGCCTTATGCCCATCCGCTCGTTCAACCGCGAGGAACATGAGCTCGAGCGTTTTGACAAGGCTTCGCTCGACCTGATGACCACGCAGCTCTACACCAACCGCGCCATGAGCTTTATGATGCCGCTCATGATGCTCGTCATGAACTGCATCACCGTGCTTATCGTCTGGTTTGGCGCGCAGGGCGTGTCCGACGGCGTGATGCAGGTCGGCAACATGATGGCGTTTATCTCCTACACCATGCAGATCGTCATGGCGTTTATGATCCTCACCATGGTTTCGGTTATCCTGCCCCGTGCCGAGGTCGCAGCCGAGCGCGTGGAAGAGGTCATCACTTGCCCCACCAGCATCAACGACCCCGTCTCGCCCAAACTGCCCGCGGCCAGCGCGCCGCGCGGCGAGCTCACCTTCCGCGACGTGAGCTTCCAGTATCCCGATGCCCGCGCCGACGTCATCAGCGGCGTGAACTTCACCACGCATGCCGGTCAGATGCTCGGCATTATTGGCTCCACGGGCTCGGGCAAGTCCACGCTCGTGCAGCTGATTCCGCGCCTGTACGACGTCACGGGCGGCAGCATTTCGCTCGACGGCATCGATGTGCGTGACATGACACTTTCCGAGCTGCGCCGCCGCATCGGCTATATTCCGCAGCAGGGTCGTCTATTCTCGGGTACCGTCGAGAGCAACCTCAAGTTTGCCGGCGACATGGTGAGTGACGAGGATATGCGCCAGGCAGCACGCGTCGCCCAGGCGGAGGACTTTATCGCCGAGCGCGAGGACGGCTACGACTCCCCCGTCAGCCAGGGTGGCTCCAATGTTTCGGGCGGTCAGCGCCAGCGTCTGGCCATCGCCCGCGCCCTGGCCAAGAAGCCCGAGGTCGTGGTGTTCGACGATTCGTTTAGCGCGCTCGACTACAAGACCGACGCGCGCCTGCGCGAGGAGCTGGCCAAAAACGTTACCGACGCCGCGCTCGTGGTCGTGGCCCAGCGCATCGCGACCATCATGCACGCCGACCAGATCATCGTGCTCGACGACGGCCACGTAGTGGGCACCGGCACGCACGAGGAGCTGCTGCGCAGCTGCCCGGCGTATCTGGAGATCGCACAGTCGCAGCTTTCCGCCGAGGAGCTGGGGCTTACCCAAGAAGAAATTGCAGCCGTCATGGAAGGAGGCGAGCGCTAATGGCAGACGAGACCAAGACTCAGATTCCCAAGCCCACCCGCCAGCGTGGTCCCATGGGCCGCACGGGCGGCATGCGTCGCGGCGAAAAGGCCAAGGACTTTAAGGGCACCATGAGGCAGCTGCTCGGCTATATCGGCCAGCACAAGATTGCCGTGTTTGCCGCCGTCGCCTTTGCCGTGTGCTCGGTCATCTTTAACATTGTGGGACCCAAGGTGCTCGGCCAGGTTACGACCAAGCTGTTCGAAGGCCTGGTCGCCAAGGTCAACGGTACCGGCGATGTCGACTTTGACTGGATCGCCAAGACGCTCGGCTTTTTGCTCTGCCTGTATCTGGCGAGCTCTGTCTGCAGCCTGGTCCAGGGCTGGCTCATGACCGGCGTCACGCAAAAGATCTGCTACCGCATGCGCAAGGAAATCGCCGCCAAGATTGCCGTCGTGCCGATGAGCTACTTCAACGGTCACAGCAAGGGCGATGTGCTCAGCCGCATCACCAACGACGTCGATACACTCGGCCAGTCGCTCAACCAGAGCGTGACGCAGCTTATTACGTCCGTCACGCAGATTATCGGCGTGCTCGTCATGATGCTGTCGATCAGCCTGCCGCTCACCGGCGTCACCGTGCTCACGCTGCCGGCAGCCGCAATTATCTTGATGGTGATGATTCACTTCTCGCAGCCGTACTTCCGCGAGCAGCAGCAGGTCCTGGGCGCCGTCAACGGCATTATCGAGGAGGACTTTGCCGGTCAAAACGTCATTCAGGTGTTCGACCGCGCCGAGGCCTCAATCGAGGAGTTCGACCGTCAAAACGACCGCCTGTTTATTAGTGGCTGGCGTTCGCAGTTCCTGTCGGGCCTGATGATGCCGCTTATGAGCCTGGTGGGCAACATGGGTTACGTGGGCGTTGTCGTGGTGGGCGCGCAGCTCGCGCTGACCGGCAATGCCACGCCCGGCGACATCCAGAGCTTTATCCAGTACGTGCGCAACTTTACGCAACCCGTGCAGCAGCTGGGCAACGTGAGCAACACGATGCAGTCGATGGCAGCTGCCACCGAGCGTGTGTTTGAGTTTTTGGCCGCACCCGAGGAGGAGCAGAAGGCCGACGCGCAGATCCCTGAGAAGCGCCCCGGCCACGTGGAGTTTGACCATGTGAAGTTTGGCTATACGCCCGACAAGACCATCATCCACGACTTTAGCTGCGAGGCGCAGCCCGGCCAGACCATCGCCATCGTCGGCCCCACCGGCGCCGGCAAGACCACGCTCATCAAGCTGCTGCAGCGCTTCTACGATGTGGACGGCGGTTCGCTACGCGTCGAGGGCATCGACGTACGTGACTGGAACCGCGCGGCACTTCGCGGCGAGTTTGCCATGGTGCTGCAGGATACCTGGCTGTTTAACGGCACCATCCGCGAGAACATCCGCTACGGACGCCCCGATGCAAGCGATGCCGAGGTCGAGGCTGCTGCACGCGCCGCACGCTGCGATCACTTTATCCATACGCTCGCCGGCGGCTACGACTTTATGATCAACGAGGAGGGCACTAACCTGTCGCAGGGTCAGCGCCAGCTCGTGACCATCGCCCGTGCCATTTTGGCCGACCGCCCGGCGCTGATTCTGGACGAGGCGACCTCCAACGTCGATACCCGCACCGAGGAGCTCATCCAGCGCGCCATGGATGCGCTGATGCAGGGCCGTACCAGCTTTGTTATCGCGCACCGCCTGTCCACGATCCGCAACGCTGACGTAATCTTGGTGATCCGCGACGGCGACATCGTCGAGAAGGGCACACACGACGAGCTGCTCGCCCAAGGAGGCTTCTACGCCGACCTGTACAACTCGCAATTCGACGAGGCGGCGTAAATTCTGTCGCAAGGAACGAATAACGCCCGAGAACGGGGGCGCAGGACAACCTGCGCCCCCGTTTTTGCTCTGCGGCCCTCAAACCGCCTCCCCTGGGACCTGATTGACAGCCCCTTCGAGGCCCCGTGGGCAAAAAATGGCAAATATGAGTACTGTTACCCTTTTAGTAACAGCCAAAACAGCCCCAAATGCCGTTTTCACGGCTTACACGCGTCCCTAAATTGATCAAACAACACCATAGCGGACTTATATGTGTTTGCGTTAATGAACATATTTTGCTGTTATGTCTATTATTTTGCGAAGGCAATATGCTACTAAGCTAGCAACCGTACTCATATTTGGCATTTTTTGCCCACAGGGTGTTTCCTGGGGAACCGACAATAGCCTTAGGGTCCCGCGCGACGCCGCTCCCTCCCGGCATTCGCCGACGTTTGCCCAGATAAAACCTGCCAAAATAAACCTGTCTCTTTTTGGTAGGTTTCGGGGTGACAAGGGCTTGCACTTTAGCGTGCGACAGCGGATAATGCCGAACACTCGACAATACGCTTATTGCTCTTTCTATAGATTGAGGAGGCCCCTATGGCCATGGAATTCAAACGCAGGCTGCCGATCCCCATGGAGATCCGCGAGGAAATGCCGCTTTCCGCCGAGCTTACCGCTAAGAAACAGGCATTCGACTCCGAGGTCGCCAAGGTCTTTACCGGCGAGGACGCACGTAAGGTGCTCATCATCGGCCCGTGCTCTGCCGACCGCGAGGATTCGGTGCTCGAGTATATGAACCGACTGGCCAAGACCGCCGAAGAGGTCAAGGACAAGCTCATCATCATTCCGCGCGTCTACACCAATAAGCCGCGCACCAAGGGCACCGGTTACAAGGGTCTTCTGCACAACCCCAACCCCGAGGCTCCCGACGACCTGCTCGAGGGCGTCAAGGCCATCCGCCATATGCACCTGCGCGTTATTGAGGAAACGGGCTTCTTCACCGCCGACGAGATGCTCTATCCGTCCAACTACCAATACCTCGTTGACCTGCTGAGCTATGTCGCCGTGGGCGCACGCTCGGTAGAGAACCAGGAGCACCGTCTGGTGTCGAGCGGCATTTCGGTACCCGTCGGCATGAAGAATCCCACTGCCGGCTCTACCACCGTTATGCTCAACTCAATTTACGCCGCCCAGGCGCACCAGAGCTTCATCTTCCGCAACTGGGAGGTCGAGTGCGACGGCAACCCGCTCGCACACGCCGTTATGCGTGGCTACATCGGTCTCGATGGGCGCACCTACCCCAACTACCACTACGAACACCTGGAACGCCTGGCCGAACGCTATACCGAGCATGCCGGCTATGCCAATCCGGCAGCGGTCATCGACTGCAACCACGACAACTCGGGCAAGCGTCCGCTGGAGCAGTATCGCATTTGCAAGGAGGTGCTCGACAGCTGCCGCCGCAACGAGTCCATCTCCAAGCTGGTCAAGGGCTTTATGATCGAATCCTACCTAGAAGACGGCAACCAGCCGGTCGACGGCGGCGTCTTTGGCAAGTCGATCACCGACCCGTGCCTGGGCTGGGAAAAGACCGACTACCTCATCCACGAAATCGCGGAACGTATTTAGTTACGCGGTTTTACCAAACCGCGTAACGGCTCGACGCTGCAAACCCGCCAGGGCGGCAATCTGCCTTTCAACTTCGGCGGCATGATCAAAAGATCGATGCCGCCTCGTTTCAAGGCACCTTGCTCGCTCTGGCGGGTTTTCGCTGACGTTTTTCTACCAGCGTCGTTGCCAAAGCTGGCACTTGGGGACGCTCCTTTTGGGGTAGTCGTTGGGGACATTCTTAAACGACTACCCAGAATGAGAGTGGATAATCTCCCGTTTTTGTGGCCTGCTTTTCGAGCGAAAGTGGGAGATTATCCACTCTCATTGAGCAAGTGTCCGAAAATCCACCCTCATTCCTTCTTAGGGCCCTCCGTCCCCGAGGGATCGAGGGTCGTCTGCCGAATGGTCGATACGGCAATCCTGCGTCCATGTCACACTCAGAGATGGCCTGACCCAACCTGGAAGGAGCCTCCATGAGCCTTGACAACGTAACTCTGCGCGCCGCCACGCTCGATGACTTGACCGGCATCGCCGCCATTTACAACCAGCTGTGGTGCAACACACTACGCAACCGCGGCGACGTCGAAGCCGCCGATTTCTGCGCGCGCTTTAACATCGCTATGCAGCTGCAACGCTCCCCCATCGCACTCGTCGCCGAGGCCGAGGGCCGCACTATCGCCGCCTGCTGTATCGGCATCTTCGAGGACGGCAAGCCGCGCACCAATCCCACGTGGGAGCCCTGCTACGACGAGATGCTCGCCCAGGCAACCGAGATGGCAAAGACCGCCGATGCCAAGCTCGAGGGCTCGCTCTTTGGCGACAGTCGTGAAAAGGCCACGGCCGACCGCTTTGCCGCCACGGGCAACGAGTATGCCCAGGGCCAGCTCAACCTGATCATCATCGTGCCCGAGTGGCAGGGCAAGGGACTCGGCCGCACACTCATCGACCTTTCGCGCGCCGAGCTCGCCAAGGCAGGCTGCACCAAGTTCTT
>URKU01000032.1 GCA_900548515.1 uncultured Collinsella sp. | reverse complement strand
TCATGGCGTAGCCGCCGCGCACGAGCTCCATGGTCTTGCGAATGCCCTCGCGCAGGTGGCCCGTACGCTGAGTAAAGTAGCCGATAAGCTTGGTCGCGACCTCGGAATCCGAATTGGAGAGGAACGGCACGCCCAGCTCGATCAGCTGGCGGCGTAGCTCGTCGGTGTTGACCAGAGTGCCGTTGTGAGCAAGCGCGATAATGACGCTGTTGATGGTGGAAAGATGCGGCTGCGAGGCTTCCCAGCTCTTGGCACCGGCAGTGCCATAGCGCACGTGGCCCACGGCCAGCTGGCCGGAGAGCGTCGACAAGTCGGCGTTGGAGAACACGCGATCGAGCAGTCCCAGGTCTTTGCGAACCATAACCGTGCCGCCATCACCCACGGCGATTCCCGCCGATTCCTGGCCGCGATGCTGTAGCGCACGCAGGCCAAAGTACGTCAGTCGGGCCACATCGCGATCGGGTGCCCACACACCAAAAATGCCGCATTCCTCATGCAGCTGGTCGGAGTCCGGATCATACGTCGACATGGTCTTCACCTGTCCCGCGGCACGCTCGGCCGCGCGGATGGTTTCTTGAGACATGGCATCCCCTCAGAGCCTCGTTATTTGGCGTTACCTGCCCTATTATACGCACGGCAAGACAAGCACTCCCGCGCATGAACAGCGCTTTTTAAAAGCCCACCGAGCTTATAATCCGTTTTGCAGCCAAACATTTTATTGGGCAACCGCCTCGGGGCCGACGATCCCGCATGCTTCCGTCGCGACGCGTCTCGTCCACCGCTAGGGCTTACATTGCTGCAATTGGGTCGTTTGTCCTGTCTTTTAGCAGGTCGGCGGCGTATCCTTGTACCTACAGCAAAACGAGAAAGGTTATGTATGGATCGAAACGAACTCGACCCCAGCGTCCCCAGCGCCACGGAGGTCAAGAAGATCCCCCTCATCATTAAGGTGTACGCCGTCCTGTGCATCCTGTCCGGCGTGGGCACGCTCCCGTCGGTCGGCGCCTTTATGTGGCAGGTCATCACCGCGCTCATCAACGGCAACGCCGCCGCCAAGCTCGGCGACAACACGCTCGTCGCGGTCGGACTGATTGTCGCCGGCATCATGCTCTCGGCTGCCAGTGCCGTCATCTTGATCATCTTTGGCCTTGACCTCATCAAGAACCAGCGCCGCAATGCCGCCCGTCTGTCCTATATCCTTATCGCATTGACCGTCGTCGAGCTTTTGGTTGACGTGATGCTCCAGGGCATCGGGCCTTTCTTGCTGCGCCCCGCCATCCAGCTCGGCATCCTCGTCGCGCTTTCGACCACCGTCGACCCCACGCTGCGCCAGGAGCGCGAGCTGCAACGCCGCCTGCAGGAAATGCTCGATCGCGACGCCGCCGCCGAGGGCATGCTCGGGCGCGATGAAACCGGCGAAGGCTACATCAAGCTCAACTACTTCAACCTGTTCTGGGTATTCTTTGTCTGCTGCATACTCGGCCTGATCGCCGAGGACATATGGCACATGACGGTCGACGACCCTGGCGTCTACCAGAACCGCGCCGGCATGCTGTTTGGCCCCTTCAGCCCCATCTATGGATTTGGCGCCGTACTCATGACCATGGTGCTCAACCGCTTCTACAAAAAGAACCCCATCATTATCTTTTTGGTGAGCGCGCTGCTCGGCGCGAGCTTTGAGGTGTTCGTGGGCTGGTTTATGCAGACCTCGTTTGGAGTGGTCTCGTGGAGCTACTCACATATGAAGCTCTTTGGCATGCCCGATCCGCTCGCCGTCCTTACCGGCGGACGTACCTGCACGGGCTTCGCCTGCCTGTGGGGCCTGGGTGGCCTCATCTGGATCAAGCTGCTGCTGCCGAGGCTACTCAAGCTCATCAACATGATTCCGTGGAAGAGTCGCTACTCGGCTACTGTCATCTTCACCATCATTATGCTGGTCGATGGCGTTATGACGCTGCAGTCGCTCGATTATTGGTATCAGCGCGTCAACGGCACGGAACCGGATATTCCCGTTGCGCAGTTCTACGGCAAGTACTTCGATAATGACTTTATGGAGAATCGCTTCCAGAGCATGACCATGAGCCCCAAGGATGCAACGCGCGTGTAGCGCTCACCGCGCCCAAAACGCAAAATGCCCGCCGGTATCACACGTACCGGCGGGCATTTTTATAAACGAGCCTTCTATCGACGCAAACCTCTACGCCTCGCGCTCAACCTCACTCACACACTCATTTTTGATGGTGCCAACGAGCGCCTGCAGCGCATCGACCACGTGCGGGCGAATGTCCCCGCCAATGAGCACGAGCATGATGTCGTCACCTACGGCAAGCTCGCCGCTTGCCAGCCACACGCGCACATAGCCGATACCCGGCATCGCGCGCGTGGCCTCGATAGCAGCCTGCACCTTGCTGGCGTCGTAGCCGAACACCATGCCGCCCACCTTGTGGCCCGGCGCCACGCCATCGGTCTCGACACCGCGCGCCTCGGCCTTGGGCGTCGCGCGCACCACACCGTTATGCGTCAGATACATCCCACAGCCTGCCGCCGAAGCATCGGCCTTGGCCTCGCGCAGCCAAGCATCAACCGAAGGCATCGTTTTGCCATTCTCTAGCATCATTTCTCCCTTACCGTCATCGAGTAGCCAATTTGGAACGGGGCTTTTTTAGCTACTCTCGAACAACTTATTCCTCGACCGGCGTGAGCACCATGACGGCACGCGTGTTGCTCAGCGATAACGAACGACAGGTCACAAGCGTTACGACCTTGGTTGCCGAAACGGCACGATCGGTGGCATCGCTCGCCACGGCAGAGGCACCGTCGAGCATCTCGGACAGGTAGTTCTTGAGCCCGTCGTCGCCCTCAAAATTGGGCGTGCGCGCCTTGGAGTACGTATCCTCAACGACCTTGGTCGCCAGCGGACGCAGCTTATACGTTGCATCGCGCGTGATGTAATACACGTACTCGATGCTATCGAACGTCGCTTGGTCGGTGGTGTCCGAAATCACGTTGAACATCGACCCGTCGTTCATATGGTGGCCGTAGATCGTGGTCTGCTGATCCACCATGCCCGGCGCGGTGTCGTCGCTATCCAAGAAAATGGCCCCAGATGCATTGGCCGTACCGTCGAACAGCGTGTTGAGGTATTTGGAGTTGTTGTTGGTCTGCACCACGGGATAGTTGATGTTGGTTCCCGGCACATAAATCCAACCCACAATCTCGGGGTTTGTCTGAGCAAGTGCATCAAAGTCGATAATCGGCACGCCGCTGGCGTCCTTATCGCTTACATATTGCTTCTCGATTTTCTGATACGACTCGCTCGCCTGCTTGTAGCCAATCTGTGCATTGATAAAGATGGCGGCGGCGGCAACAATCAGGCCGATGCCGATGATGATGAGCAGAATGGGAATAATGGAGCGGCGCTTTTTGCGCGGCGGCTCGGTGTAATCCGACGGCGCGGCATGCGATGAAGACCGGGGCGGCTTCCTAGCGTTGCTATAAGATGAAGGTCGATATGCGGCTGGCGCGTCCTGTCGACGATGCGTCGCCGGCGTCACGGGGCGCGGCGCGCGCGGCTGCTGAGGAGAGGATGACCGACCCTGCTGTGCCCCATGGGCAGCACTCAGCTTCGACGGATCGGGGATCTGAGAAGCCTTGAATCGTTTTCCCTGATAGTCGGACATGGCTCTCCTTATACTGCGGTGAAACGGCAGAACGCCTAGGCGTCGGCCATCTCCTGCTTCATCTTCTCGATAACCTTGCGGTACTCGGGGTCGCAAGCGCCTAGAATCTGCGTGGCGTAGATGGCGGCGTTCTTGGCGCCGTTGATGGCAACGCAGGCCACGGGCACGCCCGAAGGCATCTGCACCATCGACAGCAGCGAATCCATACCGCCCAGGTCACTCGTCTTCATAGGCACGCCGATGACCGGCAGCGGCGTAAAGGCAGCCACGACACCACCCAGGTGAGCGGCCTTGCCGGCGGCGGCGATAATCACTTTGATACCGCGATCGGCGGCAGTCGAAGCCCACTCGTGGACCTTCGCCGGTGTGCGGTGTGCGCTCGCAATGACAAGCTCATAGGGCACACCCAGCGCCTCGAGCTCGGCGGTGCAACCTTCCATAACGCCCAGATCGGACTTGGAGCCCATGATGATCCCGACAACCGGCTTCTGATCTGCCATAAACAAAGACCTCCTGTTGAGAGCGGTGACGCGGCGGATCCGCGACCCTTAACTACTGAGAGTAGTATAGCTGCTCCCGTCCCTGCGGTCTGCGTGGTGCTTTGCGGACGGGGCAGGCTTTATCTTCACTCCGGTTGCTTCGCAAAGTCGTTCAGATAGAGCCTGGCCCGCCCGCGAAGCGCCCTGCGACCTACCGGATATTGCCATGACGTACGTTGGCTGAAATAATAAAGCAATGCCCGCCGTCCTTGACGGAGCGGCGGGCACGTTTGCTTAGTTGTCGCTGGGACTACTTAGCCTTGCTGCGACGATGGAAGAAAGCGCCGATCGCGGCGATGATGGCGCCAAGACCACCGACGGCCGCGACGGTCGCCGCCGTCTGGTCGCCGGTATTGGGGATCGCCGAACCGCTCTTCTTGCTGCCCTGGGCCTTGTCGCCTGCGGGCTTGCCCGCCTGGTTGCCGCCGTTTGAGCCATTGCCGGAACCCTGGTTGCCCGAGCCGCCCTGGTTGCCGGAATCGGCATCCTTGAGGCTCTCAATGGCCAGCTTGAGCTGGTCATAGGCCGCCTGGAGCTGGATGTCGGAAGCATTCTCATCACCCAAGACGTCCTCGGCGTAGGTAATGGCATCCGTCAGGGCCTTGACAGACTCGTCCGTCTTGCCCCTGGTGTCAGTCTCCTTCGCCTGCTTGACCAAGGCCTTGAGCTGCTTCTTGGTCGGGTTCTCGACCGGGGTCACCGGAGTCTTCTCAAGCGCGTCGCGAGCACTCTCGAGTGCCTTGAGTGCCTGGTCGACCTCGTCCTGCGTGGCGTTCTCGTCGTTCAGGATGGCGCGGGCGCTCGCCAAGGCGTTCTGGAACGCGGTCCAGGAAGCCTCGGTGTAGTCGCTGGCCTTAAGGTCGCCGGCTGCAACCTCGGCATCAACCTTTTCAATCGCGGCAGTGAGGTCGTCCTTCGCCACCGGATTGGGAACGGCCGTACCGTAGAACTTGAGCTCCGCCATGCTGCAGTAGGCGTCAACGCTGCCACCGCCGGCGTGGAGCACCTTGACGGTCACGTAGCGACCGCGCGCGGCACCAAAGCTCATCTGCTTCCAGTCGCCACGGTCGGTGAGCACGCGGCCGTCGTTGTCGAAGGTAAACGTACCCATCGACGTGGCGGTGCCCATCTCATAACCGTCGGCGGTGTCGGAAACCAGCACCTCGGCCTCAAAGATATCGCCGTTCGTGCCGCCGTCCTGGCGCGGCAGGAACGTGACGTCGGTGAGATCGTAGTCGCGGCCCAGGTCGACGGTCAGGTACTGGGGCATACCGGCCTTATAGGCCCAGTCGCTGTGCCAGAGCGTCTGCTCATCGCCGTCAAGAGCGTTGACGGCGTTGCTGCCCTCATAGTCGGCCTCGCTCGAGAAGCCGGTCACCTTGACGTTCTCGCGGTTCTCGGGCGTGTTGATGAGGCTCTTCTCATCGACGGGGCGCATCTTGAGGCCGTCGATTGCCTTCTCGATCTTGGCCGTGGCGTCTGCGACATCCTTCTTGCTATAGCTGCCCTGGCCGCCATCGAGGAGCTTCTGAGCCGCCTCGACCGCAGCGGTGAGGGCTGCATAGGAATCCTTGGTGTAGACGGACTCGCTGTAGCCCGCGGCCTTGGAAAGCGCTGCCATGAGCGCAGAGGTGTCGACACCAGCCTTGACCTCGACCTCATAGGATGCGGTCTTGGAGGGATCGAGCACCGACGCCACCGTGATCGTTGCCTTGCCGGCCTTGTTGGCGCGCAGGTAGTAGCTCACGCTATCGCCGGCCTGGACAGCGGAGACGCTCACCACAGAAGGATCGGAGCTCTCGACCGTCACATAGGGGTAGCCGGCGCTCTCGGGCGTGGCCTTGGCGTCGACGAGCGTCACATCGCCCTCGAAGAACTCGGTCTGGTTCTTGCCCAGTTCGACACCCTCGATGGCCTCGACACCCTGTGTGTAGTTGAAGTTGATCTCGCGCAGCGTGAGCATCTGGTCACCCGATGCCTCAAGCGGCGTGATCTCGACCTTGGTCGCCTTCTTGCCCTTGTTCTCGGCAGAGAGGCCAAAGGCGTAGCGAGCCTGATAGGAATCAAAGCTTCCGCCCGAGAACTCCTGGGTCGAGCCGTCCTCGAACGTCACGACGGACTTAATCTTCTGCACGGTGCCGTTGCCACCGTTGCGGTTAACGACCTCGACGCTATCGAGTTTCGACGGCGTCTTGAAGGCGAACGTCATCGTGGCGGGCAGCTTGACGTAGGTCGGCATCTTGCCGTCGATCCAGTTGGGCCCATAGTTCCACAGGAACTCGAAGTCGTTGCCGCCCTCATTGTTGTCGAACAGTCCGTCATAGCTCTTCTGCTGGATGAGCTTCTCGACGTTGGTGCCGTCGTCGGTGGGGAGCTCGTCGTTGGTCATCGTGATGTCAAAGGCGTCGCGGCCGTACTCGGACTTGGTGGGCTGCGGGACACCGGGCATCGTCACGGTGCCATCACTCACGAACTCGAGCGCGTCGCACGCCGGGCCGACGAGCCAAGACATCGAGGGCAGCTCGACCTTGCCGGCCGTCTTAGCCTTGAGTTTAAAGCTCGCGACCACACCAGTACTGTTGAAGAGCTTGGCGTCGCCGCGGTTGGCGAAGGCCAGGTTGATGGTCTGGTGGCCATCCGTGAACTGCACTTTCTCGCGCGAGAGGTTCTCCATGCCCGCCGTCGACGCATCCTGCGCGATGCTCTCGGAGACATACTCGAACTGGTCGCTGTTGAAGTTGACGAGCGCACCGAGCGCGTTGATGTTCTCGGCGTCGGTGGCGTAGACGTCGACCGTGATCTCGTCGCCGGCCTCGACCTCCATCTTGCTCGGGATCACCGCGAGGGTGCCAGCAGCCTTGCCCTTTTGCTTGGTGCCGCCGTCGAGCGCCGCCATGGTGAAGGAGTAGTCGTACACGTCGTAGACGCCGTTGCCGTTGAGGTCGGCGAAGTGGGCGCGGATCTGGGAGTCGAACGTCGAGGTGTCGGGCTCGCGGTTCTCAAGACCCAGGTAATTCTTCATGTTGGAGTAGTCGCCGTCGGAGACCGTGGCCTTGTTGAGGTTGGAGCCCACAGCGAAGCCGTCCGTGCCGTCGGTCTTGTAGATGGCGATCTCGGAGGCGGAGAAGAAGTTGCCCACGGACGCGAGCGGCGTCATACGCACGTAGCGCGCGGCCACGGCGCCGTCGAACGCCACCGTCTTGCAAGCGGCGGAGCGCTCCCAGTCGACCTCCTGCGTCGTCCAATGCACGCCGTCGAGGCTCGTCTCGATGCGCATCTTGGTCACAGTGCCGTTACCGGCATCATCGCGCGGATAGTACTCGAGCTTGTCGAGCTTGTAAGCGCGACCGTAGTCAACGGTAAGCGCCTTGCCCAGATCGTTGCCACCGGAGTGGAAACCGCCGTCGCCCGACTGGAACTCATGGTCGAAGGCGAGTTCGGCCTTATGGCTACCGTAGAGCGAGCCCTCCCAAGTGATTTCCTCGGCCTCAGGCACGTTCCGCCACGGGTCGAGCGCAGAGTTCGCCTCAAGCACGTCGCTCCATGCGGAGTAGCCATCGGCGTTGCGCGAACGAATCTGGTAGGTATGCTTGCTGTTGTAGGCAAGATCGGTATGCGTGAATTCTGCCGCATCGCCCACGGCGAACACAGTGCCGTCTACCTTAAGGTCGTAGGAGGTAGCACCATCGACCTTCCCCCAGGTGAGCTTAATGCTCGTGGGGGTCGTGGCGTCCTCGGGGGCAGCAAGGTTCGCGGGTGCGGAGAGGTTCTCGTTGAAGCGGTCGGCCGCGAGCGTGGCATCGGCGTTCACGAAATCGCCCAGTTCGAGCGTCTGCGCTGCCGTGGCGACATCGGTCTTCGCGAACTTGACGTAGACCTTGGGATTCGTGGTGATCTTGGTGTTGTTGAAGCTCTCGCCCTGCTCGGCCTCGGTGCTGCCTGCGTCGCTACCGTAGTGGTTGAGGTTGGGGGTCTCGTTGTAGAAGTAGACCGCCTGGCCGGCCTCGGGGGTCGCGACGTCAAAGGCCTCCTGCGAGTCGACCTCAACCACGTTGAGCGCGGATCCGCCGTTCTTGGCGGAGACGCTCGTGGGCTTGGCGGAGACGTTGGCCACAAAGGTCGTGGTGCGGTTGGAGTCGTAGCCGCTGTAGCCGCCCTGCGATGCCTCGGCGGTAAAGGTCGCCGTGCCGCCCACCACGCTCGACTTATAGACGGTGCTCACATGCTCACCGTAGGAAATATTGTCGATTGTGCCGTAGGAATCGTCCTCGGTCGTGTTGTTCTCGATGGAGGAGCCGTCATCCTCGTACTGCGTAAAGCTGCCCTCACCCTCGGTGGCGAAGAACTCGACGATACGCTGGCTGCGATTGGTGCCCTTGGTGTTGGTCTCGGTCACAGCCTCGGGGTTGTTGTTCTCGGCGTACATCGGCACGATGGCGTTGGCCTTAACAAAGAGTGGCAGCTTCCAAAGCGGAGCCTCGTAGTTGTTGAGGACCTGGCCGCCGCGGTACTGCTTACCCGAGAAGTAGTCAATCCAGATGGTGGGATTCTCGTCGGTGCCGTAGTTGGGAAGGTAGATACCATTGCGAACGTCGTTGCCGTTCTCATCTGCCTGGGTATCCTGATACACCGGTGCCACCAGGAAGTTCTCACCGAACATGTACTGATACTGCGTCGAGGTGCTTGCGGCGTACTCGGAGTTGTCGGAGAGCAGCATGGCGCGAATCATGGGCAGGCCGGTATCGCCGTTGCCCGTGTCGATGTTGGCCGCCGAGGCCGCGCTCGTGTAGATATAGGGCATGAGTTGCGCCTTGAGCTTGAGGTAAAAGCGCGAAATGCCCGTGTAGGGATCGCCGTGCGTCATGGGCGACTTGCGGTAGGTGCCCCAGCCGTCCATGTCGAGCATAGAGGGCGTGAACGTCTTCCACTGGTAGTCGCGCGCGGAGATGATGGGGCTGCCACCAAAGATGCCGTCCATATCGGAGCCGATGTTGGGGTTGCCCGAGAGGCTCTGACCGATATACGTGGGGATGTGGAAGCGGATGTACTCCCAGTTGCCGCCGTACTGATCGCCGGTCCAGATGCCGCCAAAGCGCTGCGTGCCGGCCCAACCGTCAAGCGTGATGATGTTGGGGCGCTTGTTGGCGCCGGTCGTCACCGTATCGTAGGCCGTCTTGATGCCGTTGAGGCCAAAGGAGTAGCCAGAGCCCACCCAAGCGACGTCGGTCTTGAGGGTGGTAATGCCGCCCGTCTTGACCTCGGCGTCGAAATCGCGAAGCAAATGCCACGGGGTCTCGGAGTTGCTGTCAGGCTCCAGGTTAGACTGGGTCCACAGACCCGTGCTCACACCCTTGGAGTTAGCATACTCGGTAAACTTCTTAAGGTTGTCGACGTTGGCACGCACGGCGTTGAGGCGCTCGGCTGAACTCGTTCCGTCGGAGTTGACGCCGCCGGTCTTGTAATAACCGTTCTGGCCATAGCCGGCACCGTATCCGTCGTTCGGCAGGAACCAGCCGAGCGGCATGTCGTTGTCCTCGTAGTCATCGATAACCCGCTGGGCGGAGAATTGGCGGTCGAAATCGGTCGCCTTCATGTTCTCGGTATCGACCGTGGGGCCCTCACCGTTGAGCGTCTCGGCCGCAAGCGTGCCGTCGAGCTTGTAGCCCGTCGCCATGCCAGACTCGTACTTAACGTCGCCCTCCTTGCTCGAGGACTTGCTGCCCTTGGTCTCCCACTTCTTCTGACCCGAGGTCGTTGACCAGCCATCACGGTTATAGGCATTCAGATGACCCAGGTAGAAACCGTACTCGGGCAGCAGTACCGGATTACCGGTCACCTTGTAGTAGTCCTGCAGCATCTCGGTCGCCACGTTCGAGGCGCCCTCATTGGTCGCCACGAAGTAGTAGGCGTCGAACTCATTCTCGCTGTGCGAAGTCGTGACTGTTGATGCGTCCGTGGAACCGAAGTCGTAGGAACCCTCTGCAAACGTGTTTCGGAGCACGCCGTAACCGTCACTCGTCCAGTAGAACGGGTTGGGCGAAGCAACGCCGCCATCGGTCCAGTTGTTGGTGTTGGAGATGGCGATAGTCTGGTTGGTGTGCAGGAAGCGGCCGTTCTGAGTACCGCCGCCAAAGAAGTTCTCGGACTTCTCCTTGGCGAGCGTCTGTACGGTGCCCTTCTTATCAAGGTCGAGGGACGCGGACTCGGAGACCACGACACGGTCGCCCGACTTGATGCTCATCTTGCCAGTCGCCTTGTCCAGGATCACGGTCGCCTTTCCACCGCTGATCTCGATAGTGTTGCCCTTGTCGGCAACCGTCGCACTCGGCTTGCTGTAGGTGTCCGAGGCATCGGGCTGGGCCTGGATCTTAGCCGTGTGGGACTTACTGCGCGGCGTTGCGTACTCGGAAAACTCACCCTTGGGATCAACGTTGTAACGGAAAATACCGTCCTCGAGGAACGTAATGCGGCCCTTGATGCCGCCGGCGAAATCGATGTCAACGACGTTCGAGGCAGACTGAGACACGGTCGCCGATTCGACGCCCTTGAGTGGCGTGGCAACCGCCTGCTGGGGACTGGCGAACACGAGCGTCGCTGCCGTGGCAACGAGGACTGCGCTTCCCTTCACCCATCGTTTCGTAAAAATGGAATTCCTACGCACCTGGACTCCTTCCCTCCGACATGCGGAAGTGTCGCGGACGCGCGCCCCGCAGCATGGGCGAACGCATCAAACGGGGGGGTGTTCGGTACATTCCGTACAATTGGCCCACCCGTTACCAAGGGGTCAACTGGTAGTAACCAGATAGCCACCTATAAGGTTGAACCAGCATACGTGAGCAGTTGCGCAAATTAAGTTTGGAATTCTCCCAGCGGTATAAAAATGAACGTAGATGGCGAAGTGGGTCTAATCAACCATACCAATTGGTTCTCCAGCCAGATACCACTTAAGCATAGTTTTACTGTTTAACTGGTATTACATAACCAATACCTTTCCTCGGAAAACGGGCTTCGCGAATTATCCTGAGGGAAAGTCGTAGCCGCCACCCCGCGACCCACCGGGAATATCCATGACGCACGGTGGCTGATTTGATTTGAAATAGGAGGTTGTTGGAGGGTGGTGGACAGTTAGTTCAGATACGTATATTTTGGCGGTGCTAATTGGCGCTAACAAACTGGTTTTAAGTCGCTTTAGATCTAATAATAGGTCTTTCTCGCTATTGCCCGCGCGGCCTTGTCGGTCCAGACTATCAAAAATAGCTCAATTGTGCCCAAATTGGCCTCCACACGTCCTCTGAAAAATACGTATCTGAACTAACTGTCCAAGAGGAATGTCCACAGATAGAAAAAGGCTCTGGCGGACCTCCGAATCACCAGAGCCTTTCAAAACTCGCACACCTGAAGCACATCGCTGCATTCCTGTTTTCGCCCATGAAGTTAGAGAGCCTCTTCCGCCCACTTCTCGAAATCAATCGCACGCCTTTGGGCGGTTCGGTACGCTTCCATGTCTTCACGAGCGCCTACCACTACGATGGCCATTTTTCCTTTGATTTTAATGAGGCGGTACACAATCCGAATGCCACTTCCCCTGAGCTTGATTTTCATGAAGCCCGTCAAATCCGTGCCTGCCTTGTTTCCAAGAGGCTTGCCGAATCCGCCTTCGTTCTGCGGCAATGGGTTCGTTCTGATTCTTTCTATAGCCTTAAACACGTGTTTTCGCTGGGAACCATCGAGACGCTTGAGATCCTTGAGAGTATCCGGGTAGAAAGCGACTTCGTACCCGCTCATTCAAACTCGACCTCATCCATCTGATCGAGTTCGTCCTGGCCCACACCCAACTCTGCCATAACATCAGATAGGGAAACGAGTTCATCATCGCTTGTCGCAGCCGTCCTCTTAAGGGCCAACGTCAACAAGGCGAGGTCCTCCTCCGCCTGCTTAGCCTCTCGGTATTCATCGGGCGTCACGATAACGAACGCCGGCTTGTTGTGTTTCAAAACTACAACCGGGTTGTCGTTGCTCACTCTCGAAAACGCAGCGGGACCCTTACCGTGACTGAAATCGCTGATGGGAACAAGATTGTCGAGCATCTTTAAAGCAGGCATCGAGACCTCCAAATATAAAGTCTTTTATGCATTCATTTTAGCATGCAGAAAATACCAGCAATCACGGAATAGTGGCACGGACGAGGCATCGCTTTCCACCAACCGTTGATCATCGACCGAGCAAAATGTCCCGCCAAGAGATCGAGCGAGGATTCCGTCCCTCGAAGAGGGCCGTATTGGCCTCCTCGCGGGACGGAATCCTCGCTCGTTCGTTCCAGCCCGCGTCATCGCGTGCTAGACGGCCAGCTCGCCTGATTCACCCATAAGCCATCGTGCCAGGTCGACGACCTTGATGCCATCCCAATCAGTCGTTTCGTGCCCTGTTCGGGCGATGACGCACTTGGGATAGGCGTCTCGAATCCGTCGCAGCGGATCAAGCTCACGCTCAAGCGTCGCTTCTTGGGAAATGTCGTCACTCACCTGGATATAGACACGGCGGTCACGCCTGATGGCGACAAAGTCTACTTCCTTTTGGTAGAGAACGCCCACGTAGACTTCCCATCCGCGGCGCATAAGCTCGATTGCCACCATATTCTCGTAAACATGGCCAAAATCGAGCTTTTTCGTACCAAGCGCGGCGTAGCGAAACGAGTGGTCGGCCAGGTAGTATTTATCTCCCGTCGACAGGCATTTCTTTCCTGAGACGTCAAAGCGACGAAACCGGTAGAACGCAAACGCATCACACAGGTAGTCGATATACACAGCCAGCGTCTTGTCGCTTATCTTAAGGTTCGCTCGTGACAGCTCAGCCGCCATCCCCTTGAGAGAAGAGATGTTTCCGACGTTATCCATCAGGAACTCGCAGGAACGTTTAAGCTGCTCCGCATTGCGTATACGATATTTTTGTCTGATGTCGCGCAGGATAAGAGTTTCAAGCACATCCGAGATGTATGAGAAACGCATCCTTTCGTCCTGGTAGATATAGGAACCCGGCATTCCTCCCTCGCGGACATAGCGAGCAAGGGCCCCGGCTGGAGAAGTGATCTCTTGATACGCCGAGAACTCCGCAAGTGAAAACGGAAAGACCTCGATCTCCACCGTTCTTCCCGTGAACAACGTCGAGAGGTCGCTTGAGAGAAGAAAGGCATTCGACCCCGTGATGTAAATGTCATATTTCTCTGACGCATGAAGACTGTTGATAGCCCGCTCGAACCCTTCACACATCTGGACCTCGTCGATCATGACGATATTCCGGCAACCCTCGATATAATGCTTTTCCACATATGTATGCAGCGCATGGTATTCCGCCAACGGCTCGAACTCAAGTAGATTGAAGTTGACGTGTATGACGTTGGCCGAGGGGTCGTTTGAACGAAGTTGGCTGGCAAACGCCTCAAGCAATTTCGATTTTCCGCATCGCCTGATTCCGGTAATCACCTTGATGTCTGGCGAACCCGCCACCTTGGAGAGCTTATCCATATAGAACGGTCGATTAATAAGTCTCATGGCAATCCACTTCGCAAAATTAAGATTAACTGAAAAACGCGAAGTACAATATATCATCTACTTCGCGTTTTTGAGAAATCCTAGATTTCGCGTAATTATATTCGCCAAGCTATCGCAAACCCGACACGGGTGAGATCTCCGCCTGATTGACCCTGCGCAGCAGTCCGAAGCGAAAGACGCGAGTCCTCAGACCGCTCCGGTAAAGTGAGGGCCGCGACGGTTACCGCGGCCCTCTTGGGAAACGTGTGCGATTGTCAATCGCTCGCGCTAGTCTTCCTTGCGGCGGAAACGAGCAAGGAAGACTCCGATTGCGGCGATCGCGGCACCCAGGCCGCCGATCGCGGCGACGGTCGCCACCGTTTGATCACCGGTGCTCGCAAGTGAGTTAGCGGACTTGCCACCCTGAGCCTTGTCACCAGCGGGCTTTCCCGCCTGGGCGCCATCGTTCGAACCGCCGGATGTCTGCCCACCGTTGCCGGAACCCTGATTGCCACCGGACGCACAAAGCCCCTTCTGCAGCACACGGCACAACCAAGTCACCGCAGGCCGGGGCGGGGGAGCCGAGTTTCCCACTGAGCGACTCTGCTTGCAGCCGGAGCGAAGGGGGAACTCGGCCCCCCTCCGCCCCGGCCGGCCAGGTCAACTACACCGTGTACTGCGGCAGGTCCTGCAGGGCGATGACGTCCATGCCCATGTCGTTGGCGCTGCCGTGACCCTGCTGGTCCTCGCGCACGGCCTCGATGGCACTCACGTAGGTGTTGGCGGCAGACATCGCCGTCACGCAGGTCACACCGCGACGCACGGCCTCGGTACGTAGCAGGTAGCCATCGCCACGCGAGCCCGGGCCGTACGGCGTGTTGATGATTACCGCAATCTTGCCATCGGCGATGAGGTCGCCGATGTTGGGACGCTCGCCGTCGTGCGGGCCGCTGATCTTCTCCACGACTTCACACGTCACGTTGCCGCCGCGCAGCACGCGCGCCGTGCCCTCGGTAGAGCAGATATCAAAGCCCAGGTAGCGCAGGATACGCGCGACCGAAAGGATGTGACGCTTGTCGCGGTCGCACACGCTGATGAACACCTTGCCGCAGCTCGGATCGGGCAGCTTGTAGTCGATCGCCAGCTGCGTCTTGGCATATGCCTCGGGATAGCTCTTGGCGATACCCATGACCTCGCCCGTCGACTTCATCTCGGGCCCCAGGATAACGTCGGCTCCCGGGAAACGGCCCCAGGGCATAACGGCTTCCTTCATGCAGAACCAGTCCAGCTGACGCTCATCGCTCGGCAGGCCCAGGCTTGCGATGGAATCGCCCGCCATGATACGCGCCGCGCACTTGGCCAACGGCACGCCGGTGGCCTTGGAGATAAACGGCACGGTGCGGCTCGCGCGCGGGTTTGCCTCGATCACGTAGACGGTCTCGCCCTTGATGGCATACTGCACGTTGACCAAGCCGCGTACGCCCAGCGCCATCGCGATGCGGCGCGTGGTCTCGCGAAGCTTTGCCTGCAGGCTCTCGCTAAAGCTGAACGGCGGGATGCAGGTCGCAGAGTCGCCGGAGTGAATACCGGCCTCCTCGATATGCTCCAAGATACCGCCGATGTAGACCTCTTCGCCGTCGCACAGGGCGTCGACGTCGGACTCGATCGCACCCTCCAGGAAGCGGTCCAGATACACCGGGTAGTCGGGGCTAATGCGCGCAGCCTCGGCCATGTAATCGCGCAGATGCTCGGCATCGTAGGCGATCATCATGCCGCGGCCGCCCAGCACGTAGCTCGGACGCACCAGCAGCGGGTAGCCGATGTGCGCGGCCACGGCCTCGGCCTCCTCAAACGAGGTGGCCTGGCCCGCCGGCGGGTACATGATGCCCAGCTTGTCGAGCAGAGCGGCGAAGCGCTCGCGGTCCTCGGCAAAGTCGATGGCATCGGGCTTGGTGCCCATGATGTTCACGCCGCTCTCCTCGAGCATGCGCGCCAGCTTAAGCGGGGTCTGGCCGCCGAGCGTCACCACGACGCCGTCGGGTCGCTCAACATCGATAACATCCATGACGTCCTCGTAGGTGAGCGGCTCAAAGTACAAGCGGTCCGAGGTGTCGTAGTCAGTCGAGACGGTCTCGGGGTTGCAGTTGACCATGATGGTCTCGAAGCCGCGGGCCGCCAGCGCGTAGCTCGCGTGCACGCAGCAGTAGTCGAACTCGATACCCTGGCCAATGCGGTTGGGACCGGCGCCCAGGATCATCGCCTTGGGCTTGTCCGCCGGCGTGGTCTCGTCGGGGGCAACGCACTTCTTGGCGACCGGGCTCGTGCGGTAGATGTTCTCGTACGTCTTGTAGTGGTACTCCGTGGCGCTCGAGAACTCGGCGGCGCAGGTGTCGACCGTCTTCATGCTGGGAACCACGCCCAGGCCCTTGCGGTAGGCGCGCACAAAGCGCTCATCGGAGCCGGTCAGCGCGGCAATCTCGGCGTCACTCGTGCCGTACTGCTTGAGCAGACGCATCGCATCGGCGTCAATATCCTCCACACGCAGGCCGCGGATGCTCTCCTGAACCTGCACCATGTCGTTGATGCGGTTGAGGTACCACGGATCGATGCCGCAGACGGCATGGATGCGGGTGATGTCCCAGCCGCGGCGCAGGGCCTCGACCACAAAGAAAATGCGGTGCTCAGTCGGGGTTGCCACGGCCTGAGCGAGCTCCTCGTCGCTCAGCCTGTCGGCACCCTCCTTGCCACCGGCGCAGATGCCCTGGTGACCGTCCTCCAGTGAGCGCATGGCCTTACCGAAGGCTTCCTCAAAGGTGCGGCCGATCGCCATGATCTCGCCCACGGCCTTCATGCGCGTGGTGAGCGTGGGGTCGGTACCCTTGAACTTCTCGAAGGCAAAGCGCGGCACCTTGACCACGCAGTAGTCAATCGTGGGCTCAAAGCAGGCAGGCGTTGCCTTGGTGATGTCGTTGACAATCTCGTCGAGCGTATAGCCCACAGCCAGGCGCGCGGCGGCCTTAGCGATGGGGAAACCCGTGGCCTTGGAGGCAAGCGCGGACGAACGGCTCACGCGTGGGTTCATCTCGATGACGATCAAACGACCGGTGTTGGGGTTCACGGCAAACTGCACGTTGGAGCCACCGGTCTCGACGCCAATCTTCTCCAGAATGGCGAGCGAGGCCACGCGCATGCGCTGATACTCAAGGTCGGAAAGTGTCTGCGCCGGCGCCACGGTGATGGAGTCGCCGGTGTGCACGCCCATGGGGTCGAGATTCTCGATGGAGCACACGATGATGCCGTTGCCGGCGTGGTCACGCATGACCTCCATCTCGTACTCTTTCCAGCCCTCGATGGACTCCTCGACCAGCACCTCGTGGGCGGGCGAGAGCTCCAGGCCCTGGCTCACGATGGAGACGAGCTCCTCGTGGGTGTGAGCGATGCCGCCGCCGGCGCCGCCGAGGGTGAAGCTCGGGCGCAGTACGCAGGGATAGCCCACGCGCTCGGCGATAGCCTCGGCGTCGGTCACGCTGTAGGCATAGCCCGAGCGCGCGACCTCCAGGCCAATCTCGGCCATGGCCTCGTTAAAGAGCTTGCGGTCCTCGCCGCGCTCGATAGCGGCCAGGTCGCAGCCGATCATCTCGACACCGTACTTGTCGAGCGTGCCGTCTTTCGCCAGCTCGACGGCGGCGTTCAGACCGGTCTGGCCGCCCAGCGTGGGCAGCAGCGCGTCCGGGCGCTCTTTCTTGATTACGCGCTCGATAAACTCGGCGGTGATGGGCTCGACATAGGTGCGGTCGGCAAGACCCGGGTCGGTCATGATGGTCGCCGGGTTGGAGTTGACCAGGATGACCTCAAAGCCATCCTCCTTAAGCACCTTGCAGGCCTGGGCGCCGGAGTAGTCGAACTCACAGGCCTGGCCAATAACGATGGGGCCCGAACCAATGACGAGGATACGCTTGATGTCAGTACGTTTCGGCATGTTTAAAACCTCCTAGAGAGGCTGACTCAATGTTTTGAAAAAGTCAGCGAGGGTGCAGCTGGTGCATCAGGTTGCCGTGATGCGAGGGCGCGCTGGGCTTATGCCCGCGCGTCCGAAGCAGACCGGCAAGATGATGTGCCAGATGCAGCCGCAGCGTCGACCGGTCCGCCGTTCGGTAGAACGGCGGAACCATCGTCAGCAAAGTTCCAGCCCTGCAGGCGGTCCTTCGCGGTGTCGATGTCCAGATAGTTCTCCTCGCCGTCCATGAGTCGCGTAAAGGCGGTAAAGAGATAGTGGGCATCGGTGGGGCCGGGCGAGGCCTCGGGGTGGTACTGGACCGAGAAGCACGGGGCGTCGAGCAGCTGGATGCCCTCGGCGGTGCCGTCGTTGAGGTTCACGTGCGTCAGACGAATGCGGCCGAAGCACTCGTTCATCACGACCGGCGCGATGCCGCGACGCACCCAGGCGCGCAGGTCGCCGTCGGCCGCATGCTCGGTCTCGCCGCCGGAAAGCTCCGGGATCAGTTTGCCCAGACTGGGGAACAGCAGGCCAAAGCCGTGGTTTTGCGCGGTGATCTCCACGCGACGGCTCACCAGGTTCATAACCGGCTGGTTACCGCCACGGTGACCGAATTTAAGCTTTTCCATTTGGGCGCCGCACGCCAAGCTGATCATCTGGTGACCAAGGCAAATGCCAAAGACCGGCACCTTGCCGATCAGCTGCTGCACCTGCTCGTAGGTCTCCACCACGGCATCGGGGTCGCCGGGGCCGTTGGATAAAAAGACGCCGTCGGGATTCATGTCGAGTACCTCACTCGCGGGCGTATCCCACGGCACGACGGTAAGGTCGCAGCCGGCGCGGACGAGGCCCTCCAGAATGCCGCGCTTCACGCCGCAGTCGTACGCGACCACGTTGTGACGGGCAGGAGCGGCATGGGCAAGCGCAAAGTCATGCGTAGCGGGCAGGTCGGCAGCTGCAAACTCGTGAGGCGCGGGGCAACTCACGGTCTTGACCAGATTCTCGCCCACCAGCGTCGGTGCCGCGGCCAGACGTTCGGCAAGCTCGACGACGTCATAGATTTCCGTCGAGATAATGCCCATCTTGGAGCCGTTGTCGCGCAGATGGCACACAAGAGCACGGGTGTCGACGCCCTCGATGGCGACGATGCCGTGGGCACGCAGGTACTCCGGCACGCTAACGGCCGAGCGCCAGTTGGAAGGCGTGGCGCACATGTCGCGGACGATCATGCCGCGCATGGCGGGAGCGTTCGCGGGGCGAGCGGTATCGCCGGGGAAAGCCGACTGGACGTCGGTCTCGTCGATGCCGTAGTTACCGATCTGCGGATAGGTCATGGTTACAATTTGGCCGGCATAGCTCGGGTCGGTCATGACCTCAAAATAGCCCTCAAGAGAAGTGTTGAAGCAGACCTCGCCGGTCGCGGTACCCTCGGCACCGCATGCACGGCCATAAAAAATGGTCCCATCCTCAAGGTACAGGATGCAGGGACCGCAGGTGCCCTTGCTGGTTTTGGCCAGCATGCGCTGGCAAAGCTCGCTGGGCGCGAAGGTGCGGGCAGCAGTACCCGCAGTATGGTTGTTCGCCATAATTCTCCTTCCCGGTCTCTCCGGACCGGCTTAAAGGTTGGTAGTTAGGCCTTGCGGTATTTTAACCGCAAGTATGCGCCATGGCGTTAATTTCATCGAAATGTTTACGAAATGATAATTATGACTTTCTATGCATAATGATTTTTCTGGGACGGGGATTTAAAAAGGCTCTGTTAGACCAGGATTGACATACATGTGTCCCCACGGTGCCATATCTTTGA
>URKU01000031.1 GCA_900548515.1 uncultured Collinsella sp. | reverse complement strand
CGCGGGTGCCGGCGATGCTGCGAGCGCTGCTGCCGCCCAGCCCGCTGCGGCTGCCGGCTCCGATACTCAGCATGACGATGCCGCTGCCAAGGCCGCGCTCAAGGCCGCTGAGATGGAGGCAAAGCTCGCCGCCATGGATCCCGAGAAAGCGGCCAAGGTCCGCGCGGCGCTTGCCGCCAAGGCCGCCCGCGACAAGCAGAAAAAGGAGGCGTAAGGTCCATGGCACATCGCTCCGTTATTCCGTTTGGCCCGCAGCACCCGGTGCTGCCCGAGCCGCTTCATCTGGACCTGGTGATCGAGGATGACCGCGTCATCGAGGCAATTCCTCAGATCGGCTTTGTGCACCGCGGGCTCGAGAAGCTCACCGAAAAGCGCGACATGCATCAGTTTGGCTACATCGCCGAGCGCATCTGCGGCATCTGCGCCGTGGGCCACAGCTGCGGCTATGCCAGCGCCTGCGAGCGCATGCTCGGCATCGAGGTGCCTGGTCGCGTGCAGTATATCCGCACCATTCTGCACGAGCTTTCGCGCATTCACTCGCATCTGCTGTGGCTGGGTCTGCTCGCCGACGCCTTTGGCTTTGAGGCGCTGTTCTATCGGTCATGGACCCTGCGCGAGCAGATACTCAAGATTTTTGAGAGCACTTGCGGCGGGCGCGTGATTCTGTCGATTAACGAGATCGGCGGCCTTAAGCACGATATCGAGGACTCCGAGCTGGCGGGCATTGTCCAGACGCTCGATGCCATGCGTCCTGACTACGAGGCCCTGGTGCATACGTTTTTGGACGACAACAGCTGCGGCGAGCGCCTGCATGGCGTGGGCATGATTAGCAAGAAAGACGCGCTGGAGCTTTCGATGGTCGGTCCGTTTGGGCGCGCATCGGGCGTGGATTACGACGTGCGCATGTTTGACGACGGTGCCTATGCGGATCTGGCTGCGTTTGAGCCCATCGTTGCTACCGATGGCGATTGCTATGCCCGCTGCCAGGTGCGTTGCGCCGAGGTCACGCAGGCCATGGACATCATTAAGGAGCTTGTGGGCAAGATTCCGCACGACGGGATTGGCGGGCGCACCAAGCTTACGCCGGCCGACGGCGCGCGCGGCGAGGTTGTGATTGAGCAGCCGCGCGGCGAGGCGTATTACTATGTGCGCGGCAACGGCACCAAGAACCTGGACCGTTTCCGCGTGCGCACGCCGACGTCGCAAAACCTGGCGGGTCTGACGCATGCACTGCAGGGCGTGCTCATTGCCAACGTGCCCATGATCATCCTGACCATCGACCCCTGCATTAGCTGCACGGAAAGGTAGGCGCGGCATGAGTTTACTGACATTTGCCAAGACGGCCTTGGGTTCTATGGTCAAGCAGCCGGTCACGGTTTGCTATCCGCAGGAGAAGCTCGCGGCGCCCGAGCGCTTGCGCGGGCATATCGTCAATGACATGGATGTGTGCATCTGCTGCGGCATGTGCGCACGGCGTTGCCCGGCGGGCGCGCTCGCGGTCGATCGCAAGGGTGGAACGTGGTCGATCGACCCGTATGCCTGCGTGGTGTGCGGTGAGTGCATCGAGAGCTGCCCCAAGCACTGCCTGACTATGGACACCGCCCGTACCCCAGTCGCAGCGGACAAGACTCCCACAGTAGAAACCAAGCCGGAATAGCGCGAAGACGGGGCCGGTGGGGCAAAAATGCCCCACCGGCCCCGCGCTTAATGCGCGGTGGAGCCGCCGCGAACAAAACTATGCCGGATTACGGGGCCGGATAGCGAACCTCCGACCATATAGAAAACCGCAAAAACAAAACCGCAGGTAGATAGCCTGCCGTTTTCCAAAAAATGAAGGTATGGATGAGGGTCCCGACTTTAGCCCCGTAAACCGGCATAGTTTTGAAATAGCACCATATCCGTAACAGCCCTTTAACTCCCGTGGACGGAGGAAAACGGACCATTTTGGCCTTGCGAGGGCTGCCGCGTGACCCGTCTGCCACGAAATGGGCTCATCTACTACGTTTAAGCCGCTACCCTCAACCATGGCAAGTAATGCGAAATAAAAACTGCAGGTAGAACGCCTGCGGTTTTTCATGAAAAGCGGGTATGGTCAAGGGTATCGAGTCAAACGTAGTAGATGGGCAGGTTTCGTGGCGAGCGGTTTCGGCTGATCCCTTGGGGACGGAGGAAAACGGCTCATTTTGGTCCCGCGAGGCTGGCGGAGACACTCGTGCAGGGCCGCCCGAACAAAACTATGCCGGTTTACTACGATGAATCCGAGATTCCTGACCACACCAGCATTTTTGCAAATATCGCAAGTGTTCTACCTGCGGTTTTGTAAGTGCGCAATTTGCCGTGGTCGGAGATATGCGGTTCATCGTAGTAAACCGGCATAGTTTTGAAATGGCATCAAATTGGCGGCAGCCAGCGGCTAGCCTCGCAGATAGGCGATGGCGATTTGGGTGCGGTTGCGTAGCCCCATTTTGGCTAGGATTGAGCTGATGTGGTTGCGCACGGTGCCTTCGCCCATATAGGCGGTGGCAGCGATCTCCTTGTTGTCGAGGCCGCGGGCGATGAGCTCGGCGACTTCGAACTCGCGGTCGGTCAGGCTGGCAAAGGCCGCGGGCCGGCGGGCCGCGGCGGCTTCGACATCCGCCCCATCAAAGTTGATGTCCTCGATCGCCTTTCCCTCGAGCACGCGTTTGCCATCCATGACCTGTGCCAACGCTGGCGGAATGGCGGCGACATCGGTCTTGATCAGGTAACCGCGGGCGCCCAGCTTGAGCGCCGACACAATGTACTCGTCATCCGAGAATGTCGTCAGAAACACCACGCGCGCCGAAGGGTCGCGCTCAAGGATCTCGCGCGCCGCCGAAAGGCCGTCGCGCCCCGGCATCTGAATGTCGAGCAGCGCGATATCGGGTGCGAGTTCGGCGTAGAGTGTCACCGCGTCGTTGCCGTCGGCTCCGGTGCCCACCACTTCGATCTGCGGCTGGGCGCCCAGGATAATCTTGAGCGAATCGACCACCAAGCGGTCGTCGTCGACAACGATGAGCCTCATCGGCCCTCATCTCCTTGTTGTTTGGGGACGGTGGCAAACACGCGCCAGCCGGGGGCGCCGGCGCGCAGACCGGCGGTGAAGGTTCCGCCAAGCGCCTCGACGCGCTCACGCATGGAGACGAGCCCCATGCCTTCTGCGACGTTGCTGCTGCTCGCCGGGGTCGCGTCCGCGCCATCATCGGTAACGATGAGCTGGTAAAACGACGGATGCTCCATGCACCGCACGGTAATGGTTTTGGCATGGGCGTGGCGCATGGCGTTGGAAAGCGCCTCGCGCAGCACCGCCGCAAAGCAGTTGGCGACGTTGGCGGGCGCATGCTCGGCCAAAACCTCAAGCTCAATCTGCGGACCGCTGTCCGAGCGCGCGCCTTCAACGATGCGTTCGAGCTGCACGGAGAGGTTGGTCGCATTGTCGTTGAGCGCGTGGACGCTGGCGCGCACGAGCTGGAGCGCCTCGTCAACGGTGTATTTGACGTCGGCGAAATCGGCGGCAACGCCGGGCTCGTTGGCATGGACCACGCGCAGGGCTTCGGTTTGAAGCGAAGCGCGCGTGAGCTGGTGGCCCACGTTATCGTGGATCTCGCGCGCGATGCGGGCGCGTTCGGCGAGCGTCGCGAGCTCGACTTCGTAGTCCTGGCGGTCGGCGAGGTCGCGGTTGCGTGCCTCGAGTGCCAGGGCGCGTTCTTGCAGCTTGTCGCGGATGCGACGCATGCGTTCCTGTTCGCGCTCCAGCTGCGCGGTGCGCAGCGACAGCAACGTGGCGGCGACCGAAAGGATGGCGGTTAGCAACAGCGTTCGGGTGGTGAGCGCGCCGCAGCGAAGGTCCGTGGCAAGTGCGCAGGCAAACACGGAGCCAATTGCCAGCGCAGGCCAGATGCGTTCACGGCGCACGCGTCGCGCGATGTCATAGAGGGCGAGAGGTGCGAACGGCACAAACGGCGGCACGAAGACGGCCGCGATGATGTAGACGTAGCTCGCGGCCTCGCTCGCACGGCGGTCACGGTTTCCCCGTGCGACCTCGGCCAGTGAGGCGGTAATAACGCCAAGACAAAACGCCGCGACCAGGCGAGCATCCACAGCAAGGCCCGTGGCGGCTGCGATGCAGCACGCCAGCACGATCGATTTGTCGAATAGCCTGTTCATACGGGTATTGTACGCGATGCCGCGCACGGGGGAGGCGCCACTCAGAGCAAGCGTGACATTCCTCCCACGCGGCGGGGCGGTCGCGTCAGCAGGCCACGCGACCGCCCCGCACTCGTGACAAAGCTCACTGGTGCGCGCCGTCCGCTCCTGCGATGATGCAATCGTACCGGGCCGCAAGCAACAGAAGGGCCGCCTCATGACAGACATCGTCCACGTCGAAAACCTCGTCAAGCGCTATGACGATCTTATTGCACTCGACCACTTTAACCTGAGTATCGCCCCCGGCGAGATCTTTGGCCTGCTGGGCCCCAACGGCTCGGGCAAGACCACGTCCATCAACTGCATCCTGCAGCTGCTCGCCTACGACAAGGGCACCATCGAGCTGTTCGGCGAGCCCATGACACCCGCCCGCTACGACCTCAAGCGCCGCATCGGCGTGGTGCCGCAGCAGGTGGCGGTATTCGACGAGCTCACGGTGCGCGAGAACATTGACTATTTCTGCAGCCTCTACGTCAACGACCGCAAGCGCCGCCGCGCGCTGGTGGACGAGGCGATCGACTTTGTCGGGCTGGGCGACTTTACCAAGTTCCGCCCCGGCAAGCTCTCGGGTGGCCTGGCGCGTCGCCTCAACATTGCCTGCGGTATCGCGCACAAGCCCGAGCTTATCTTTTTTGACGAGCCCACGGTGGCGGTCGACCCGCAGAGCCGCAACGCCATCCTGGAGGGCATCTGCCGCCTGCGCGACGAGGGCGCCACGGTGGTGTATACCAGCCATTACATGGAGGAAGTCGAGCAGATTTGCAGCCGCATCATGATCATGGACGGCGGCCGCGTGCTGGCGCAGGGCACCAACGACGAGCTCAAGCGCATGATTCAGATGGGCGAGAAGATTGTAATCGAGGTCGGCGAGGTTCCGAGTGCGGCGCTCGGTGCCGTCGCAAGCCTGCCGCACGTTCTGGACCTTTCGGCAACGGCGGGACAGCTCACGTTTTCGTGCGAAGCGAGCCCGCACAACCTGACGGACATTCTCGATGCGCTGCGCTCGCATGACGTGCCGCTCGGCCGCATCTATTCCGAACCGCCGACCCTCAACGACGTGTTCCTCGAGATCACCGGCCGCGAGCTGCGCGACTAGGGGGCAGTCATGTTCAACACCATCATCACTACGGTCAAGACGCTGCTGCGCCGGCCGAGCACGTGGGTCTGGGGCGCGATCTTTCCCGTCGCGCTTTCCACGATGTTCATGTTTATGTTTGCGAACCTCAGCTCCGACGGCACGGTCGACCCGGTGCCGGTGGCCGTCGTAGCGGATGAGGCCTGGGACGCCTCGACCTTTAAGGACGTGGCGACGTCGCTTGCCAAGGAAGGCGACGACCAGCTGCTCGAGATCCACGAGTGCGACGACGCAGCCGATGCGAACCGTGCGCTTAAGGCCGGCGAGGTCGCGGGCATCTATACGGTCGACGATGCGGGCACGCCCAAACTCACGTTGCTTTCGAGCTATGGCAGCTCGCGTGCGACGTCGGTGCTCACCGACCGCAGTATTCTGGAGACGGTGGCAAGCTCGTATACACAAAATGCCGAGCTCATGTCCCAGATTGCCCAGGACAACCCGGCGGCGCTCGCCGACCCGGAGGCGGTTGCGCGCGCTCTATCGCTCGAGGGCGGTACCCGCCGCGTAAGCCTGACACGCACCACGCCCGATGGCACGGTCATCTACTATTACGCGCTTTTTGGCCTGGTCGCGATGATGTCTGCGGAGTTTGCCGCCTTGAGCGTCGTCGACCTGCAGCCCAATCTGTCGGGCCTTGGTGCGCGTCGCTGTGTGGGCGGTCTTTCCAAGACGGCGTCGCTGGCCGGTATCTTTGTGGGCTCGTGGCTGGTCTCCTTTGCCTCGATGACGATCGCAATCGGCTACGTGCACCTGGTCGTGGGCGTCGACTTTGGCGGGCGCGAGGGGCTGTGTCTGATAGGTGGCGCTGTGTCCGCGCTTGCCGCCACGGGCCTGGGGCTCTTTGTGGGCACGCTTCCCGTTAAGGGCGGCAAGGCGTCCAAGTCGGGCATCCTCACGGGCTTTGCCACCACGTGCGCCCTGTTCGCCGGCCTCTACGGCGAGCCGGCGATGGCGCTTGCCGACGACGTCGCCCGCGCCTGCCCGGCCGAGTGTTGGCTCAACCCCGTCAAGCTTATCTGTGACATGTTCAACCGCCTGTATTTCTTTGAGGACCTGGGTCCCTTTGCCGTTCGCGCGGGCGCGCTGGTCCTCATGGCCCTGGTGTTTGTCGCCGCCGCTACGCTGATCTTTGGAAGGAGCCGCTATGAGCACCTTTAAGACCGCGCTTCGCATGGCGCTGGCGCACCCGTTCTACCTGCTCATCTACACGGTGTTCATCTCGCTCATGGGCGTGTTCATCGCGGCCTCGGTGAGCTGGAACTCGTCGCAGCTTACCGAGTACAAGCCCTACGATGCCAACGTGATCGTGGTCGACCGCGACAATAGCGACCTTTCGCGGGCGCTTACCAAGCATCTGGGTTCTCGTTTTGAGCTGGTCACGGGCGTCGGCGACGACACCTACGACCTTGCGGACGCGCTATCCAAGAGCAACAGCGCCAAGGGCAGCGCCGACTGCGTGTTCTTTATCCCGGAGGGGTTTGAGGACGATCTTGTTGCAGCCGCCCGTGCGGGGGAGGCCCTGCCCAAGCTCGACGTGACCTATGGTTCCGGCACCATGGCGGCGGCGCTTTCGTCTGCCGAGGCCTCGCGCTGGATCTCGCTCGCGGGCGCTGCGGCCGCACTTGAGCCCGCCGCCTCTAACGGTAGCGTCGCCAAGGCTGCCGAGCATGCGGCCGCGAAGCGCGCCAAGGTCGAGATCGAGCAGGTCAAGGTTGACTCGACAGCCGCCGCCACGCTCGAGTCGTATTTCAACTTTGGTGCGTACGCGATCATCTCGTCTGTCATCGTGTCGGTGGGGCTGGTGTTCTCGGGCATGAACGAGCCCGAGCGCGTGCGCCGCATGGAGGCCGGCCCAATCTCCGGGCGCCAGCGTTCGCTTGCCGTGTTTGCGGCTGCCGCGGTGCTCACCGTCTGCATCTGGTTTGTGTCGAGCATGATGGGCGTCGTGGGCTTTGCCGGCGCGGTTGTCGAGGTCGGCGTGGGTCGCGTGTGTCTGGCACTGGCGGCGACGTTTGCCCTGGCGTGCACGCCTCTGGCCGTTGGCTTTGCCCTTTCGAGCCTGGGTGCGCGTGAGGAGCTGCTCAACGGTGTGGGCAACCTGCTCGGCATGCTCATGACGTTTTTGGGCGGCGCCTGGATGCCGCTGTCGCTGATGGGCCCAGCCGTGCAGACCGCGGCGCATTTTGTGCCGACGTATTGGGTGAACGACGCGATTGGCAAGGCGCTCGCCGCGGACCTGACGTCCACCGTGCTGGGCGACATCGCTTGCGATCTGGGCGTCACAGTGCTCTTTGCCGCGGCCATCGCCGCCGTAGGCCTAGCCCTCGCCCACAACAAATCCCACGCCTAGCCACCTAGTCATTGGGGACAGTCTTTGCCGATTCGCCGGCTCGCCGGCAGGGCTGGCAGGGACTGTCCCTATCTGCCGGGTGGCGAAAGAGCGTCCCTAGCGGCACTCATTGGGGACAGACTTAAATGAGCGATTTCACTCATTTAAGTCTGTCCCCAATGAGTAGGTTGGAAAATAGTTCGCGCACGTCGCTTAAAAATAGTTCGCCCGGGTTTACTATTAGCCTAGAAAAGTAGCAGAAGGCTAACAACGGGGGATAGCATGGCGACAAAGCGTGCCTACGTCCAGGTCAACGGACTCAAGAAACACTACGGCGACGGTGATGCGCGCCTGACGGTACTCGATGGCATCGACACGTCCATCAACCGCGGCGAGATCTGCGTCATGCTGGGTCCCTCGGGCTCGGGCAAGTCGACCTTTCTCAACCTGATCGGCGGCCTAGAGGATGCCGACGCCGGCTCCATCATGGTGGACGGCTGCGACCTCACGGTGCTCAAGCCTACCGACCTGGGCGAGTATCGCCGCCGTGAGCTGGGCTTTGTCTTCCAGTTCTACAACCTGGTGCCCGATCTCACCATCAAGGAGAACATCGAGGTCACGGCGCACCTGTCCAAAAACCCGCTCAATGTCGACAACCTGCTGCGTTCGCTGGGCCTTTACGAGCACCGCAACAAGTTCCCGCGCCAGGTCTCGGGCGGCCAGCAGCAGCGCTGTGCCATCGGCCGCGCACTCGTCAAAAACCCGGGCCTGCTGCTGTGCGACGAGCCCACGGGCGCGCTTGACTATAAGACTTCCAAGGAAATCTTGCAGCTCATGGAAGATGTCAATCACGAGTACGGCTGTACCATCATCATCGTCACGCACAACGCCGCCATCGCCCGCATGGCCAACCGCGTACTGCGCCTGCGCGACGGACGCATCGTCGAGGATGAGCTCAACGAGTCGCCCGTCGCGGCCGCCGAGCTCGATTGGTAGGCGGCGCCATGACACCTCTCGCAAAACGTCTCCCGCGCGAGCTGCGCCGCAATATCGGCAAGTACCTGGGCATCTTTCTTCTTATGTGCGGAAGCATCGCCCTCACCTCGGGCTTTTTGCTCGCGGCCCACTCCATCGGTTGCCTTATCGACGACATGCGCGATGCGTACACGATCGAGGACGGCCGCGTGACCACCTCCTTCGAGGCCACCAAAGACCAGCTCAAGGCTGCCGAGGACGCGGCCGGCGATGTCGGCGGCGTCACGCTCTACAAGAATTTCTCCATCGACGCCATCATCAAAAAGACCGCCGGCGACGACGGCACCAAGCGCACGCTGCGCACCTATGCGCACCGCACCAAGGTCGATATCGCGTCCTACTGTGAGGGCAGGGAACCCAAGGCGGACGACGAGGTGGCCATCGATCGAGTTTTTGCCACCAATAACAACCTGTCCGTGGGCGATAAGGTCGAGCTTGAGGGCCGCACCTACACCATCTGCGGCATCATGACCCAGCCCGATAGCCAGGCGCTGTTCCTCAACAATTCGGACTTTACGGTGAACACCATCACCTATGGCGTGGCCGAGGTCAGCGACGCCGGCTTTGCCGCGCTCGAGGACGCCGGCGGCGCACCCGCCTACACCTATTCCTTTACCTTTACCGATCGCGATCTCTCCACTGCAGACCGCATCGATGCCGAGCAGGATATGGTCGAGGCGCTGACCGATGCCGATGCACGCGTGGATGACCTCATCGACGCCGATTCCAACCAGGGCATTGGCTACGCGCGCGACGACGTAGACGGCGACTCCATGATGTGGATGACGCTGCTCGACATCATCATCGTGATCATGGCGTTCGTCTTTGTGGTCCTTACCGACGCCACCATCGAGGAGGAGAGCGCCATCATCGGCACGCTGCTCGCCAGCGGCTATCGTCGACGCGAGATCGTGCTGCACTACCTTGCGCTTCCCGCTATCGTGGGCGTGGTCGCGGCGCTTTTGGGCACTGCGCTCGGCGTTGTGTTCTTTACCGAGCCCATGCGCAGCCTCTATTACGGTTCGTATAGCCTGCCGCCCTTCCAGGTGTACTGGAGCTGGGAGATCTTTGTGAAGTGCGCCGTGGTTCCCGCCGCCGCGCTCATCCTCATCACGCTGGTGGGCCTGCTTCGCAAGATGGGCAAGACGCCGTTGCAGTTCCTTCGTCACGAGGCGAGCGGCAAATCGGGCACCAAGCGCGGCTTGCAGCTGCCGGAGCGCATGGGTTTTGTTTCCCGCTTCCGCCTGCGTATCTTCCTGCGCAACCTGGGCAACTTCGCCACGCTCTTCGTGGGCATTGCGTTTGCGTCGCTGCTGCTGCTCTTTGGCCTGGCGATTTTGCCCACGATGACGCACTATGCGGACAACCTCGAGACAAGCCTGGTCGCCGAACACCAGTACACGCTCAAGGCGCCGCTGGAGCTCGAGGGTACTGCCGAGGAGCGCGAGCAGTGGTCGGCACTCGAGCGCTTGCAGTCGGTTGACGGCGCGCTGCTTTCCGCCGCTCAGGATGCCGATGACGAGCTTGACGACGCGGCCGATGCGGCGCAGGCGGCAGCCGATGCCGCGACCAGCGCTCCGTCTGCCGAGAGCTTGGCCGCGGCGCAGGACGCGCTCGCCAAGGTTCAGGACAAGAAGGATGCGCTTTATGCGCGCCTCGATGACCTTGCCGATATCCTCGGCTGCAACCGCGACGAGGCTATCGACCTGATTGACAAGGCGTCGAAAATCGACACTGACAACGGCGATATCCACCCGGTCAATACGACCGACAACGGCGCGGGCGCAATCGCGCAGGCCGAGAAATATGCCGTTTACCAGCTGCAATACGACCGCGGCGATGGTAATGGCGAGGAAACGATTTCTGTCTACGGCATCTCGCCCGATTCGCGCTATTGGAAAGACCTCAACGTCAGCGATGGGCGCGTCGTCTTTGGCGGCGGTCTGCTCGATAAGTTTGGCTGGAGCGAGGGCCAGAAGGTCGCGCTCAGCGACAAGTACGAGGGCGAGCGTTATTCCCTTGAGTACGCGGGCAAGGACTGTGTCTGGGGCTCCAAGTCGGACATGAATATCTATATGAGTATCGACGACTTTAACGAGCTGTTCGACAACGACGCCGCCTACTTTAACGGCTATGTGAGCGACGAGAAGCTCGACCTCGACGCGCGCTACTTTGCCGGCGACACCACGCCCGACGACATGCGCGCCGTGGGTGACCAGTTCATCGGCATGATGAGCAAAATGATCGGCATGATGGTCGGGCTCGCGGTGTTTATCTTCCTGCTGTTTATGTACCTGCTGACCAAGGCTGTGATCGACCATAGTGCCCGGTCGATCAGCTACATGAAGGTCTTTGGCTATCGCGATGGCGAGATCTCGCATCTGTACATCCGCTCGATTACGCTGTGCGTGGCGGTGTCACTCGTGCTGAGCCTGCCTGTGATCATTGGCTCGCTGACCGCGATTTTCCGCTCGATGCTGCTCGCCTACAACGGCAATATCGAGATCTACGTGCCCGCTTGGTCCATGGCTGCATGCGTCGGCATCGGCTTTGCGACCTACCTGGTCGTGGCGCTGCTACACACGCGCTCTATCAAGCGCGTGAGCTTGGCCGAAGCCCTCAAGGTGCAGGAGTAGCAATTGGGGACGTTCTTAAACGACTAGTCGTTGGGGACAGTCTTTGCCGATTCGCCGGCTCGCTGGCCGGGCTGGCAGGGACTGTCCCTGGCGGCACTCATTTAAGTCTGTCCCCAATGAGCGCCTAACGACTCGGTTTTGCGCTTGACTTCGACCCTACTTCAACGGGTACCATCCTCTTATGTCTGTAACGCCATATAGACCGAGGGGATATATCTATGACCGCAACCGCACCCGCAGCACCCGCTAAGGTGTACTTCACCAACCTGCGCACGCATGCTCGCGAGAGCCAACTCGACAAGCTCAAGCGCCTCATCCGACGCGCCGGTATTGAGCAGATCGACTTTGAGAACAAGTTCGTTGCCATGAAGATTCACTTTGGCGAGCTGGGCAACCTGAGCTTTTTGCGCCCCAACTATGCCCGCGCCGTCGCGGATGTCGTGAAGGAGCTGGGCGGCAAGCCCTTCCTCACCGACTGCAACACGCTCTATGTCGGTAGCCGCAAAAACGCGCTCGAGCACATCGATACCGCCTACCAGAACGGCTTTACCCCGTATGCCACGGGTTGCCAGATCATCATCGCCGACGGCCTCAAAGGTACCGACGAGGCGCTCGTCCCGGTCGAGGGTGGCGAGTACGTGCGCGAGGCCAAGATCGGTCAGGCGCTCATGGACGCCGACATTGTGATCAGCCTCACCCACTTTAAGGGCCATGAGCAGGCCGGCTTTGGCGGCGCCATGAAGAACCTGGGCATGGGAGGCGGCAGCCGTGCCGGCAAGATGGAGCAGCATGCCGCCGGCAAGCCGAACGTCGCGACCGAGCACTGCGTTGGCTGCCGTGCCTGCGAAAAGATCTGCGCGCACGACGCCATCTCGTTTGACGATGCCCGCGAGCGCGAGCTTGCCAACGGTAACACCCGCACGGTGCACGTGGCCACCATCGACCACGATCGCTGCGTGGGCTGCGGACGCTGCATTGCGGCATGCAACCAGGACTGCATCAAGCCCGGCTATGACGCCGCGGCCGACGTGCTCAACTGCAAGATCGCCGAGTACACTAAGGCCGTCGTCGACGGCCGCCCGAGCTTCCATATCTCGCTTGCCATGGATATCAGCCCCAACTGCGATTGCCATCCCGAAAACGACACGCCTATCGTTAACGATATCGGCATGTTCGCGAGCTTTGACCCGGTCGCCATCGACCAGGCCTGTGCCGATGCCGTCATGGCATCCGAGCCGCTGCCCAACACCGAGCTCACCGATAGCGCGGCCAAGATGGAGCATAACCACGAGCATCTGGGGGGCGAGCAGGCCAAGGACCCCTTCTGCATCACGCATCCCGACACCGACTGGCGCACCTGTATCGCACACGCCGAGAAGATCGGCCTGGGCACGAGCAAGTACGAGCTTATCGAGGTCAAGTAGCGCCTAGTTATTGGACAAATGAAGCGCTTTTCTGACGTAAGTAGAGCAAAAGCCGCCCGTGGGCACAGCGCTCACGGGCGGCTTTCCGGAAGTATGCGGCAAATTTCGAGACCGCCGAGCACACGACGTTTTTTGGCAACAAAACCCCTGATAAATTGTTGGTAAAACTGCGGTCTGGTCGGCAGTTCCAGATTTTGCCGCATACTTCCGAAAATAGGGGGTCAGATAAAGCCCCAGACGTTGCTTTTTGCCTAAAAATACTCGTCGAGGAAGTTGTTGACTGTGTTCCAGTAGAGCTCGGGGTCAACTTGCGCGCTCTTGGCGTGGGCGGCGCCATGAATGGTGAGCTTTTGCTTGGCTTTGCTGGCGCACGCGTCGTAGTTTTGGTCGAGCATGTCGTACGGCACAAAGGTGTCCTGGTCACCGTGGATAAACAGCATGGGAACCGTCGCGTGTTTGAGTTGCTCCACACTGCTCGCCTTATGAAAGTCGTAGCCCGCGCGCACGTTGCACACCAAGTTTGCTACATCGAGCAAGGGAAAGCTGGGCAGGCCGAACACGTCCTTGAGCTGCAGAGAAAACTCGTCCCAAACACTCGTATAACCACAGTCCTCGATAATGCATTTCACGTTTGCGGGCAGAGATTCTCCCGCCACGTTCATAGCGGTTGCTGCACCCATCGACTCGCCAAAGACCAGGATGCGCGCCTCGGGGTCAGCCTGAACGATTTGCTCGATCCATGCGACGATATCGAGGCGCTCGGGCCAGCCCATGCCGATATAGTCGCCGCCGGAGCGCTCGTGGGCGCGGGCGGCAGGCGCAAGCACGTTCATGCCGCGGTCGTGGAAGCGCTTGGCGTATCGGGCCATGCCGATGGGCTCGTTGGTATATCCATGCAGGCAGACGGCGTAGTCGTGCGTGCTCTCCGACGCAGCAAAATACCAGGCGGCAAGCTCGGTCCCGTCGTCCGCGGTGAGGTTGCTGCTCTTGCGGTTCTCTTTAAACCATGCCCGCGCCTCGGTATCCTCGGCATCCGGCTGCTCACCTTCTTTGTCGTTCTTGCTATCCTGCATCATCTTCATGGTGTATGGCGCGCGGGGATTCAGCGCGAAGTCAAACAGAAAGTTGCCGGCAAATCCGAGCAGCGCAACGACAACCACCAGTGCAATGATGCCGGCTATCTTGAGCTTTCGATGGGAACGTGCGTTTTGAGCCATGCGGTATTCTCCTATAATATGTTAATACATCAACATTTAATGCAAGCGCATTATGGACGTTCGCCGTTGATGCGTCAACAGGCAAAGAATGGGTAAACAAGGGGTCACGTATGGTGCAAATTTCACACGTACCCAGACGCTTTGATATAGTGTTGAGAACTCTTTACGTTGGAGGATGTAACCGGCATGTCCGATTCGAGCGACAGTTCTAAGCCGCGACCCAAGACCGCGGCCGTTCCACACTACACAGTGGGCGAGGAGATCATGAACTCCGTCACCCATGGTGTCGGCTGCCTGCTGGGTATCGCGGGCCTGGTGCTCCTGATCGTATTCGCCGCCCTGCGCGGCGGAGGCCCGGCCCATATGGCCGCGGCGATTGTCTATGGCGTCAGCATTATCCTCGAATACCTAGCCTCCACGCTCTACCACGCGATTCAGCCCGCGCGCGCCAAGCGCGTGTTTCGCATCATCGACCACAGCTGCATCTACCTGCTCATAGCCGGCAGCTATACGCCGTTTTGCCTCATCACGCTCGCAAACGACGGCGGCGCTGTGCTGTTCTTTGCCGTATGGGCCATCGCCATCATCGGCATCGCCCTCGAGTGCTTCCTACGCGAGCGCCAGCCGCATTGGGTAAGCGGCCTGGTCTACCTGCTGATGGGCTGGCTCGTTGTCTTTAAGCTGCCCGAACTTGTGGCGCTGCTCAACCCCGTGGCACTTGCCCTGCTCGCCGTCGGCGGCGTGTGCTACACCGCGGGCGTGCCGTTCTATATCGCCAAAAACGTGCGCTACCTGCACAGTGTGTTTCACTTGTGGGTGCTCGCCGGCAGCATCTTCCAGTTCATGGCGGTGATCCTCTTCGTAATCTAGCGACCATGCCTGCGCGCCCGCGTTCTCGTTTGGGCGCCGGTGCAATTGCCGTATCCGCCATCAACGTTTTAACCTGACGTCCCGAATCTTGGAGGTTCGAGAAACTCCCGATGGACATAACCATCTCCCTTATCACTACCCTCGTTTTGACCCTCATCAACGGCTACTTCTCTATGTCCGAGATGGCTCTCACCACGGCCAAGCGCGCCGTGCTGGAGCACGAGGCCGAGGAAGGCGACAAGCGCGCCGAGCGTGCCATTAAGCTGGCTGCCGATTCCGACCAGCTGCTCGCCACCATCCAGGTCGCCATCACGCTCGTGGGCTTCGCCTCGTCCGCCGTCGCCTCGACGAGCCTGTCCGACCCGCTCGCCACATGGCTCATGAGCTTTGGCATCGCGCCGCTCTCCGCCATCGCGCGCGGCCTGGCGCCGGTCATCATCACCGTCGCGGTCGCCTTCGTGTCCATCGTGATCGGCGAGCTTGTGCCCAAGCGCATCGGCCTGGCCAATGCCGAGGGCGTGTCCAAGCAGGTCGTGGGACCGTTGTCGTTTTTCCAAAAGATCGCCCATCCGCTCGTGTGGCTGACTGGCGCTTGCTCCGATGGCCTGGCCCGCATCCTGCGCATCAAGAGCGCCGATGATCGCCAGAACGTCTCGGAGGAAGAGATCAAGTACATGGTCTCGGAGCAGGACGACCTGCTCGACGAGGAAAAGCGCATGATCCACGAGATCTTCGACCTGGGCGACACCGTGGCTCGCGAGGTCATGGTGCCGCGCGTGGACACCACCATGTGCGAGGACGACGAGACGGTCGCCAGCGTGCTATCCACCATGCGCCAGACCGGCTTTAGCCGCATCCCCGTCTACCACGAGGATCCCGACAACGTGGCGGGTATCGCGCACATTAAGGACCTGATTCAGCCCGCGCTCGACGGCAAGGGCGACCAGCCCATCGCCGGTTTTTTGCGCGACGCCACCTTTGTGCCCGACACCAAGGACATCCTGCCGCTGCTGTCCGAGATGCAGACCTCTCACGACCAGATCGTGGTGGTCGTGGACGAGTACGGCGGCACGGCCGGCATCATCACCATCGAGGACATCGTCGAGGAGATCGTGGGCGAGATCGAGGACGAGTTCGACCCCGACAACAAGTACCTCACGCGCCTTTCGCGCCGCGAGTGGCTCGTCGATGGGCGTTTTTCGTGCGATGACGCGATTGAGCTTGGTTGGCCGCTCGAGGAAAGCGATGATTATGAGACCATCGCCGGCTGGATCTTGGAGCTTTGTGACTCGGTGCCCGACATCGGAGAGGTGTTTGAGGTCGCGGGGTACAAGTTTAAAGTGCAGTCGATGCGTGGCCAGCGCATCTCGCTCATTCGCGTGATCGCTCCGGCCGAAACCGATAAGAAGGATTCCGAGTCTTCGGTAAACGAGCCGACGACGTCGGGTGCGGGTTCCGCGAATCCGCACGACGGCGACGAGTAGGGCAAGGAAGAGTAGGGGAGAGTTATGGCAGGCCTGTTCAACATCCTTAAGGTCACCGTCAGTGAGGACAAGATCTGCGCGCACGTGCTGGTGAACCCCGGCATGCCGCTCATGACCTCGGAGGACATCGAGGCCACGGCGCGCGTGTACTACCTGGTGCCGGCGATTGCCAAGCACCTGTGCCTGGGCGATTCCGGCCGCGAGTTCCAGGACTGCATGGGTCAGACCGAGCTCTGCCACCTGCTGGAGCACGTGACGGTCGAGCTCATGAACGAGACCGGTCTTGCCGGCAGCATTTCGTGCGGCCGCACGCGCGTAAGCGAGCACGACGAGCGCGTCTTTGAGGTTGAGCTTTCGTGCCCCGACGACGCGCTGGCCATCGGTGCGCTGTCGTCGGCAACCTTTATGATGGACTGGGCGTACCTGCACGCCGACCAGCCTGCCCCCGACGTGGAGGGCACGGTCGCGGGCCTGCGCAACCTGGTACTGGGCATGCGCGCCGAGGCCGAGGGCAAGGATCCTCACGAGGCCGTCGCCGCTGCGAACGGCGAAGATGCTGCCGAGGACGAGGGCGCTGACGAGGGCGATGTGCCGGTCGACGCCGAGCCCGTTGCCGATGCGACCGCCGAGCCCGTTCCCGCCGAGCCCCAGGGCGTCCCCAACTTTGACGACGAGCCCCAGGTGGCGATTGATACCGAGGGCGCGGTTGCCGAGAACCACGAGGCCTCCGCTGCCGTCTTTGGCGGTGCTGCGACGGTTCCGGCAGGACCTGCGCATGAGGGCGGCCTGCCGCTCGTGGACGGCGCCGGCGAGGACCCGGGTGCCACGGTGGCCATGCCGGCTATGCCCCAAGAGTAGGCCTACGCGTTTATCACCATCACGTACCTGCGCCTTTGCCGTACGCAGATGAGCGGAGCGGCAAGTGATGCGCTGCGGGTATAATGGACAGCATTCAAACGGTGGGCACCGACGTGCCCGCAGGAGAGGAATGATCATGGGTAAGACTTTCAGCTTTGTCTCCGGCGCACTTTTTGGTGCCGCTGCCGGCGCTATTGTCGGCGTTGCTCTGGCCCCGCGCTCGGGCGCCGAGACCCGCGCCATGGCTGCCGATATCGCCAACGACGCCTGGGACAATATGCGCGACACCTACGAGCACAGCGCCGAGGAGGCCCGTGCTGCGGTGAATGACTTTGGCCCGATGGTCGACGCCAAGACCGATGACCTGCGCGCCAAGGTCGACCTGGCCCGCGAGCGCATGGACCAGCTGCGCGAGCAGCTCAACGACGCCATTTCGGGCGGCAACGTGACGCCTGCCGCCGACGTCGTGGTCGAGAACGCCGTCGAGGCTGATACCGAGGCTGCGGAGCCCTCGACCGAGGCATAATGCGCGCCGGGGATTTTGTCGGCGCCAAGATCTATCGCAAGCCTACCGAGGACAAGCGCACCAAAAAGGACGGCACGCCGCGCAGCCCTAAAAAGCTCGGAAAGATTCACTTTCCGGTCTTTACCCCGGGCGGTACGCGCGTGGTCGGCTTTATGGTCCGCCAGTCCGATATCGCGGGTATGATCGAGCGTCCCGACCGATTCGTAGCGCTCGACGCCATTGGTGTCTACGAGGGCGCCATCGCGGTTGACGACGTCAAGGGCACCTACGATACCGCTGCGGCCAAGCGCCTCGACATCAACCTGGACGATTGCATCATCTGGGTCGGTATGGACGTGCGCACGGAATCGGGCGACGTCGTGGGCTATTGCTCGGACGTTGAGTTCAAGCCGCGCTCGGGCATCGTGCAGGCATTCTATGTGACCGCCGGTGCTGCTTCGAGTGTTTTGGTTGGTGACACGCAGGTGCCGCCGACGATGCTGCGCGGCTACGAGAACGGCGCGATGGTCGTCTCGGACGAGGTCAAGTCGCTCGGGTATTCGGGCGGTGCGGCTGCCAAGGCCGCCGAGGCCAGCGTCGTGGTGGGCGACAAGGTCAAAAAGGGCGCCAAGGTGCTCGACGACAAGGGATCGGTTGCCGTGGACAAGGGCAGTCGCGCACTGGGCAAGCAGCTCGGCAAGACGCGCGGCATGTTCAAGGCCTTTAAGGACGAATACCAAAAGGCGAGCGGAGGCTCGTCAAAAGCTACAAAATAGCGACGTACCAAATGATGGGAGGCAAGCCGGAGACCTGTTGCTCCGGCTTGCTGTGTTTATGGGGGAGGGCACATGCGCCAAAACGGATCCAACTTAAACGGGCGTTCGGGTGCGCGTCCGATGGCGCGCCGCGACCTGGGGCAGCTGCCCAGCGGTCAGCGCAAGCGTCACCGTAAGCCCGGCGCGATGTATCTCAACCATAGCCGCGGCTTTAGCGACCGCAGTGCGCGCATCGGCAACAGCCGTACGCCCCGTCGTTCGTCTCGCCTGCCCTACGCGCTCATCGCCGTGGGTTGCGCGCTCGTGCTGTTTATCGCTGCCGTCGTGGGCTACGTCAACCGCAGTGTGGACGTGGAGCTCAACGGCCAGAAGACCGCGGTGCGTGTGGGCTCTACGCTGCAGAATCTCATCGACGACCAGGAGTTGACTGACACCTACGACGCAGGCGACCTGCTGGCCGTCGATGACAGCGTGCTCAAGCGCCATGGGGGCGAAAAGCTGTCGGTGAAGGTCGACGGCAAGCGCGTGAAGCAGGGCAAATGGGATAGCCGCGAACTTGAGGGCGGCGAGAAGGTGACGGTCAAGGATGGCCGTAACATCTACGAGAAGCACGAGGTTCAGGCTACGGTTATCGAGCCCAAGCTCAAGGTCGAGGGTACGGGCGCTATCGAGTATGTGCAGACGTGGGGTGTCCAGGGCCGCTCCGAGGTGTGGGTTGGTGAGCAGTCGGGCAAGACGCAAGACCGCGGCGAGGTTGTGCCCGCCACCGATTGCGTCGTTGCGTGCGCCAGCGTGGCGCCCAAGGGCAACAAAAAGTACGTGGCGCTGACGTTTGATGAGGGCCCGAGCGGAGCGACCAAGCAGATCTTGCAGGTGCTCAAGGAAAAGGGTGTCACCGCGACGTTCTTCCTGTCGGGCGATGCGGCCGAGGCCTCGCCTGCCACGGCCAAGGCGATTGTCGATGCCGGGTGCGAAGTCGGCTCCAACAGCTACCGCGACGAGTCGCTCAAGGGTCGGGACCGCGACGCGGTGCGCGAGCAGATTTCGAAGGGCACCGAGGCGATTAAGTCGGCGACCGGCGTGAAGACGATGCTGCTGCGTGCTCCCTACGCTGCCTTTGACGAGCAAAACTGGATTGATGCGATGGGCCTGGTCTCCG
>URKU01000030.1 GCA_900548515.1 uncultured Collinsella sp. | reverse complement strand
GTCAAATAGGGGCCTAGGTCGTGCGTTTGCCGTGCGCTGATGGCTGCGAGGGGCGAGAAGCCCCATATAACGTGTACACTATGAAGGCTATTTTCGTTCATTCACGCGGGCGGGCACCGGCTCCCCGCCAACAAGAGGGGGAACCATGGATCAAAAGGCTTCCGCAAAGGTCCTCGTACTCGACTTTGGTGCGCAGTACGGTCAGCTCATTGCCCGTCGCGTCCGCGACCTCAACGTGTATTCCGAGATCGTCCCCTGCGACATCTCGGCCGACGAGATTCGCGAGATGAACGCCTCTGCGCTCATCCTTTCCGGCGGCCCGGCCTCTGTGTATGCCGAGGACGCTCCGTCTATCGACCCCGCCATCTTTGACCTGGGCCTTCCCGTTCTGGGCTTTTGCTACGGCCATCAGATCACGGCCGTGACGCTCGGCGGCAAGGTCGGCCACTCCGAGGTGGGCGAGTACGGCCGCGCCACCATCACGCGCACGGCAGGCGCCAAGCTCTTTAACTCCACGCCCATGGAGCAGACCGTGTGGATGAGCCACCGCGATGCCGTTTCCGAGGTGCCCGAGGGCTTTACCGTTACCGCCAGCACCGACGTGTGCCCGGTTGCTGCCATGGAGTGCGTCGAGCGCAAGATCTTCACCACGCAGTTCCACCCCGAGGTCAAGCACTCCGAGTACGGTCAGCAGCTGCTGAGCAACTTCCTGTTTGAGATCTGCGGTCTGGAGCCCAACTGGAGCATGGACAACCTGGTCGAGACCATGACGGCCGAGTTCCGCGAGAAGGTCGGCGACGACCGCGTGATTCTGGCCCTGTCCGGTGGCGTCGACTCCTCCGTCGTGGCTGCGCTGGGCGCTCGCGCCGTGGGCAAGCAGATGACCTGTGTGTTCATCAACCACGGCCTGCTGCGCAAGGGCGAGCCCGAGCAGGTGGAGGAGGTCTTCACCAAGCAGTTTGACGTCGACTTTATCCACGTCCACGCCGAGGACCGTTATGCCGAGCTTCTGGCCGGCGTGACCGAGCCCGAGGAGAAGCGCCGCATCATCGGTACGCAGTTCTGGAAAGAGTTCTTCGCCGTGGCGCAGCAGCTCGAGACCGATGGCAAGCCGGTCAAGTACCTGGCTCAGGGCACCATCTACCCCGACATCATCGAGTCCGGCGCTCGCAAGACGGGCGGCAAGACGGCCACCATCAAGAGCCATCACAACCTGATCCCGTTCCCCGAGGGCGTGCACTTCGACCTTATTGAGCCGCTCGACCACTTCTTTAAGGACGAGGTCCGTGCACTTGGTCTGGCGCTTGGCCTGCCGGGTCACATCGTGTTCCGTCAGCCTTTCCCGGGCCCGGGCCTGGCCATCCGCATCATCGGCGCGGTCGACAAGGAGAAGCTCGAGATCCTCAAGAACGCCGATGCTATTGTGCGCGAGGAGCTCGACGCCTACAACCAGCGTTTGTTTGAGCAGACCGGCGAGCGCAACTCCGAGCACAGCTGCTGGCAGTATTTCGCGGTCCTGCCCGACATCAAGTCCGTGGGCGTTATGGGCGACGAGCGCACCTACCAGCGCCCGATCATCCTGCGTGCCGTCGAGTCCAGCGATGCTATGACCGCCGACTGGGCCAAGCTGCCCTACGACGTGCTGGCCCGCATCTCTGGCCGCATCGTTGCCGAGGTCCCCGGCGCCAACCGCGTGTGCTACGACATCACGTCCAAGCCGCCCGCGACGATTGAGTGGGAATAGTAAATAGCTCTTTGCGAGGGAGGTCGGATGCGGCCTCCCTCGTTTTTTATTTGCGTGCCATGGGTGCTTGTGCATTGTGGTGTATGTGGTACATGCAAACCAGCCACGCAATCTCTCAAGCTGTTTAGCTGGGATTATTGTTTGCTGGTATGTTTTAAAGTACTTTCAATTACCGAAGCAACGCCATCAATTTATTTCTAATTAATGCTGACCGGCAGATTGCGTCCGCCCGCAAGAGGCCGCTCGGACTGGTACTCAAAATGTACTCACGACGTTTTGGGTATCGATTTGCTGGTACTCACAGACGGTAAAAACGGGTGTCTACCTCGATATATTCGTTGTCCCCAACGATTCGTCAACGAATACTGACTAGTGATTGAGTGCTGCATGGCTCAAATAAGCCTACGTAATTACGTAATTGCGTATAAAATTGATTCAACTGAACAAAGGAGGCCCGCATGCCCGAAGCGCAACTCAAGGAGAACGCGAAGGAGCTGGATAAGTTCACACTCTCGATTACCCGCGAGGATAAGCGGGCTCTTAAGTCCTATGCCGCGCGCCAGGATAAGACGGTGGCTAAGGTCCTGCGCGAATGGATTGACGAGAAGTGCAAGGGGGAGAAGTGATGGCTGAGACGGCGCAAGCAGTCGTTCAGAACCTTGTTGATCGCGCTGTCAAGCTGGGCGATCGTCAGCTCGCTGCCGACATCCGCGCCTTTGCGGCGCAGCGCCAGTTTGGGCTTGTGTTTGAACACAACCGTCCGGAGCGACTTCGCCTTTATGGCAAACCTATCATGAAGGGCGATGTCGTACAGGTGCTTCCCGAGCGTGGTAAAAAAGAGGACTCTAGCTCCCAACTGCTATGGTTGGTAAATGCCGTTCGGGGGGGGGTTGCTGATCTAAAGCCATATCAATCGCCCTCATATGACGAAAACGAATGTGAGCCCCGCTCCGTTGCTGTCGACGATGTCGTGCCTGTTGCTGAATATGACCAGCCGATTTATGCTGGCCTCAAAGAGACTGGGCGTGTTGAGCGCGCTGGCGATAAGCCCTATCAAGTAGTCATTAACGGCGAAAACTACCATGCTCTTGAAACCTTGGCCTTTGCCTATGCAGGCAAGGTGGACTGCATATATATTGACCCGCCCTATAACACTGGCGCCCGCGACTGGAAATACAACAACGATTACGTCGACGGCTCCGACGCCTATCGCCACTCCAAGTGGCTTGCCTTCATGGAACGCCGCCTCAAGCTCGCCAGGCAGCTGCTCAACCCCAACGATTCCGTACTCATCGTGACGATCGACGAAAAAGAGCACGCGAGGCTTGAGCTTCTTTTGGAGAGCGTTTTTCCCAACGCGACCGGTATCCAGACGGTTTCAATCACCATAAACAAGAACGGGGTTGCCCGCGGCAACCAGTTCAAGAGAGCTGACGAGTACGCTGTCTTTTGCTTTTTTGGCACCGCCGCGCCGTGCCAAGTGGACCGTAGGCTCTATTCCGTTGAGTTCGGAGAACTTGAGGAAAAAGTGGCTGATGACGCGTCGAGCAGCCGCTCCCAACGTAAAGTACGTTGGGAGCGGCTGCTGAGGGGCGGTCCCAATGCCGCTCGCACCGCAAGGCCGAACCTCTTCTATCCCATCTATATCGATGAGGAGACCGCGACAATTAAGGAGCTCGGCGCTTCTCTCCCCCTTGAACAAGACTGGACAAAGATACCGACAAAAACGGGTCTCAGGGCAGTTTGGCCTATTAGGACCGATGGCCGAGAGGCGACTTGGAGGATCTCCCAGAATGCTCTACAGGCCAAGCTTGATCGCGGGTGCGCAAAAGTAGGTGAGTACAACAAAAAGAGTGATCGGTACTCCCTCCTTTACCTAGGAGATTCCCAAGAGGAGCGTCTCAAGAATGGAGAAATTAAACTCATCGGCAAGGCTGAGGATGGGTCCTTGCTTCTCGAAGAGCAGGGAGAGCGCTCTGCCATTCCAACAACTGTTTGGAGTGGCACGCAGTTCTCTGCCGGTGAATACGGGAGCCGATATATCAAAAAGTTCATCGGCGATAGGCGCTTCACATTTCCGAAGTCCCTTTATGCGACCGAGCTCTCAATCGCTTCCGTTGTTGCCGACAAGCCCGACGCCCTTGTAGTCGATTTCTTCTCAGGATCGGGCACCACGGCACATGCCGTCATGCGCTTGAACCATCAGGATGGCGGGCGCAGGCGCTCCATCAGCGTAACGAATAACGAGGTCTCCGAGGACGAATCCAAAAAGCTCACCAAGCGTGGTCTTCGTCAGGGCGACCCCGAATGGGAGGCACTGGGCATCTGCCAGTACGTTACCAAACCTCGCGTCACGGCGGCCATCACGGGCAAGACGCCCGAGGGCGATCCCATTAAGGGTGGCTACAAGTTCACCGACGAGTTCCCCATGGCCGACGGCTTCGAGGAAAACGCCGTCTTCTTTGACCTCACCTACGAAGACCCAGACGCCGTCGAGCTGGGCGTGGCCTTCGAGGAGATCGCGCCTCTGCTCTGGCTGCGCGCTGGTTCGCGTGGCAGCATCATCAAGCACGAGCAGCCGGGCTTTGCTATGGCCGACGCCTACGCCGTCCTTTTCGACTTTGCTTCGGTTGGCTCTTTCATAGACGCCGTCAAGCAGAATGCCAGCATAAGGTGCGCCTATGTGATCACGGACGACACGGCTCGATATGCCTCCGTCAAGGCTCAGCTCCCCGGGCTCGACGTTGTCCGTCTGTACGAGAACTACCTGCAATCGTTCAAGATTGCCGCTGAGGATGCGGTGAGGTAAACATGAGAGTCGAACTTAAGGTTTTTCAAGCCGGGGCAGTCGAGACCCTGGTGAACAAGTTGCAGTCGATGCGTCGACGCTACGAGCAGGACGGCGAGCTGTCCTCGATATGCCTCGCATCCCCCACGGGGTCGGGCAAGACAGTCATGTGCGCGGCGACGATCGAAGCGCTCTTCTTCGGAGACGACGATTTGGGCCTCAGGCCCGACGAGAACGCCGTTGTCCTTTGGCTCTCGGACTCCCCGAGCCTGAACGAGCAGACGAGCGTGCGTTTCTCCAACGTGGCGGACAAGCTAGCAGACAGCATCCTTGACAGGCGCCATCTGGTCACGATTGCCAACGACTTCGGAGCCGCGCACGACATTCTCGAGCCGCGCCACGTCTATTTCCTCAGCAAGGACCTACTCAGCAAGAACGGCCTGCTCACCAAGGGTGGTGAGGCCAACTCCGGCCGCGTGTTCTGGGACATCCTTGACCGCACCATCAGGGACCCGGAGCGCAACCTCTATCTGTTCATAGACGAGGCCCACCGCGGCCTGGGGGCCAATGCCTCGAGCGAGCGCGGCACCGCGACGATCTACGCCAACCTCATTGATGGTCTAGACGGCCGTGCAGCGATGCCCATCGTCGTCGGGGTCTCTGCCACGCCGCAGAGGTTCGAAGCGGCCATGGACCAGCGCGCCGATCGCGTGCGCATGCCGAAGGTTGCTGTGACCCCTCGCGAGGTCCAGGAGTCAGGTCTGCTCAAGGACATCATCGAGTTGCGCGTGCCAGAGAAGGACGACCCAGTCGAGCACCAATACCTCACTATGGCGTGCGAGCGCTATGCCCTGGCCTGCCGCGAGTGGGGCGAGTACTGTGCCCGTGAGGGCGAGAGTCCCGTCAACCCGCTGCTGCTCATCCAAGCGGCGGACAACGTGAGCAATTCGGCCCTGGCTGAGATGTGCGACCAGATCACGGGCCTGGTCCCCGGCCTTTCCGAGGCGATGTCGTTCGCCAACGTCTTCGGCGAGCATAAGGACATCGCGGCGGGAAAATACCTCATTCCCTATGTCGAGCCCGAGTTCGTTCAGGACACCTCGCGCATTCGCGTGCTCTTCGCCAAGGAGGCTGTCTCCAACGGATGGGACTGCCCGCGAGCGGAGGTCATCTTCTCGCAGCGCAGGCGTTCGGACTCGACCTATATCGCACAGCTCGTGGGACGTATGGTACGCACTCCACTTGCGCGGCGCATCGAATCCGATGATCTTTTGAACTCCGTCGCCTGCTACCTGCCCCAGTTCAATCCCGAGAGCACTCAGGACGTGGTCGACTACCTCATGGGCCGAAAGGACGACATGGGCGAGAGCTCCATCGGCAAGCAGAACATCGTCCTCAACCCGGTGACCATCACGGCGGCTGCGCCCAAGTCCGAAGCCGACTACCAACAGGAACTCAAAGCGTACGAGGAGAACGAGAAGGCCATCGCGGCGGCACGGCAGACGCAGCCCGGCTATCAGGCGCAGCTTGCCGGCATCGCGATTCAGGAGCCGTTGGACATGCAGGGCACGCAGCCCTCGCTTGCCTCGGCGGTCGAGCCCGTTGATGTCCCGACGCCAGAAGCGGAGCCGGCGCCTCAGCCCACAACGGGTAACGACGTTGCAGCGCCTGTTCCGCAGCAACCTGCGACACCTGAGCCAAGTTCCACACAGTCCGAGCCGACCCAGCCCGTCTCGGTCGTAAAACCCGTGCCCATGGCAAAGCCCAAGCCGCCCACCAAGCGCGAGCAGTCTTTCACGCACCAGGAGTGGCGGGGCATCCGCACGGCCTTCGATTCCATCCCCGTGCAGCGCATTCCAAAGAAGGCTAGGAACGAATTTCAGAGCTTGGTTAACACGGCGACTCTGCTTGTCGAGACCGGCCTCGATGTCAATGCCGCGGCCGACGTGAAAAAACAGTTCGTCCAGAAGCTCAAGGGATACATCGTTGCCAACGAGGACGAGTACCGAGAGGCCAAACACGACGTAGAGGTTGCCGAGACCGTCAAGATCACGCTCGACAAGCTCAATGAGACCGAAGGCCAGGAGCGGGAGGAAGCCCGTACGGACGCTGAGGGCCTCAGGAAGGCCGCTCGCGACGCCGACATGCGTTTCACGAAGGAGCTCGCGCAAGAATATCGTCGCGCCAACTTCAAGGAGCTTGGGCGCCCCGAGTGCGACCTGTGCCTTGCCGCAGCGGTGCGCACGCAACCTATCGTCGACGCGCTCGAGAGTTGGGCCGCTCAATGTCGAAAGGGATATTTCGACAAGGTCGACGGATCTGGCGATTACGACTACCTCAACGATGCCGCGAAGCAGCGTTACGACGAGCTGGCTCGTGAAACCGAGGGCAAGCGTCTTACAAAGATAGAGTGGCCCACGTCTACCAGCACGTCGGACGACTTCGCTAAGTATCCGCGCCATATCGTGCAGAAAGAGGACGGCCTCTGCCCGCTCGATCTGAACCCGGCGGAAGACCATATCGTTAGGAACGAATTGGCAAAGAATCGCACGGTCGCCTTCTATCGCAATCCGTCGGGCAGCATGTCTGCCAAGGCGTTTTCGATCCCGTACATGTCTTCGGTGGGACGCAAGGCCCTGCATCCAGACTTCCTCTTCTTCGTGAAGGATGCTGACGGCGCCATCAAGCCGTCCATCGTCGACCCCCACGGCGAGTTCCTCGGCGACACACTGGCAAAGCTCAGAGGTTACGTGACCTACTTGCACGAGTACCCTGATGTCTTCAAACAGGTGCTCTTTGTGGGGGATATGGGAAACGATGAGTACAAGGTGCTCAACCTCCTACGCCCCGAGGTCCAGGATGCCATCATGTCCTATAGCGATGTCGACTGTAAGGCGCTCTTCTACGGCTCCTTCGCAAGCGACTATCACTAGTATCGTCGGGATTTGCCCAGCGGGCGTCTCGGATCATATACCAGAACCGAATTAGTAAGGCTCGCTAAGGCGGCCGTCCGTTGGGGACGGCCGCCTCTCTTCAGTCTTGACCCATGATTTCCAACGTTTCGGCGGCATTCGCCGGTCATGACCTCGTATCCGTTACGTGGGTGGCACCTCCGCTACGCCGCGTCAAGGGGCCCATGAGACCCCGCACAAACCTCCGCTCCGCTCCGGTTGGTGGAGGTCATCATGGACTCCCTTGACCCGTCTTCGCTCCGGTGCGGCTTTGCAGGGAGCAAAGCCGACGACGACGCGCGGCGTCGCCATTCGGCTTTGCCCGCAAGGGCGAGATGTTCAGGGCAACGTGCCCGGAAACGGAGGAAGACATGCAGGAGCTGATGACGAGGGAGATTGCGGAGGGGTTGCCGAGGCTCTATGAGCAAGACGGCGCGGGAGACCCCACGGTATACGTCCACTACTTCTCGTGCGTGAACGGATGGGACTGGTGGCTGCTCGAGTTCGACGGCACGGACGAGGCGTTCGGCCTCGTCGAGGGCTATGACGACGAGCTCGGCTACTTCAGCATCAAGGAGATGGAGGAGCTGAACCACCAAATGGGGTTCGCCGCCATCGAACGCGACGAGCACTTCGAGCCGAAGTCGCTCAGCGCCGTCAGGGGGAGGTAACTCCATGGAGATGGACGAGTTTGACGCCGCGGGCAGATTCGGCAAATCCCCGGGTGGGGCCGTCGGGCTGACTGTCGTCGTCGAGTTTGAGTTGGGTGACGAGGGCGGGGCGTTCGAGATGGGCACTGCTCCGGAGGGGTCGCCCGAACTCGGGCGACTCGTCTCGGACGCACGCGACGAGGCCGATGCCTTGGTGGAGGACGGGGGCGGATGGGCTGCCGTCCGAATCGGATTAGGCGACGTGGAGAGCATCGACTGCGAGAGCGGCCGGACCGTGCACGTTGCCGAAGAGGGGTGAGGCGCACACAGAGAGCGCGGGCATGCCATCGGCGTGCCCGCGCCAGCTTTTCCGGGGATGCCTCGCGCCATCCCCGCGCCCCTGCGCGCCAAGGGGCGGTGCCCCTTGGAACCTTGGCTAAGGTGGCTCGGGGGACATGGAGGATACCGGAGCGCGTGCGTCCGGCGGTATCAACAGAACTCAACCTGATGCTTGACCGCTACGGCCTAGAATCCGGCGGCTTCCGCTACTTCGTGGCGCCGCAGGAAGAGCACTTATATCCAGTGGTCACGGTCTCGTCCCGTGCCGCGCTCACCTGCACCTGCTCGTCATAGGCTGCTTTGTCGGTCACGGTCTCATAATAGCCCTGCTTCACGGTTACATAGGAAGAATGGTAGCCACCATGGTCATACGCATCGAGATGACCCCAAGGGTCAGATGTAATGTCTGCGTCGCACTGATTGCAGATGTAGTGTTCCTCTGTCACTGCGTCATGCCACACCTGATGGGTCACCGCATCGTGGTGGACGGTCTTGTATTGCGCGTCGTGATGGACGGTCTTGGTCTGGGCAACCCAGTCGTGCTGATGCGCCGTGGTGTCATCCTTCTTTGATGAGCCGCCCGAGCTGGAACCGGAGCCGGAGTTTCCGCTACCTCCGCTCGGCTTGCTGTCCGACTTATTTCCAGAGCCGTTGTTTCCGCTGTCGTTCTTGGAACCGGAATCGTTCTTCTTGTTGTCGGAGGTCTCCGGTGTCTTCGCATCGGACTTGTCCTCCTTGGCCGTCTCCTGTGCCTTTTCGCTCTCCTTCTCGACGGCATCGGCATCGGCGTTCGGGTTCTTCTTGATGTTGTCCTCGAACTTCTTCACGACCTCGGCACCCTTGTCTCCGGTCAGGGTAGAATCACCCTTCTTCACGGCTGCTGCAACGTCCTTGGCGATGGCGGTCAGGTCATCCTTCGTCACCTTATCCGCATCCACCTTGTTGAAAGTCACATCCGTGCTGGCCGTCTTCTTATCGGCCTTCCCGGCGGTAACCTTCTTCGATGACACCTTATAGATGGAACCGTCGGCGTTCACCGGTGAAATGAATGTGACGGTGCAGGTGCCGGACTTGCCGACCTTCACGGTTACCTGCTTGTTCGCGGCGATGGCAGTGTAGAAGTCCACCTTCCCGTCCGCATCCTTTATATGGGCGATAATGGGCGTGGAAGTGTCCGCATCCCAGCCGTCAGCCTTTACCTCAAGGGTAAGTACCATGTCCTGCTTCTCCTCGTCCTTTGACTGGGACACCGCAGGGGCATTGGAATCTCCCGTCCAACTGGCATGTGAGATGGCGTAAGCCCCGCCGCCGATGAGAAGCGCCGCACAGAGGATTCCCGCACCAGCCACGCAGACCTGCTTACGGGAGAACTCGCGCCCGAAGAGCTTGATTCGACCGCTATTTTCCATTCGTGAACACCGGGTCATACATCGTCTCTCCCAGCTTCAGAACCAGGCTGTCGTTACGTTTCTCGAGGGTATAGGCCACCGACGCCCCATCGGCCGTCAGCTCGCCCTTGTAAACGAGCGGGCGCGGTGTCGAGTCGGTATCCTTCGCCCTCTGGTCTTTGACCGTGAGGCTGTACTTTCCCGAATGGTCCGATGCGGCCCATTCGTCATCACTGGGACCTTGAGTGAACAGATAGCCCTTTTGGTTATACGACGCCTTCTTGAATGCGATCTTTCCGCTGTCGAAGTTGATCTCCTCGGGGCTCGCCATGGACTCCGGCCGGTTCGAGCGTTCCCATTCCTGCGATTCAAGCAGCTCTTTGACGCGGGCGACCGCCTTGCCGGTGTAGTCCTCGTAGTACTTCTTCGCATCGTCCTCGCTCAGGAAATAGCGCTCGCCGTACTCCTCGTCGCCAGAGGGGATATAGGCATCCGCATCGTCGGCCTTCTTGAGCGTCAGGGTACCGAGCTCGCTTGAGCTCAATACGATGTTCTCGTCTTCCTGCCTCCACGTTCCCGAGGACTCGAACGACCCTGCGTAATGCCAGCCGTCCCCGTCGTCGAAGGTGATCGTCGTCTCGGAACCCAGCTTGTTATTCGTCATCTTCCCGAGGGCGACGTTGTCGCAGACCGATATGTAATAGAGCGTCTTTCCCTTTACTCCCGTCGGTCCGCATCCGCTCAAGCCGCTCAATCCGGCAATCGACATCAGTCCGACAGCGCCCAAAAAGCCGCGCCGGGATACATTCATCGCCATGGCAGTTCTCCTTTGATTCATAGATGGTACTTACGGCGATCCCTTCAACCTGGAAAAGGGCCACGTGAGCATTGTATTGCAAATTGTCACTTATATAGGTGTGACTCATATAGGTCCGACTCAAATCATTGGCACCACCAGTCGGGAGGTACCAATGACTCAGCTAGATGCAAAAATGAAAGTCGGACTTCGCATCAAGGAATTGAGAAACGCTCTTGGATACAGCCAGGAAGCCCTTGCGTACTCGATAGAGATGTCTCGAACCTATTTTGCCGAGGTCGAAACCGGGAAACGGAACATCTCGATCGAGAACATAGAGCGCATAGCAAGGGGCCTTGGTGTTTCTCTAAGGGAGTTTTTCGATTCCGACCTGTTTACGGGGTGACTCGGTGACGGATCGCTGGAAGAAATCTGTGGATGCGCGGTGCTGCTTCTCTTTATGCTATTCGAATATCGTGAGACCTGTTGACTTCTATTTCCGCCACGAATCGGCGGTGCAGGATAAGGCTCCACTACGTTTCGCCGGAGGCAAACGGCGCAACTCGGCGAGCCGAGTTCGAAAGCGCAGGTAGATGCCTGCGCCTAAAACGAAAAACACCCGCATCCACGTGTAGCGCGCGGGCGCGGGTGCGTAGTTGATTGGGGCGTTTCCGCTAGATATGGGCGATTACGCGGCTAGAAGCCCTCGGGAACGTAACCTGCGGCCGTTTTCGGCTTCGTCGGCGCTGTCGACGTGGCGTCGGGGGCGGTCGGGCCCCGCCAAACCCTCGGTGCTGTCTCGTTCCTGATCTTGCGGCGAGCGGTTGATCGCTCCATGAGTGTTCGTTCGGCATCGGGTGACGTCATCCCGAGCATGGGTCCCACGAAAGTCTCGGTAACGTCCCTGCTGGGGAAGGCCATGGGTACGCCGTCGTGGATCACGAGGGCTCCCGTCTCGCGGCCGGTCCAACGCTGGAGCTCGTCGGGCGTGATGAGCGGCCTGCGCACGAGTCCCTCGCTCGTGCCCGTCGAGCCGGTGTTCGTTCCCTTAGTTCGGCTCGTGGACTGCGCGACCGCCGTGTAGGAGCCCATCGACTCCGAGAGCTTGCGCGCGGTGTCGAGGTTGGAGCAGGAGAGAACGACCTTGTCCTTGAGGAGGTCGAGAATCGTCTCGGCCTCTTCTCGGCTGTAGCCGGAGACGGACTGGAGCTGGAGGAGCGACTGACAGAACCAGAGAACATGGACGCCTTCCGAGCGCATCTCTCCCAGGTCCTGGACGATCCTCTCGTTGCGGCCGAGGGAGGCCGCCTCATCGAGGAGGAGGACGGTCTCGACGGGGCAGCGCCCGGCATGGCCCGCGGCGCAGGAGCGCAGCGACGAGAGCGCTTGGGAAACGAACGTCTGGACGAGTCGCTTGTAGTTGCCCGTTGCAGAGGATGATGAGATGAAGACCGCCGTGGGCTCCTCGCCGATGCCTCCGAGGCCGCACTCGTCATCGTGGAGCATCCGAGCCACGTTGCCGTCGACGTACTCGGTGAGGCAGTTGCTCAAGGTCGAGACGATGCCGGGCCCGCCCCCGTGCTCACCGTTGAGCCCGCCGAGGAAGGGGAGCGCGGGGTCTTCCGCGGGCAAAGACGCCGCCAGGGCGGCGATGCGGTCAAGCGGTCCCTGGTCGCCCGACGGCGAGATCGCGGCAGCGACGGACATGACGGTCTTCTCGTCTTCCGGGATGGACGCGTCCTCGATGAGGGCGAGGGAGATGCCGAGGAAGAGGTTCCGAGCGCCGTCGTAGAAGAACGGCTGACCTTTCGACGGCGCGGGCACGATGCAGCGCGCTAGCTCGCGCAGCTCCCGTGCGCAGCCGCCGGCCCCCTCCGCCCTAAAGGCCTCCTTTGCCCTCTCGAGCGGATCGAACCGAACCGAGGACGCGGGCGCGTCGAACATCACGTCGACGATGCGGTGAGTGCCCGTCTTCTCGAACACAGGCTCAAGGAAGGCCCTGAGCTCGCCCTTGATGTCGTTGATGATGAGGGAACGCCCCTGCTCGAAGTTTGCCATGGCAGACATTATGGCGACGCGGCGGCTCTTTCCCTCGCCGCTTTCGGCGAGGATGCAGGCGTGGACCGAGTCGATGAGCCTGACGCTCCTCCCGATCTCGCCCACGACCAACGTGCCGCCCGAGGGTTTGCCGCCCTCCTGCCACGACTCGCTTCTACGCTTAAGCTCGCCGCGTGCTGAGATGAGCCTCGCGTCGCCGTGGATGGGCGCGCCGGGCGCGCGGCGTCCGCCGACCCAGGTCCCGTCGTGGAGCCAACGGGACCAGTCGAGATGGCTCCAGATGCCGGCAGCCATTGAGACAGCGAGGGTTGCCGCGCATCCCACGAGGAAAGCATCGTCCTGGATTAGCTCAGGTAGGACTTCGAGCGGGTTTTGGAACATGGCATCGGGGAGTTCGGGCGCCGCGGCCGTCCCGAAGCTTCTGAGCGTCGCGGCGATGCCGGTGAACCATGCTTCTAGCCAGCGCCATACTGCCGGCAGCAGGACGAGCACGATCGCGGTCCCAGCGACCGCGCCGGCGGCGACACAGCGCTTGAGGTGCGCGCCCTCGTCGACGTTGAAACTCTTCTGCTTGCTCATAGAATCATTCCCTTCACTATTGTTTTCGCTGGGTCGAGCACGATGCCCGTCGCATCGCCCCTGATCGCGGCCGATACGGCGGCTGCGAGCGCCCTCGCGAGCGCGCGCTCGGCTTTCTGGCCGACTTCGTCTGACAGGTCCTTCTTGCCTTTGGGACCCTCTGTTGCGGACGCGAGCGTTTTGGCAAGGGCACTGCCCACAGCAACGGGGGCTTTTGCCATGGAAAGCGCGTAGGACGGGCACGACCGGAGGCATCTCTCCGGGATGGGCCTGCGCTCGCGGACGGCTTCTCGCGCCCTCTCCAGGTCTTTTCCGGTGACGCAGGCGCGGACTTCGCCGACGAGCGGCCTCATGCGCTTGCGCTCCGTTGCGGGCCCGTCGTCCGGCCTTGCGGACCTTATCGGTTCCCTTTCGGGGTCCGTTGCCCGGTCGGGTGCGATGACCCTCAGTAGGGCGTTGCCCTGGCGCGTGCGTAGCTCGTGCATGGCGTCGTTCACGTAGCGGTCCCGCGCAACGCCTTCGAGCCCCTTGAGGTCGGCGCAGCGCTCCACGGACTTGCGGTAAGCTGCGCCCGCCTCCTTGATTTCAAGGTGCCTCGACCCCGCTTCCGCGTTTGCGGCATCGACGGCCTTGGCGACATCTGGGTGCCAGCGGCGGAGGTGCGCGTAGGAGATGCGGCCGTCCGCAGGTAGCGCGATGTCAATCTCATCGGCGGGGATATGGCGGACGGCGTCGACCGCCCGCGACCTCGCGAGGTCGCGGGCCACGTGCTCGGCCGCGAGTGCCGGGGTCAGGGCCGCGTCGGTGAGCGCGTTTCTTGCCCGGTCGAGCCTGTTGCGGGCCATGAGCGAATCGAACGAGCCATCGGACGACCACGCAATAACGTGCACGTGCTTGGAGCTCGGGTGGTTCTCGTGCTCGGCGGCTACCCAGCGGACGCTTGACTCGGGGATGCCCATTGCCTCGGCAAGTGCCGGCGAGAGGTTTCGTCGGCAGAAGCGCTGCCAGTCCTCCTTGCACGCGAGGTCGAGCTCGCGCGCCTCGTCCCTGCGGACGCTGAGAACGACGGTGGCAATCGCGCCGTCGGCCTTTTCGAGCTCCCTGCGGGCCGTGCGGAGCTGGACGGCCCCGTTCTGGTCGAAGAGCGCGGTCGATCCGGGCCTCTCGGCGCAGTAGCCGACGAGCCCCATCCTCTCTGCGAGCTCGGAGCGCCTGAGGTCGTCGACGGTGGCTGACTTGTCGGCCCCCTCGCGCGTGGCGACGTATTCGATGTTGTTGGTGATGACGGCGGAACGCCCGCGCGAACCGGGGAGGTGCACGCGGGCGTTCACGACGAGGCTGCTACGACTTGCCATCGGCTAGGCGCTCCCTCGCCTCCGAGAGCGTCATGCCGCGCTGCATGAGGCCGGCCTGCTTGTCGTAGGCGGCGTAGATGTCCGAGGCGCTCACGCTATTCAGACCCTCGAACGTGCCCTTCTCGATCTCGACGGCGGCGATTGCCGCGACGATCGAGGCGCGCGTGGCGCGGTGCACGACGCGCGCGATGCGGTCCTCCTGCTCGGCGTTGCGCTCGCCGAGCGTGCGGTCGAGCTGCTCCAGCAGCGGCTGCATGACGCCGCGCAGATAGGTTCCGAGCTCGGTGGAGTAGAGCGCCAGGCCGTCGGAGGCGAGTCCGGCAGTGATGAGCTCGCGGGCGGCTGCGCTGTCGCTAAGATCCTTGGAAACCCCGTAGGCGTGGAGGCGGCGATACGCCTTGTCGGGGAGTCGGAGGCTCATGACCTTCGACCCGTCTTTTCCGATGGCCATCTTAGAGTCCCTCGTTCGGGAGGGGCGCGCCGACAGCGCGGAGGGCGGCGATGTTCTCGGGCGTGCGCTCGTAGGTCTTGGGCCAGAAGGTGACGGGCATCATGGCAAGGTCATCGCGGGGGATGCCGTAGGCGAAGAGGTAGGCCTCGATGGCGTCGCCGTATTCTGCATCGTTGACGCGATAGGCATCGGTGAAGAAGATGCCGGTCGGGTCGTCGTTGCAGCCCTTGACGAAGTAGACGCCGTTCCCGCCTTTCTTGAACGGGTTCAGGACCTTGTACTCCGGCTTCGCGTAGTAGGCGATCCCCGCGCGGACGATGCGCGTAAAGCCCGGGCGCTCGTTGGCTCGCGCCGCTCGTGCGAAGCCCAGGTCGGGATCTGACTCCAGCAGATGGGTGAGCACGGAGCCGACGGCGTCGTCCTTGTGCTCGGGGATCGTCCCGAGGAGATCGGCGAGACGCGATTTGGTTTTCTTGACAAGTTCCATCATGGTTTTCCTCTCTGCCGGTGCCGTATGGGTACCGGCGATTCATTTGAGCTTCTTCGTTGGTGACGCTTCTAGCTGCGGCGAAACGTTGCAGTGCCGAAGGTGCCAAAGAACAGGAAAGAGTTTCTTGACCAATGGCACCTTTGGCACCATCGAGAGACTTTGCAGGTGAGGGGCGGCAAGCGAGGTGCCGCAACGGAATGCTGCGGCACCCTCGTCGGCCCTAATCCGTCTCCCGGTACACCCAGCAGCGCTGCTTGCCGTACGGGGGACAGAGGCGCTTGTTGCCCGGGACCCATCCCGGGCACTGCGATGACAGGATGCGGCTGACCATCTTGCAGTTGGCCTTGGTCTTCTCGAGATGGAGGGCCTTGTCGAGAATCTCGAACGTGCATATGGGACGGTCGGTGTTCGCGGGGAGGTATGCGAGGACCTTCTGCACGCAGGGGTCCTCCTCGACGAAGCGGCTGCGTTGCGCGGTCGCCTCGATCTCCATCTCGGGCGTGAGGACGGTCGAGAAACGGGGGTCGCCCGTCTTCATCCACGTGCGGGCCTCTGCCCATGCCTGCCGGATGGCGGTAGGAAAGCCCTCGTCGAAGACGGACTTCTCCGTGCGCTCGATGCCGCAGAGCACCGGGAGGAAGCGCCTCGCACCGCTCGTCCGCTCGCGGATGAAGTCGGCCTCGTTCGTGGTGCCGATGAAGACCACGCGCCGGGGGAAAGCCTCCGTCCGTCGACAGTAGGCTCCCCGGAACTCATCTACCTGACGTGTGATCCCGGCCTTCACGCTCTCGACGGAGCGCTCGGACATGCCGTTGAGCTCGGGGATCTCAATGATCCACTTGCCCCGGTTTTGCTCGCCCGTGAGCCTGACGTCGCCGAGGTTGATCACTGAGTCGCTGAAGTACTCGTCGCGCATGGCGAGGCCCCTCGCGAAGGAGGACTTGCCGATACCCCCGGCACCGCACAGGATAGGCATGTAATCGGCCTTGCAGCCCGGGCTGTAGGCGCGGGCGATGCCCTCGCAGAACAAGATGCGCTCGACCTCCGAGACGTATGCGCTCCTCTCCGCACCGAGGTAGGCATTGAGAAGCGTGCCGACGCGCGGGGTACCGTCCCAGGCGAGGGCGTCGAGCATGGCAACGAGCGGGTCATAGGCGTTGTCCTCACCGACGATGGTCAATGCGAGCAGCATGTACTTCTCCTTCTGGAGCGAGATAGTTTGCTGGAGGAGGGCGAAGAGCCGGGCGTCGTCGCTGTCGCGCCACCGGCGTTCCCGCGAACCTGCATCCCAGGGCAGGGACCCGGTCTTGAAGAGCTCGTTCGCGAGTCGGTTGTAGCCGACGTTCAGGGGAAGAGACTTGAGCTCCTCGACGATCTCGTTGACGGTCGGCGGGGAACGACGCTCCGGGGGGTGCGGCTCGGGGGCATCGTCGTGCTTCTGCGTGCCCATTAGATCACCTCACGAGACTGGTGGCGGCGAGGGCCATTTGCGGGGTGGTTCTTGGCGGAGACAAGCGCTTCGAGCCGGTCGAGGCGAAGCTCTGCTTCGAGTAGACGCTCGACCAGCTCTTCCTCCGAAAGGTGATGGTCGAGGCCATGGTCGCGTAAGACGGCGTGGCGTCGGGCGGAATTCATCGTGCTAAGATTCATCGGCAGGGTCCTCCTTATATGTGGACTCAAGGTTTTGGGCGACGGCCGAGCTTTGGTCGGGGAGGCCGTCGTCCATCCCAAGGTTTGCGATAAGCGCGTCTTCGAGCTCCACGGGGGAGCGTTCGGGTGCGAACGAGCCGGCGAAGGCAGCGAGCGTCTCAAGCGACTCGACGAGTCCGTCGTCCATGTCTCCTGCGCGCCGGATGCGTCGGAGCTCCGCTACGACAGGCCCCACGCGCTCCTTGACCGCCTTGCGCATGCGGGTGGTCGCGATCACGGTGAAGGCGCCTTCAAGCAGGCATTTCGTGATGTAGTCCTGCTTCGACAGGCCGCTCAGAGCAACGTGGAGGTCGAGCTGGACTGCCTCTTCAGGTGACATGCGGAAGGCGATTGTCTTGCAACGGCGACGACCCTTTGCGTCCAAAATCGGCCTAGACATCTGACATCACCTCGTCCAACGCTTCCACCAGATCGTGTTGCGTTGAGGGGAAGAGATGCGAGTACATCTCCGTGACCTCGGCAGTCTCGTGACCCATGCGGTCGGCGATTGCCGTGGGCGAGTAACCGCTGTTGATGAGGGCGCTGACATGCGAGTGGCGGATATCGTGGATGCGGATGCGCTTCACACCCGAGAGCTCACAGCCCCTCTTCATCTCATGCGACAACGCGTGCTTGGTGATGGGGAAGAGCCGGTCGCTAGGAGCGATCTCGGGATGCGTTGCAAGATAGTCGTGCAGCTCCTCGCGAAGAAGGCTCGGCATGACGATGTCGCGCTTCGAGGCTCGCGTCTTGGGCGGGCCGATAACGTCCTCACCCTTGATGCGGGCGTAAGAACGGCGGATGCGGATGACGTTAAGCTCGAAGTCGATGTCTTCCGGACGGAGGGCGAGGAGCTCGCCCTCGCGACAGCCCGAGAGGTAGAGCGTGAGGAATGCAAGGTAGACGGGCGGCTTGTCCTCGATGGCCTGGGAGAAGCGCTTGAACTCGGCAGGGGTCCAGCAAAGCATTTCCTTCTCGGGGCGCTTGGAGCCGACCTTTCCTGCCGCCAACATGGGGTTCTGGGGCAGGCGGTAGAAGCGGACAGCGTGGTTGAATATAGCCGAGAACTGGTTGCAGATGGTATGGAGATAGCTCTGCGAGAGCCCCTGTTCCAGAAGCCAATTCTCCCACCGCACCACGTCCGCAGCGTTGACGTCGCAAAGGCGCTTTCCGCCGAAGAATGGGAGGATGTACTTGTCGATAATGGCATCCTTGGTGAGCTTGGTGCCGACTCGCAGCCGAGGATAGACGTCACGGGCGTACATAGTCTTAACGAAAGTCTCGACGGTGACCTCGACGCGCTCGTTGCAAGACGCGAGGAAGTCGCGCTCCCAGGCGACTGCCTCCTTTTTGGAGGTGAACCCGCGCTTCGTCTTCTTGTGACGCTCGCCCATGGAGTTGCGGTACCAGGCCTCGACCGTCCAGGTCCCGCGCTTCTTGTCACGACTAGTCGACACGGGCGATCGCCGCCTTCTGCTTGGAAGGGGCGGAGAGGAGGCGAGTCTCAAAGTACGAGCGCTGGACCTTCCCGGGGATGGTCATGATTCCCTGAGCTGCAAGCTCTGCATTTAAGGCTTTGATGAGCTTAAACGCATAGGACTTGCTCATGCCCGTGGCCTGTGCAACCTCCTCGGCATTCATGAACTGGTTGGACATTTCAAAAGCTCCTTTCTATCGATTTATACCTCACGAATATGTGAGGTACTCTGAATGATAGAATAGCTCACAAAAACGTGAGGTCAAGCGAAAAACTGAATTATCATCACGAAAATGTGATGCGCGTCGTTTAACCTAGTGAACAATGAGGGGTTGATCACGGAAGAAGCGATGATGCGCGATTCGGACAAACTACGTATGGGCATGAAGATTCGTTCGTTGCGTGCACGACGAGGAATGACGCAGAAAGAGTTGGCGGACGCTGCGGGCCTGGGAGAGTCGGCTCTGAGAAGTTATGAGCTCGGCGCGCGATATCCGAAGGAGAAGCACCTTGAGTCGCTTGCAAAAGCGCTTAAGGTACGGCCGGAAGCTTTTGAGGTTTATGGAATTGAGAATGAGCTTCAGTTCATCCATATGCTGTTCAATTTCGAACAGACATTCAAACTTGAGCCGGATAGAGATGGTTCGCCTAGTCTGCGCTCGTATGGTTACGGAATGGTGCCGAAAGCGCTCATGGACTGGGGAAAGAAGTTCGCGCAACTCGAAGAGGGAGTGATCTCGCGCGAGGAATACGAAGACTGGAAAGACACCTACAATCCGACAATTCTGACAAGCTGGTTGGGCGAAGAGATTCCTGACCCCTATACGGGAAAGACTCTTACGGGTGAAGAGCGGGAAGGTGCTGTGCATGCCGTTGAGATGATGCCGGAATCACTCCAGGATGAATTATCCCGCGCCCATCGAGCAGGAAAGATATAGCCTGCGCCTCGCTTTGTTCTCGTGAGGACCAAATGAGTATCAAACGAGAACGGGAAAACGCCTGATGGAGTGGGCTAAGGTTAATTGACCGCTTCATTTACCTGTGGCTTTTGTTATCGAGTGGGA
>URKU01000029.1 GCA_900548515.1 uncultured Collinsella sp. | reverse complement strand
ACAAACTGTCAACGTTTGCGCCATAAGGTTTGCCCTGTACCGCAAGACGGCCGCATCGCGGCCAGCGAAAAAGGGGGACACCATGTTCAACATCAACAGCACGCTCAGCCGTAGGAACTTTCTCGCCGGCGCTGCGGCGCTCGGCAGCACCGCAGCACTCGCTGGTTGCTCGTCGGGCGGCTCGGACGGCGGCTCCGCCGATGACGGCAAGACCTTCAAGATCGGTGTCATCGGCCCTCTGACCGGCGCCGCGGCAACCTATGGCGTTTCGGCCGAGAAGGGTGCCAAGCTTGCCGCCAAGGATTTCTCGACCAAGGACCTCAAACTCTCGCTTAAGTCCGAGGATGACGTCGCCGACGGCGAGAAGGCTATCAACGCCTTCAATACCCTGTGCGACTGGGGCATGCAGGCGCTCGTCGGCCCCGTCACGACTGGTGCCGCCGTCGCTGTCTCGGGCGAGATCGCCGACGATATGCTCATGGTCACGCCCTCTGCTTCGTCCCTCGACGTCACCAAGGACAAGACCACGGTTTTCCAGGTTTGCTTTACCGACCCCACCATGGGCGCGAGTGCTGCCAAGTTTTTGGCCGAGAAGTATGCAGACGCCAAGATCGCCCTGTTCTACAACTCCGGCGATACGTACAGCTCGGGTGTTGCCGATGCCTTTGCCGAGCAAGCCAAGGCATCCAAGCTCGACATCGTCGATACCGAGACCTTTAAGGACGACTCCTCCACGAGCTTTACCAACCAGCTCACCAAGGCCAAGGAGGCCGGCGCCACGCTCATCTTTGCGCCGATCTACTACACGCCGGCGTCCGTTTTGCTCAAGAACGCCAAGGACATGGGATACGACATGACCCTCATGGGTACCGACGGCATGGACGGCCTGCTCTCCGTTGAGGGCTTCGACACCTCCCTTGCCGAGGGTGTGCTGCTCATGACCCCGTTCTCTGCCGACGATGAGAAGAACGCCGACTTCGTCAAGGCATATAAGGACGCCTACGACGAGACGCCCAACCAGTTTGCCGCCGATGCCTATGACTGCGTCCATGCGATTGTCGAGGCTATCGATAAGGCAGACATCGATATTACGGCCGACGGCGCCGACATTGCCGGCGACCTCGCCAAGGCCATGCGTAAAATCAAGATCGAGGGCCTGACGGGCGAGCTCACGTGGAACGACGAGGGCCAAGTCGAAAAGCCTGCTACGGCCTATGTGATTCAGGACGGCAAGTACATCGCTGCCTAAGTGCGCATAAAACGCGACCGGTGAGGCTGTATTATTCAGGGCAGGGACGCTTGTAACAGAATGGAAACATTACTTTTACATAATAAAGTGGCATTACTGCATAAAATAATAGAAATACGCAGAAACATGGATAAATGAACAAATCCAAAGAAAAGTTGAAATAATCGCCACTTTTCTCAACTAAAGCGTCTACTATTTTGCGAACGCCGAACACGGCGAAGGATGGCCTGTCGGGCAACCAAAACCCGACGAGATTTGAGAGGAGAGCCGCATGTCGAGCCTCACCGGTAAGTCATTGAACCCTGTTATGAATCGCAGGAGCGTTATCGCGAGCGCAGCAGGTCTGGGGGCGATGTCCATTCTAGCTGGCTGCTCCTCCAACGGCGGCGACAGCGGTTCCGCTTCGAGCGACGCTTCGTTTAAGATCGGCACTATCGGCCCGCTGACCGGCGCCAACGCGTCCTACGGCAAGTCCGTTACCCAGGGTGTCGAGCTTGGCTGCAAGGATTTCTCGACCAAGGAGCTGCCGCTTGCCAGCAAGGCCGAGGATGACCAGGCCGACGGCGAGAAGGCCGTCAACGCCTTTAACACCCTGCTCGACTGGGGCATGCAGGCCCTCGTCGGCCCGACCACCACGGGTGCGTCGGTTGCCGTTGCCGCCGAGTGCGGTAACGACCCCGAGACGTTCATGATCACCCCGTCCGCGTCTTCCGAGGACGTCACCAAGGGCAAGGATTGCGTCTTCCAGGTTTGCTTTACCGATCCCAACCAGGGCGTCAACGCTGCCAAGTTCCTGGCGCAGAAGTATGCGGACGAGAAGTTCGTGCTGTTCTATAACTCCGGCGACGCCTATTCTTCGGGCATCGCAGATTCCTTTAAGGTTCAGGCCGCTAAATCCAAGCTCGAGATTGTTGACGAGGAGACCTTTAAGGACGACTCCGCCACGAGCTTTACCAACCAGCTCACCAAGGCCAAGCAGGCCGGCGCTACCATGATCTTTGCGCCGATCTACTACACGCCGGCGTCCGTCCTGCTCAAGAACGCCAAGGACATGGGCTACGACGTCAAGATGATGGGCTGCGACGGCATGGACGGCATCCTGGGCGTTGAGGGCTTCGACACCTCTCTTGCCGAGGGTCTGCTGCTCATGACCCCGTTCTCCGCCGACGACGAGAAGAACGCCGACTTCGTCAACGCTTACAAGGATAAGTATGGCGAGACTCCGGACCAGTTTGCCGCCGACGCTTACGACGGCGTGCACGCGGTGGCCGAGGCCCTCGAGGAGGCCGGTCTTGGTGTCGACGCCGACCCGACCGAGGTCGCCGAGAAGCTGCCTAAGGCTATGCTCAAGATTACCGTTGACGGTCTGACCGGCAAGCTCACCTGGAACGATAAGGGCCAGGTCCAGAAGGAGCCCACGGCGTACGTCATCACCGACGGCAAGTACGTACAGGCCTAATAAGCCGCCTTACATAGAGCGGTTTTGATCCCAAGCAGGGGAGGTTTTGGCCTTCCCTGCTTGCTTGGTATCTAGGGACAGTGTAACGTCCCTGTTTCATACATTAACTGGAAACCTATTCGAAAGGGGGATGTGGAACATGACGGTCTTTATCCAATACCTGGTCAACGGCCTGTCCATGGGCAGCGTCTACGCCATCATCGCGTTGGGCTACACCATGGTCTATGGCATCGCCAAGATGCTGAACTTCGCTCACGGCGACGTTATCATGGTCGGTGCCTATGTCTCGTTCTGCGCCACGTCGTATCTCGGCCTCCCGGGCTGGGCATCTGTAATTCTCTCTTGTGTGGTCTGTACCGTTCTCGGTGTTCTCATCGAGGGTCTGGCATACAAGCCGCTGCGTCAGGCGGGCCCGCTGGCCGTTCTGATCACGGCCATCGGCGTGTCTTACTTCCTGCAGAACGCCGCGCAGCTTCTGTGGGGCGCCACGCCCAAGAACTTCACTTCGCTCGTCACCTTCCAGGTGCCGGAGTTCTTGGCCAAGTTCAATGTAAGCGCCGTCTCGCTCGTCACCATCGTCGCCTGCCTGGTTATCATGGCCGGCCTGATGTTCTTTACAGGTAAGACCAAGATGGGCAAAGCCATGCGCGCCGTGTCCGAGGACAAAGCCGCCGCTCAGCTCATGGGCATCAACGTCAACCGTACCATCTCGATGACGTTTGCCATCGGCTCCGCCCTTGCCGCCATCGCCGGTGTGCTCCTGTGCTCCTACTCGCCGGTCCTGCAACCCACCACGGGCGCCATGCCTGGCATCAAGGCCTTCGACGCTGCCGTTTTCGGCGGCATCGGTTCCATCCCCGGTGCCTTTGTCGGTGGTATTCTCATCGGCATCATCGAGGCGATGGCGCAGGCTTACATTTCCACGAGCCTTGCCAACTCCATCGTCTTTGGTGTTTTGATCATCGTCCTGCTCGTCAAGCCTGCCGGCCTCTTGGGCAAGTACGTCCCCGAGAAGGTGTAGGTGAGCGTTATGAAGTTTCTTAAAGACAAGCAGACGCGTCACGACTTTGTCACGTACGCCATGTGCGTTGTGGCGTTCGCCATCGTGTTCTTTATGCAGTCCAACCACATGATCCCGCGCATGATCGCCGGTCAGCTGGTTCCCATCACGGCCTATATCGTCATGGCCATCTCCCTTAACCTCGTCGTCGGCATCGCGGGCGACTTGTCGCTGGGCCACGCGGGCTTTATGAGCGTCGGTGCCTATACGGGCATCGTCACTGCCGTCGCGCTGGAGAGCACCGTTCCGTCCGATCCGATGCGTCTGATCATCAGCATTGTGGTCGGCGCTATCGCCGCTGCCATCTTGGGCTTCTTGATCGGTATCCCGGTCCTGCGCCTGAGCGGCGACTATCTGGCCATTGTGACCCTGGCTTTTGGCGAGATCATCAAAGAGGTCGTCACCTGCCTCATTGTGGGCGTCGATTCCCGCGGCCTGCATGTGATCTTTAACATCACGGGTAACTCCACGATCGACGACCTGCACCTGCTCGAGGACGGCACCGCCATCATCAAGGGCGCGCAGGGCGCATCGGGCGTGTCGACCTATTCGACCTTCCTTGCCGGCGCAATCCTGGTTATGGTCGCGCTCGTGATTGTGCTCAACCTGGTTCGCAGCCGTACCGGTCGTGCCATTATTGCCGTGCGCGACAACAAGATCGCTGCCGAGTCTGTGGGCATCTCCGTCACCCAGTACCGCATGATCGCCTTCGTGGTTTCCGCTGCCCTCGCCGGCGCTGCCGGAGCCCTGTTCGGCGGTAACTTCTCGCAGCTTTCCGCCACTAAGTTCGACTTCAATACGTCCATCCTCATTCTGGTGTTCGTGGTCCTGGGCGGCCTGGGCAATATGCGCGGCTCCGTTATCGCCGCGGCGCTGCTCACGGTGCTCCCCGAGCTGCTCCGTCAGTTCTCGGACTACCGCATGCTCATCTACGCCATCGTGTTGATTCTGGTCATGGTCTTTACTAACAACCCACAGCTCAAGGCGTTCTTCGCACGCATTAAGGACCGCTTTGCTTCCAAGAAGGAGGTGGCAGCCGATGCCCAGTAAGTTTGAGTTCAACAAGGGCAAGATGGTCCCGTATCCTTCTGGCGCCATCGTTCCCGACCGCGACCTGGGCCAGCGCCCGGCGCTCGAGTGCATTCACCTGGGCATTGAATTCGGCGGCCTTAAGGCGGTCGACGACTTTAGCCTAACCATCGGCAAGACCGAGATTGCCGGTCTCATCGGCCCCAACGGTGCCGGCAAGACCACGGTCTTCAACCTGCTCACCAAGGTGTACCAGCCTACGCACGGCACCATCCTGCTCGACGGTGAGGACACTTCGGGCAAGTCGGTCTACCAGGTCAACCGCATGGGTATTGCCCGTACGTTCCAGAACATCCGTCTGTTCAACACCATGACGGTGGAGGACAACGTTAAGGTCGGCCTGCACAACCAGGAGCGCTACTCCGGCTTTGAGGGCGTGTTGCGCCTGCCGACGTATTGGAAACACGAGAAGGCCGCCCACGAGCGCGCCATGGAACTGCTGTCCATCTTTGATATGGAGCACCTGGCAAACGAGCAGGCCGGATCGCTGCCTTATGGTGCCCAGCGTCGCCTGGAGATCGTCCGCGCGCTTGCCACCAACCCCAAGCTACTGCTGCTTGACGAGCCTGCCGCCGGCATGAACCCGTCCGAGACCGCGGAGCTCATGGAGAACATCGTCAAGATTCGCGACACCTTTGGCATTGCCATCATGCTTATCGAGCATGATATGTCGCTCGTTATGAACATCTGCGAGGGCATCTGCGTGCTCAACTTTGGTAAGGTCATCGCCAAGGGTACCGCCGAGGAAATCCAGAACAACGATGCCGTTATCGAGGCGTATCTGGGTAAGCAGGATAAGGGGGAGAACTAAATGGCAGAGCCGATGCTTTCCGTCTACAACATCAACGTCTGGTACGGCGCCATCCACGCCATCAAGGACATCTCCTTTAACGTCAACGAGGGTGAGATCGTGGCCTTGATCGGTGCCAACGGCGCCGGTAAGTCCACGACGCTCAAGACCGTCTCGGGCCTGCTGCGCTCCAAGACCGGCTCCATCAAGTTTATGGGCGAGGACATTACCCATACGCCCGCTGATAAGCTGGTTGGTAAGGGCCTGGCTCAAGTTCCCGAGGGTCGTCGCGCCTTTTTGCAGATGACGGTTGAGGAGAACCTGGAGATGGGTGCCTATACGCAGCCCAAGTCCACGGTGGCTCCGGGCCTGGAGCGCGTCTACGAGCAGTTCCCGCGCCTGAAGGAACGTCGTCGCCAGGTCGCCGGTACCCTTTCAGGCGGCGAGCAGCAGATGCTCGTTATGGGGCGCGCCCTTATGAGTAACCCCAAACTGCTTATGCTCGACGAACCTTCCATGGGTCTGGCGCCGATTCTGATCGAACAGATCTTCCAGATTGTCGAGGACCTGCACAAGGCCGGCACCACGGTGCTTCTGGTCGAGCAAAACGCGCAGATGGCGCTTTCCATTGCCACACGCGGTTACGTGCTCGAGACCGGCAAGATCACCATGACCGGCACGGGCCAAGAGCTCCTGCACGACGACAACGTCCGCAAGGCCTATCTGGGCGGTTAATCCATTCAACAAAGGGGGCGCTGACCAACCCGGTCAGCGCCCCCTTTTAAGTTGCGGTGAAATAGGGACTGAATACGGGCTCCAGAGGCCAAATGAGTCCCTATTCCACCGCAACTTCATGGGGATGTGTGACAATGCCCGTCGGAAAACATCTGCTGTCTTTGGGGGTCTATCTATGCTGTACGAGTTTTGTGCCGAGAACTTTGAGCGGGTGCCGGCGGCTATCGATGCCGGTGCAAGGCGTATTGAACTGTGCGACAACCTTGCCGTTGGTGGCACCACGCCTTCGGCCGGCGTTATCAGCGCTACGACCAACTATGCACACGAGCACGATGCGCGGGTGATGTGCATGATTCGCCCGCGTGGCGGTGACTTTCATTACAACCAAGACGAGCTGCGCATGATGGAGATGGACCTGGGCCTTGCCGTAAGCGCCGGCGTTGACGGCTTGGTCTTTGGCAGCTGCAAGCCCTGCGCTGGCGGATGGGCGCTCGACGAGCTTACGTTGGGCGCTCTCGTGATGGCCGCGGGCTGCGCGACCGAGGAATGCAAGCGTGAGCCCATCGACATCACCTTCCACATGGCGTTTGATCAGCTCTCGCCCGAGGCTCAGCTCGACGCGATTGACATACTCGCCGACTGCGGCATCACACGCATCCTGACGCATGGTGGCGCTGCCGGTACGCCGATCGAGGACAACTTCGAAAACCTGGCCCGCTTGATCGAGTATGCGGGCGACCGCTTGACCATCCTTCCCGGCGGCGGCATTTCCACGGTCAACCGCGATACCGTGGCGGCGGCACTGGGCGTCTCCGAGCTCCATGGCACCAAGATTGTGCCGCTGGAGGTATAACCCGTGACGCTGGTATTTGACGTTCAGCAGGCGAACGGTAAGCCCGACGACAACCGTCGTCCCGGCACCGCGTGCCCCTTTTGCGATACAGAAGGGCTCACCGACATCATTCGCCGTGATGGCGATTGCATTTGGCTCGAGAATAAGTTCAAGACCCTGCGCGCCACCCGTCAAACCGTGCTGATCGAGTCGGCCGATCACGATGCCGACCTGGTGACCTATGAGCCGGATGAACTCCACCATGTGATGCGGTTTGCCCTGGGTTGCTGGCAGCAGATGATCGATTCACAGCAGTATCGAAGCGTGCTCATGTACAAGAACAAGGGTCCGCTCTCGGGCGGTAGCCTCGTTCATCCGCACATGCAGATTGTGGGTTTGGAGCAGGAAGACGGCTATGCTTCGCTGGCTTCCGCCAATTTCGAAGGCATCAATGTCTGGCAACAGGGGAGGATCTCGGCCAACATCTCAACCGAACCCATCATGGGGTTCTTTGAGATCAACGTTTCAGCCCCGCAGGGAATCGCCGCCAGCGATGACACGAGAGATCAAGCCGAGGCGGATCTCTTCGCCGATGCAATCCAGGTAGCTCTGCGCTATATCCTGAACGAGCACCACGGTGGTCGCGCAGAGTCGTATAACCTGTTCTTCTATCACCTGGGCGGTCGGACCATTGCCAAGGCGCTGCCGCGTTGGGTGGTTTCGCCCTACTTTGTCGGCTATCGTTTGGCCCAGGTCAATGCTGAGACAACGCTCGATATCGATGCTGAGCGCCTGCGTGCGCATCTGGAAACGCTCGTATAGCAAGACTAACACCCGCGTAATGCGGACAGTCTAGCGTGCCATGGCGTCGCGGCCGGCTTCGACGCGCTTGCGCTGGGCGGCGCGCTCCTCGCCGGTCAGACGCTCAAAGAGATGCCCGATAAGCGAGGCGAGTACCTGCTGAAACAGCGTTCCGCACATGACGGGAAACACGACTTCGCCCGGAAAGTACTGCGTGGCGATGACGGCGCCCGAAGAGATGTTACGCATGCCGCAGGTAAAGCACATGGTGGTCGTCTCGCTATATGGCAGATGCAGCGTATGGGCGACCAGAAAACCGACGACAAAGCCACTGATGGCGAAGACCAAAATAAAGAGGGCGACTTCCAAGCGCACCGCGTTCATGTGCAGCACGTACTCGCTCATGGCGGTGGAGTTGGAGGCGATAACGCCCATCATCATGAATTTGCAGGCGGGCGAGAGCACGGGGGAGAGCTTCTCGTGTCCCCATCCACGCGTGAGCTCGTTGATCACGATGCCGAGCACGGCGGGGATGGCGATCATAAAGGCCATGTCTTGCATCATGCTCGGCACATCGATCGAGACGGTGGCACCCAGCAAGAGCTTAAGCGTGAGCGGAATCGTCACAGGGGAGATAACCGAGGACGTCAGGATGATGGTGAGCGCGAGCGGGCCGTTGCCGCCGAACATGCTGATCCACATAAAAGCGGTGACGGCCACGGGCACGCTGTACTCGAGCACGATGCCGCAGACAAGGTTGGGGTTGGAGCCAAAGAAGAGTGACCCTATGGCATACGCCGCGATGGGAATAAGCACTGCCGAGACCAGCAGCGCCAGAATCAGGTGCAGCGGACGGTGGAACACCTCGGCTACCTGGTGAAAAGTGTTGCTGAGCGCGCCCTGAAACGTCATAAAGGCGAAGAGGGCGGGAACAATGGGCTTGAGCACGCCGATCTGCTGGGGAAAGAGCACGCCGAGCGCCACGCAAATCGGAACGATGATCTGCATATGCCCCGCGAGGAACTTTCCCAGTCCAGCCCATTGCTTCATATGTCCCGTGACTCCCTTTATCCGCGAACTCGTTTGTATGGATATGCTAGACGCTCGTATGCGTCCGTGCGGCTGAAACGCTCGATTATTTCGAGACCATTACCGCCATCGTTTGCCGAAACCGCGGCGCACCGCGGCGTTTTGCGTCCGCGCTGCACGGTATAATAAATCCGTTCAACAGATCTGCCTGCCGAAGCGGGCATACACAGAGGACTCATCGCTATGAACCGTGAGAGGTATCGCGGCGACCTGCCCCTATCGGGGGTGGGTGCCTATGTCATCGCTTAAGACGACGCATCGCTGGGCGGTCGCTCAGCAAAACCCCGAGCTCGAAAAGGAGCTTTCGGCTGGTCTGGGCATTCCCGGGCTGGTGGCGCGCATTATGGTCGCGCACGACATTGGCTCCATCAAAGAGGGCCAATTGTTTTTGACGCCTTCGCTCGATCGCGACTGGGCCGACCCACTCATTATCCCGGGCATGTCGGTCGTCGCCGACCGCGTCGAGCGTGCTATTCGCAACCACGAGCACATTGCAGTCTTTGGCGATTTTGACGTTGACGGTATTACGTCGACCTGCCTGTTGACCGAGGCGCTGCGCACGTTTGGCGCCGATGTTACGCCGTTTATTCCGCATCGCTTTGATGAGGGCTACGGTCTTTCGCGCGCGGCGCTCGACCGCGTTAACGAGCTCGCTCGCCCCCAGCTGATCGTGACCGTCGATAACGGCATTGCCGCCAAGGAAGAGGTTTCCTATCTGGAGAGCCTGGGGATCGATTTGGTGGTCACGGACCATCACGAGCCCTCCGACCAGGTGCCGCAGGGTGTGCCCCTGACTGACCCCAAGCTCGAGGACGAGGGCCCCTCGCGTGAGCTTGCCGGTGCTGGTGTGGCGCTCAAGCTGGTGCAAGTCCTGGGTGAGCGCCTGGGCAAGCCGTCGTATTGGCGTTCGCTAATCGAGGTCGCGGCGCTGGGCACCGTGTCCGACATGATGCCGCTCACGCCCGAGAACCGCGCGCTGGTTGCCGAGGGCATCCAGCAGATGCGCGTAACCGCTCGCCCCGGCTATATCGCGCTTGCCGCGCTCGCCAAGGCGGACCTTTCTACCATTACGGCCGACGGCCTGTCGTTTTCGCTCATCCCTCGTCTGAATGCTGCCGGCCGCATGGCTGATCCCAAGCTGGCGCTCGACCTGCTGCTTGCCCGCGATCCCATCGAAGCAAGCGCACTGGCGGCTGAGCTCGAGGAAATCAACCGCCAGCGCCGTGAGATCGAGGCGGAGCTCACGCGCGATGCCATGGCAAAGGTCGAGGAGGCCTATGACGGCGGACGCGCGATCGTCGTGGGCGGCGAAGGCTGGCACGAGGGCGTCAAGGGCATCGTGGCAAGCCGTCTGACCAACCGCTACCACGTGCCGGCGCTGCTGTTCTCGATCGAGGACGGTATCGCGCGCGGCTCTGGTCGCTCGGTGGGCAAAGTTAACCTGTTTGACGCCGTCGAGCGCTGTTCCGACCTGCTGATTCGTCGCGGCGGACATGCCGGTGCGGTGGGAGTGACCATCGAGGCATCCAAGCTCGATGAATTCCGTCGTCGCCTTTCCGCCGTGCTATCGGAGATTCCCGCCGAGGACTTTGAAGACATCGACGAGGTTGCCGCCACGGTCGACCTTTCCGAGCTGAATATCGAGACTATAGAGCAGATTTCCCGTCTTGAGCCGTTTGGCCAGGGCAACAAGGTGCCGCTGCTGGCCGCCGAGGGCGTGACGATGTGCGATCGCGCCGTGGTGGGCAAAACCGGCGAGCACATGCGCTTTGTGGCGACCGATGGCGCCGCGAGTGTGCCGGCCATTATGTTCCGCGTGCCGCAAATCGATAAGCTCATCAACTGCGATAGCGCTGTCGACTTGGTGTTCGAGGCCGTTGCCGAGCATTGGCAGGGGCGTGTGAAGCCCAAGCTCATGATCAAGGATGTTCTGGTCCGCGATACCATGCTGCCCAGCGTCGACGATCCGGCATGCGAGCTTCGTCGTGGCGTGCAGCCGGCGGATTCCGGCCTGCGCCTGGAGTCGCGCAAGCGCGAGACGCTCGCCCAGCTTTCCTATACCGAGCTCACGCGCTCGCTTATCCATAGCTTTATAGGCTCGAACCAGCCGCACCGCGCGCAGGTCGAGGCGCTCGATGCCCTGGCCGATCACCAAAGTGTTCTGGCCGTTATGGGAACGGGACGCGGCAAGTCGCTCATCTTCCATGTGCATGCCGCGCGCGAGGCGGTTCTTCGCGGGCGTGCGAGCATCTTTGTCTATCCGCTGCGCGCGCTCGTTGCCGACCAGGCCTATCACCTCTCGTCGACGATGGCCGCGCTCGGCATTGGCGTCGGCGTGTTGACCGGCGAGACCGTGGAGGCGGCGCGCGATGACGTGTTCGCCGGCCTGGCTTCGGGCCGCACCGGTATCGTGCTCACGACGCCCGAGTTCCTGTCTATCCACCGTGACCGCTTCGCGCGTTCGGGCCGCATCGGCTTTGTCGTTATCGATGAGGCGCACCACGCCGGCCTTGCCAAGGGCGGCGACCGCAGCGCCTATCTCGACATGCCCGATATCCTCAAAGCCCTGGGCGACCCGGTCGTTATGGCTGCGACGGCCACCGCGACGGCTCCGGTCGTGGCCGAGCTTGCCCGCATGTTGCCGATCACTCGCACGGTGGTCGACGAGACGGTGCGCGAGAACCTGCAGCTCGAGGACGACCGCGACCTTGCGAGCCGCGAGAACCGTTTAGTGTCGATCGTGGCGACGGGGGAGAAGACCGTCATTTACGTCAATTCGCGTGATCAGTCCGTGGCGCTTGCCAAGACACTACGCAAACGCGTTCCCGACTGTGCGACCCGTATCGCGTTCTATAACGCTGGCCTTACGCGCACCGACCGCCATCGCGTAGAAGAAGCGTTTCGAGACGGCAGCCTCAGCTGCATCGTTTCGACCTCCGCCTTTGGCGAGGGTGTCAACCTGCCCGATATCCGCCATGTCGTGCTCTACCACATGCCGTTTGGCGCCATCGAGTTCAACCAGATGAGCGGACGTGCCGGCCGCGACGGCCAGCCCGCCGTAATCCATCTGCTCTATTCGTCGCGCGACGCCCGCATTAACGAGCGCCTGCTCGACTGCTATGCGCCCGAGCGCGACGAGCTCGTCACGCTCTATCGCGCGCTGCAGACCATGTGGCGCTCCAACCGCGGCAAAACCGGGGACGATTCCTTTAGCGCGAGCGATATCGACATCGCGCAGATGTGCCTTGCCATCGATGCTCGCACGCCGGTCGACGAGCGCTCGGTGGAAAGCGGCCTGGGAATCTTCGAAGAGCTTGGTTTTTGTCGCGTTTCGGGGTTTGACGACACTCGTCGTATCGCGATGGCCGAAAACCCCGGCCGCGTGCAATTGAGCAGGTCAATTCGCTATTTGGAGGGCTTGCGCTCGCGCATGGAGTTTTCGGCTTTCCGGAGCTGGGCGCTCGATTCGTGCGCTTCTGATATGCTAGCCAAAGTTAACCGCCCGATCGTACCGCGGGCCTAGGGGAAGGGGACCTCGATGGATGCCGCAGCCCGTACCGCCCATGATTCCACCCTCCAGCCGTTTTCGGAGATGGAGCACTATAAGCATGCCGATGAGCTGCCGCCCGAGATTATGGCGGACAGCTACGACAAGCTGGAGCGCCTGTGCCTCAAATATATGAATGAGGACGACTTTTCTAAGGTTGAGCAGGCCTACTGCTTTGCCGCCGAGAAGCACTGCAACCAAAAGCGCCGCTCGGGCGAGATGTACATTAACCATCCCGTCGAGGTTGCCATCATTTTGGCCGATCTCAAGATGGACTGCGATGTGGTGTGCGCCGCGCTGCTGCACGATACCGTCGAGGATACCGAGACTTCTCTTGCCGATGTTTCCGGCCTGTTTGGCGATACGGTGGCCGAGCTCGTCGATGGCGTGACCAAGCTCACCAACATCGAAGTCGACAACATGGACGAGAAGCAGGCGCTCACGCTGCGCAAGATGTTCCTCGCCATGTCCAAGGACATTCGCGTCATCATCGTTAAACTTGCCGACCGTCTGCACAACATGCGAACGCTGGCAGCCCTGCGCGAGGATCGTCGCCTGTTTAAGGCTCGCGAGACCATGGACGTGTACGCGCCCTTGGCCGACCGCCTGGGCATGAGCTCTATTAAGTGGGAGCTCGAGGACCTGTCCTTCTTCTACCTGGAGCCCGATGCCTACCAGCGCATCGCGCGCATGGTGGCTGAGTCGCGCGAGGTCCGCGAGCGCTACCTTGCCGAGACCATCAAGACGCTTACCGATGAGCTCAACCGCATTGGTCTGGAGGACTTCCAGATCAACGGCCGCTCCAAGCACTATTGGTCCATCTACCAAAAGATGAAGCGCAAGGGCAAGGAGTTCTCCGAGATCTACGACCTGGTGGCGCTGCGCGTAATTACCCATTCGGTGCGCGATTGCTACTCCACGCTCGGTGCGGTGCATACGCTGTGGCACCCCATGCCTGGTCGCTTTAAAGACTATATCGCCATGCCCAAGGTCAATAACTACCAGTCGCTCCACACGACGGTCATCGGCCCTACGGCTCGTCCGCTCGAGATTCAGATTCGAACCTACGAGATGCATGAGCAGGCCGAGTACGGCATTGCCGCCCACTGGCTATATAAGAAGTCGGGCGGATCGTCTGCTTCCAAGACCAATGACGCTCAACGTTTGGACGACCAGATCAACTGGCTCAAGCATTCGCTCGATTGGGCGGCTTCCGACGAGATTACCGATGCCAAGGAATACCTGCACTCGCTGAAGGTCGATCTGTTCGATCAGGAGATCTTTGTCTTCACGCCCAAAGGCGAGGTCATGGCGCTTCGTGCTGGCTCCACGCCGCTCGACTTTGCCTATGCCGTTCATACCGAGGTGGGAAACCATTGCGTCGGCGCCAAAATCAACGGTGCGGTGGCTCCGCTCACGCACGAGATCAAGACGGGCGACCGCGTTGAAATCCTGACTAACAAGAGTTCCAAGCCGTCGCGCGATTGGCTCAAGATCGTTAAGACACCTTCCGCCAAGTCAAAGATCCGCCGCTATTTTGCCGCTGCGACCAAGGACGACGACGCTGCCGCCGGTCGCGATATGCTGGCCAAGGACCTGCGTAAGCGTGGCTATGGCATTTCTACGCCGCGTTCGACGCGTGCACTCAACGCCGTGGCGGAGCAGTTTAACTTCAAGCAGCTCGAGGACCTGTTTGCCGCCGTCGGCGCCGGCAAGGTTGCCCCGCGCGCTGTGGGCAATAAGGTCGAGCAAATCTTGGACCCCAAGCCCGAGGAACAGCTCACCAAGGCCGAGGCTATCGCCGAGGTCGTGAAGCAGCCCGCTCGCGGCTCCAACCGCAAGCCGCAAAAGCGCGGCAAGAGCGCCAGTAACGGCATTATCGTCAAGGGCGAGAGCAACAGCGGCCTGCTGGTCCGTCTGGCTCATTGCTGCAACCCCGTGACGGGTGACGACATCGTCGGCTTCATCACGCGCGGTCGTGGCGTTTCGGTGCATCGCGCCAACTGCCCCAACGTCAAGGGTCTTATGGAACATCCCGAGCGCATGATCGATGTGGAGTGGGACGGCGCTGCCGACACTCTCTTCCAGGTCGAGATCGTGGTCGAGTGCCTGGACCGCATGGGCCTGCTCAAGGATGTCACCATTGCCATTGGCGATGCGGGCGGCAATATCCTTTCTGCCGCCACATCGACCAACCGCGAGGGTATTGCAACCCTGCGCTTCATGGTCGAGATCTCGGACGCGAGCGGTCTGGATCCGCTGCTGGCTTCCATCAGCAGTGTCGATTCGGTCTACGACGCTCGCCGTCTTATGCCCGGCGAAGGCGGAGCTCAGCTCAAACGCCGTGTGTAGGTGCGAGAGCCTCTCAGCATCATAGATATTGGTTACGTTCGAGGCATCGTTTGGTGCCTCGAACGTATTTTAGAAGGAGGGTATGCGCATGGGCGATATGACTTTGGACCTGACACCCCGAGGTGCGGCTTCGATTGAGACACTCGTCAACGGCCCGATTCAGACCAACAGCTACGCCGTGATTTCGAATGACGAGTGCTTAATCGTCGATCCGGCGTGGGAGGGCGAGCGTCTTGTGGAGCATATCCGCACCGCGCATCCCGAGGTGCGCGTACTCGGCTCTGTCTGCACGCACGGTCATGCCGACCATGTTGGCGGGGTTGCCGGGGTTCGAGCTGTCGTTGGCGACAGCGCACTATATGAGTTGTGCGCTAAGGACGTGACGGTACCTCGCGCAAATATCGAGGAGCAGCGCGCCATGTGGGGTATCGAGACGCCCGATCCGGGTGAGCCGACGCGCTTGCTTGCCGAGGGCGATACAATCGAGGTGGGCGACGTCTGTCTGCAGGTGATCGAGACGCCGGGGCATACGCCGGGCGGCATCGTCCTGTTCGCCGCGACCGAGCAGGGGAACATCGCCTTTGTGGGCGACACGCTTTTCCCGGGCAGTCACGGTCGTACCGATCTTTCCGGCGGTGACGAGGCGGCGATTATGCGCTCGCTCTCCAAACTTGCCAAGACGCTTCCGCCCGATACCGTTTGCTTGACGGGCCATGGCGATTCGACCACGATGGCGCGCGAACTTATGCAGAACCCGTTTATGCAGATGTAGGCTCGAAGCCGTCTTTCGAACCACGAAGACCGCTCAATCGTCAAGCTATTTTCCCCAGTGGGTCGATTCTGTGGGACAAACGGTCAAAATTTGTCCAATCGGATGGTATTCGTGAACAAACGAACGTTTATGCTCGGGTATGTCGTGGTAAAATCTCAGGCGTTATCGGAGCAACCTTACAGGAGGTTTCTTTTATGCTCGTCAACGCAGCAGACATGCTCAAGAAGGCCGAGGCCGGCAAGTACGCTCTCGGTGCCTTCAACACCAACAACCTCGAGTGGACCCTGGCTATTCTCCAGGCCGCCGAGGAGGCCAAGTCTCCGCTGATCCTTCAGTGCACCGCTGGTGCCGCTAAGTGGATGGGCGGTTTCAAGGTCTGCGCCGACATGGTCAAGGCTGCCGTCGAGGCCACGGGCGTTACCGTCCCCGTCGCCCTTCACCTCGATCACGGTTCTTACGAGGACTGCTTCAAGTGCATCGAGGCCGGTTTCACGTCCATCATGTATGACGGCTCTCACGAGGAGACCTTCCAGCTTAACCTCGACCGCACCAAGGAGCTCGTTGAGCTTGCCCACTCCAAGGGCATGTCCATCGAGGCCGAGGTCGGCGGCATCGGCGGCACCGAGGACGGCGTGACCTCCAACGGCGAGCTCGCTGACCCCGCTGAGTGCAAGCAGATTGCTGACCTGGGCGTCGACTTCCTCGCCTGCGGTATCGGCAACATCCACGGCGTGTATCCCGCCGACTGGGCTGGCCTTTCCTTCGAGCGTCTGGGCGAGATCAAGGCTCAGACCGGCGACCTGCCCCTCGTTCTGCACGGTGGTACCGGCATCCCCGAGGATCAGATCAAGAAGGCCATCTCCCTGGGTATCTCCAAGATCAACGTCAACACCGATCTGCAGCTCGTCTTCGCCAAGGGCGTTCGCGAGTATATCGAGGCTGGCAAGGATCAGCAGGGCAAGGGCTTTGACCCCCGCAAGCTCCTCAAGCCTGGTCGCGACAACATCGTTGCCCGCACCAAGGAGCTCATGGAGGAGTTTGGCTCCGTCAACAAGGCGTAAGTAGCGGTTTAACTTTCCCGTCGGAGGCCCCGTTCACCCTACGCTTTTCCCTTGCGCTCACCTGGCTTTGCCAGAAGTCGCGCAATGGGAAAAGCTTCGGGTGAACGGGGCCTCCTTCGTTAACTCGCCACAGGGTTACTGGGCTGAATTCATTTTTTATAGGTACCGTTTATCGGTGTTGAGGGTTCCTTTATTGGGGCTTTCTTTTTATCTCGCTACAATGGACTTCAAGAGTTCTAATGACTTGGAGTTTGGTATGGCTGTTATTAATGTGCTGCCTTCGGATGGGAAGGTTATTGACGAGGGTCCTGTTGGTTGCTCTGTTGATGTTTGCAATGATGACTTCTGTTTTCTAGATGTTGGCTTGCCACCCGAGATTCTGCGTTTAAAGGACGCGGGGTATCTTTCGCAGGCTATTGAGGCTTGCGACCGCCTACTTGCCCAAGATCCCGATCCCTCGCTTGCTGCCTGCGTTCGTGCCGAGCGGTATCGCATGCTTGAGACGCCGCTTCATTTTTCGGTGTCGCGCGATCGAGCTATTGCGATGATTCGCGAGGAGTGGCCTGAGTTTACCGAGGAGCAGTTTGACGATCTGATTGACCGTAAGCGTATTGACTGGCGCTTTATCGATGGCGAGCTGTTCGTTCTCGACAACTTCCTCGATTCGCTTCGCGTATATCCCAAAGAGGTCCCCGGCATGCGTCCCGATTCTACGGACGGAATAGCACTGCGCGACGAGATGCTCAAGGAGATGGAGTCACAAAACGGATTGGCTCGCGTCATTACGCTTAAAGCGTCCGTGTCTGTCCCCGGCGCTCTGGAGGGGGAGACCGTTTGCGCTTGGCTTCCCGTCGCGGCTGCCTGCCGTCAGCAGTCTCGGGTCGAGATTCTCGACATGACGCCGGAGGGTGCTGTTGCTCCCGCGAACGCTTCGGCGCGTACCGCCTCGTGGTCTTCTTCGAGTGAGCGCTCATTCTCGGTGACTTATCGTTATCACATCGATGCTGCTTATTGTGATGTCTGCGGTGGCACACTTCCGGTTCATCCGCGTATGGACGCGCCTCTGCCCGAGGATATTTCCGAGGACCGTCCGCACATTGCATTCACGCCGTATCTGCAGCAGCTGACGGCCGGTGTTGTTGACGGACTCGAGGATCCGCTCGATCGCGCTCGTGCTATCTATGATTATCTGACGCAGCATATCGACTATCGCTATCAGCCGCCGTACTTGCTTTTGGGATCTATTGCCGATGACTGCGCGCATTCGCTCCGCGGCGATTGCGGCGTTATGGCGCTCACGTTTATCACCATGTGCCGTATCGCGGGCGTGCCTGCCCGTTGGCAGAGCGGCCTGTACGTTGCGCCCGATTCGGTGGGGTCGCACGACTGGGCAGAGTTCTATACGCCGCAGACCGGTTGGCTCAACGCCGACGTGTCATTTGGATCTTCTGCTCACAGGATGGGGGAGGAGTGGCGCCGCCGTCACTACTTTGGCAATCTCGACCCATGGCGTATGGTGGCCAACAATCGATTCCAGGCAGAGTTTGAGCCCTCTTTCGACGGCATGCGCGAGGACCCTTACGATAACCAGATGGGTGAGGCTTCGGTCGACGGTCGCGGATGCCGTCAGCGCGAGATGCTACGCACGGTCGAACTCATCGAAATGCTCGAAGTTCCATTTTCGGACTAATCGGTAGAAAGCTGTGATAAACTAACTCACGCATTGCGTGCCCGAGTGGCGGAATTGGCAGACGCAGTGGACTCAAAATCCACCGTTGGCAACAACGTGCGAGTTCGAGTCTCGCCTCGGGCACCATACATGCAAGTGAGCGTTCAAGGGGGTTGCGGCCCCCTTTTTCGTGCCGAACTCGCGTGAGCGCGCGAAGCGTTAAGCAAACAGGCCTGTGGCCTGTCTGTAGCGGAGCGTGGCGAGGGCGCCACGCGCCCGAAGCCCGGAGCTTCGCGAAGCGAAGGCCCTTCGAGTCTCGCCTCGGGCACCATACATGCACCTGCGCTTCAAGGGGGTTGCGGCCCCCTTTTTCGTGTACGTAATGTGATAACGCGCTGTACGTGTTATTATTCGCAAGGCGTTGTTTCCGCAATGCCCTAAAGAGGAACCCGAGGGTTCCCACCTTTTGGCGCCAATGAGCAGCTGACTGGTCATACAACTTAGATTACCTTCCTCAAATCGAGGAAGTCTATGTGTACGACCTGGTTGCTGAGAAGCGCCGGGTTATTTTTTTATGAATGGAGGTAGGGAAAATAGCTAAGTCTGATGACACCCGCATCAACGACGAGATTACTGCATCTTCGTGCCGTTTGATTGGCGTCGATGGCTCTCAGCTCGGCCTGTTCGCCATCCGCGATGCCCAGCGCGTCGCCGACGATCAGGGTCTCGACCTGGTCGAGATCGCTCCCAACGCGGAGCCGCCGGTCTGCAAGGTCATGGACTACGGTAAGTTCAAGTACCAGCAGGCCATGAAGGCCAAGGCTGCTCGTAAGAACCAGTCCAAGGTCGAGGTCAAGGAAATGAAGTTCCGACCCAAGATCGACGTTGGCGACTACGAGACCAAGAAGGGCCACGTTCTGCGTTTCCTCAAGAAGGGCGCACGCGTTAAGATCACCATCATGTTCCGCGGCCGTGAGATGGCTCACCCGGAGCAGGGCCTTAACGTTCTCGAGCGTCTCGCCGAGGATCTCAAGCCTTACGCTACGGTCGAGTCCAAGCCTAAAATGGAAGGCCGTAACATGCTTATGCTGCTCGCCCCGATTAAGGGCGCCTTCGATGAGGATAAAGCGGCAAGCGATACCAAGTAACTAGTGTTCTGTAACCGATTAAGGAGTATTTCATGCCTAAGATGAAGTCCCACAGCGGCACCAAGAAGCGTTTCCGCAAGACTGGTACCGGCAAGCTTATGCGCGCCAAGGCTTTCAAGAGCCACATCCTGAGCAAGAAGTCCACCAAGCGTAAGCGTGGCTTCCGTCAGGAGACCGAGATCGCCGCTGCCGACCGCAAGGTCATCAAGTCGCGTCTCGCCTAAGTTCGCGTTCCCGTTTTTCGTTTTACCGTCTAGGAGTTGATAGAACATGGCACGTATTAAGCGCGCTGTTGCCGCCAAGAAGAAGCGCCGTACCGTTATGCACCGTGCGAAGGGTTACTACGGTGCCGCTTCGCGTACTTACAAGCATGCTAAAGAGCAGGTCCAGCACTCCCTGCAGTATCAGTATCGTGATCGCCGCAACAAGAAGCGCGAGATCCGTTCTCTCTGGATCACTCGTATCAACGCTGCTGCTCGTCTGAACGACATCTCTTACTCTCAGTTCATGCACGGCCTGAAGGTTGCCGGCATCGAGCTCGACCGCAAGGTCCTGGCTCAGATGGCTTACGAGGACATCGAGTCCTTCAACGAGCTGGCTACCATCGCCAAGAAGGCTCTCGAGGCCTAATAGGTTCTCTTGAATCGCTAGGGGAGTGTCGCGTTGTGCGCGGCGCTCCCTCTTTTTTTATCGAAAGCGCTGGTCTACATTGCTAAAAGCGCGGGTAGATAAACACTTACAGGTGACCGATCTCTATATATTCCTGAACCAAAGGGTCATCATCTGATACGTGCGGAAGATCCACACCAGTCTTTCTATTACCTATAGAAAGCAATATGTTGTGTAGGACTTGTGAAGAGTGGAATTGACGTCCCACAGGGCTTCGCGGTCTGGCAATATATCTCCTTGCCGCGCGGCCCGGTGGAACCGGATGAGCCGCC
>URKU01000028.1 GCA_900548515.1 uncultured Collinsella sp. | reverse complement strand
CAAATGCTCGATCCCGATGTCCATCTGTAATTGATTTTTCCTATGACAGCCGTCTCCCAACTGTTCGGGAGACGGCTTTTTTGCTGCGGAAAAGCCTCGAAACATGCAGTTTGCTGACGTGCTGACCAAAACCTTGCCACGAGCTTGACGGGCTGGTCAGCTTCTGGTCAGCGATTGGTTTGACATCGAAAACCAAGATCGCGATTGCGCCGCTTTGCACTCTGACCGCCCAGACAATGGTGGTACGGGCATTCGCCCGGCACTGCCATGAGAGGAGCGGCCGTGAACAAGAGCAAGCGCATCGCCATCAGTCTGGTCGCGGGCGTGCTCGCTGCTCTGCTCTGCATGGTTTACGGCTCGTCGATCCGCTCGCAAGCCGAACAGGTCCAGGCTGAGACCTTGGCCAAGTACGGTGGCGATCGCGTCGAGGTATGCGTCGCGGCGCGCGATATCGATGTGGGCGAGACCCTCGATGAGACCAATGTCATAACCCAGGAATGGCTGACGAGCCTGCTGCCGCGTGACGCGGCGACCGAGCTGCGCCAGGTGCGCGGTGACGTGACGACTTCGCGTATTCCCAAAAACGCCGTGATCTGCAATGTCTACACCAAGGCCGAGAGTCACAAGCTCGAGGTGCCTAAGGGCAAGGTCGCCGTTTCGGTGGCGGTCGATGCCGAGCACTCGGTCGGCGGTGCTACGGGCGTGGGCAGCTACGTGGATGTGTATGTGCAAAAAGACGGCGTAACCGATCGGTTGTGCGGCGCGTACGTGATCGATACCAGTGAAGATTCCGGTGCCACGCGCGAGGGCAAGATCGAATGGGTGACGCTGGCGGCTGACCCCGAAGACGTCAAGGAACTGCTGGGGGCATCGGGCAAGGGAACGGTCAGCTTGACGATTCCCGCCACGGCGCGCGGCAAAAAGAGCGGAGGCGACGAGTGATGAAGGCGATCTGGCTTGCGTGCTGCGCGTGCGGCGATTACGGGCTGTTGCAGCGGGAAGTCGAGGGCCGTGATACGGGTGCACAGGTGCTTCGCGTGGGTGACCTGGACGGGCTGGTTTCCATGGCGCGGGCGTTTCCGTCGCGCCGCGGGGCTGCCATCATCGCGGCGTCTCTGTTTGATACCGAAGATGTGCGCAAGACTGTTGCGCGCCTGACGGCCGAAGGCCGCGTGAGTCGCGTGGTCGTGTTGATAGAAGCACTCGATCCATCGGATATCGAGGGGCTGTTTCGCGCAGGGGCGACCGAGGTCATCGCTGCGCACAGTATATGCGGCAACGGGCGCGCGGGCGAGGGAGCGGTTGATTCCGATCGGTGCATGACGATTGAGCCTGATGCTTTTGTTGATAGGGAACCCGGGGCGCCTCGCGCTACAAGAGGCCCGCGTGTTGATGATTATGGAAAAGCGGAAGCCGAGCATGGTCGGCGCCCCCGGAACCCCCTTGTATACGATGACGCTGGAGAGCCGGCGCAGCATGCTGGCGACTCCCCGGCTGTAGATATGGGATACGTGCACGGCGTGAATCTGGCGGATGAACTCGACGAAGTTGAGGGCTTTGCCAGGTGCGGCGAGTTGTCGCTGATGCAGCATGAGCAGATTGCACAGAACGAGCCAGCCTCGCAGACCGAACAAGCTGCCATGCCGGCTTGGACGCAGCGTGTGGTTGCGGCGGGGGAGACGGGGACGCTGTCACCGACGCCCGCCCCGCCGCCTCCGATGCCGCCGGCAGACGCTGCCGCTCCGCAGCATCGAGCTCCGGTCATCTGCGCCATTTCGGGTTCGGGCGGTTGCGGCAAGTCGACGATCATTGCCACCATGGCACACACATCGTCGCTGTTGGGCTTGCGTGCCGCCGTGCTCGACCTGGACCTGATGTTTGGAAACCTTTACGACTTGTTAGGCGTCGATGCTCCGCGCGATATGGCGGCACTTATCGAGCCGTCGGTGGCGGGCGCGCTTGCCGAGCCGGATATCGTGGCCGCATCGATGCGCGTGGCGCCGGGCGTTACGCTCTGGGGTCCCGTCGCGGCGCCCGAGCAAGCCGAGCTCATGGCATGTCCGGTGGAGCTACTGCTTGATGTTCTGCGTCGCGAATCCGACGTGGTCTTTATCGATACCTCGGTCTTTTGGGGCGACGCCGTGGCGGCTGCGGTGGCGGCGAGCGACCGTTGCCTGATCGTTGGCGATGCTGCGGTGTCGTCCGCGACATCGGCGTCGCGCGTCATTGAACTGGCAAGTCGAGTAGGTGTGCCGCGCACGCGCATGAGCGCCGTGTTCAACCGGTTCGGTGCGCGCGGGGCAGACGAGGACGTCGCCATGCGCTTTGAGATTGCCTGTGCGTTGAGCTCCAAGATTCGTATCGCCGATGGCGGGCAGGATCTCGCCGCGCTCATGGCGTTTGGGCGCGCTGATGAGGCAGTGGGGCAGACCAGCGCTTTTGCGACCAGCGTGCGCGAGGCCACGCGCGAGATGCTCGTGGAACTGGGGTGCGCCGTCGGCCCTTGGAGCGATATGGTCGCCGACCGTGCAACGCGCACCGAACGCCCGCGTATCCGCCTTCCCTGGTCGCGCGAGGGTGATCAGCGATGAGCCTGCAAACGAGGATTAAGGCTGCCGGCGCTGCAGCGGGGGCAGCGCCTGTAGATGCGGGGCGTCGCCGCGCGGTGAAACGACGCACCAAGCGCGCCGTGATGGACCGCATGGGTTACGACGAAGTGGCGCGTATCAGCGCCTATATCGACCCGGCACTTGCCCGCTCGGAATTGCGTCCCGCGGTGGAGGCGGCGCTCAATGTTGAGGAACCGACCGATCTCGCGACGCCCGAGCGCGAGACCATCATCGACGAGATTTTGGATGACGTGGTGGGCTTGGGGCCGTTGCAGCCGCTCATCGAGGACGACACCGTTACCGAGATCATGATCAACGGCTGCCGCTCGGCTTTCTTTGAACGCGGCGGCGTCTTGTACCCCATCGAGCATGCGTTTGAGGATGATGAGCAGATCCGTGTGCTTATCGACCGCATCATCTCGCCACTTGGCCGCCGTATCGACGAACGCAGCCCCATCGTCAACGCCCGCCTCAAAACGGGCTATCGCGTCAACGCGGTGATTCCGCCTGTGGCGATTGACGGACCGATTCTCACCATCCGAAAGTTCTCGGACCGTATCTGCTCACTGGACGAGCTTGTGGGGCTGGGGTCGCTGCCGCTTTGGTATGCGCAGCTGCTGTCGTGCGCGGTGTCGCTGCGACAGGACCTGGCGGTTGCGGGAGGCACGGGATCTGGTAAGACCACCCTGCTCAACGCGTTGTCATGCGAGATTTCCACCGGCGAGCGCATCGTGACGATCGAGGACTCTGCCGAGCTCAAGTTTGCGCATCATCCGCACGTGGTGCGCCTAGAGGCGCGCGAGGCTTCAATTGAGGGTGAGGGTGCGGTGACGATTCGCGACCTAGTAACTAATGCCCTGCGCATGCGCCCCGACCGCATCGTGGTGGGCGAGGTGCGTGGTGCCGAGTGCTGCGACATGTTGCAGGCCATGAACACGGGCCACGACGGGTCGCTCACCACACTTCATGCGGGCTCAGAACAGGAGACCGTGGTGCGTCTGACGTTGCTTGCACGTTATGGCATCGATCTGCCGAGCGAGCTCATCGAGGAGCAGATTGCCATGGCGCTCGACGGCATCGTGATGTCTGAGCGCCACGCCGATGGCAGGCGTTTCGTCTCCTCGTATTCGGGAGTGCGTCGCGCCGCGTCGGGCGGCGTAGAGCTCGAGCGCTATGTGACGTTCGATGCCGCCGAGCGCACCTGGACGCTTGACCGCGAGCCGCCGTTTATCGCAGAAGGCCTGCGGTCGGGGACGCTCACACAAGAGGAGGTGGACGAATGGAGGTCGCTGTGCCCCTCGTCGTAGGGGGTTTGGCAGGGTTTTCTGTTGCGACGGCGTGCGGGGCGGAACCTCGTGTGCCGCAGGTGCCGCCGGCGGAGCTGGCGCGTCAGGCGCTCGAGACGGTGGCAGAGAGGCTACCGCGTGAGCTGGTGGAAAACGATCTGCTGAAAAAGATCGCCCGTTCGTGGACATCGCTGGCTCCGGCGCATCGCCTTGGCCTCGTGATCGAAGATGCTTCGGGGCGTTTGGCGTTTCTACTGCTATCGAGCGGTGTCTGCTGCGTTTTACTAACGATGGTGTCGTTATCGCCCCTCGGGTTTGCCTTGGGACTTGTTGCTCCGATTGCCGCTGGCGCCGCTCGGGATGGCTTTGAGAGCCGGCGCGAGCAACACGATGCAGAAGAGGCCATGCCCGAGGCGTTTACCGCACTTTCCATGTCGCTTGCCTCGGGACATTCGCTGGCCCAGGGCATGCGCTTTGTGGGCGCTCATGCGCAAGAACCGGTGCATACCGAGTTTTTGCGGGTGGCGGCGGCGATCGATTGCGGTATCTCGGCGACCGACGCGCTCGATGACTTGCTCGTGCGCATCGACGCTCCCGGCCTTTCGCTTGTGACCTTGGCGCTTAAGGTGTCTCAGCGCACCGGTGCTCCGCTTGCCGACTTACTGTCCGAGGCGTCGAGCATGGTGGGGGAGCGCATTGAGCTCAAGCGCCGCCTGGATGTCAAGACGTCGCAGGCTCGCATGTCTGCGCATATGGTCGCGGCGATGCCGGCGGGCATGTGCGCGGTGTTGGCGCTGCTTTCGGCAGATTTTCGTCGCGGTCTCGCGACGCCTGCCGGCGTGGGCGCTGTGGTGCTGGGTCTTGCCCTCAATGCCGTTGCCCTGGTGGTTATCCGACGCATTATGCGGGTGGAGCTATGAGCGCCCCGGTTGCAGTTGCGGCTTGCCTGTGCGCCCTGAGTGTATTTGTCGCGACGGGTTTGGATCGGGCGGATGCACGCAAGATCGCAGGGGCCTGCAAGCGCGAGGCGGTGCTGGTCGCTGCCGCGGGTCGCTCAGTGGTCGATGCCCTGACCGCGCGAGTGAAGGGCGCGGTTGGAGTGGGCGGCCCGGCGCGAGTGCCGCTCGGCGAAGTGTCCGAGATGATCGATGTTGTGCGCTTGGGTCTTTCGGCCGGTCTTTCGTTTGATGCGGCGCTTGAGATTTTCTGCGCCAACCGCCGGTCAGTGCTGGCTCTTCGCCTTGAGCGGGCCTGCATGGCGTGGCAGGTGGGCGTGGGCACGCGTGAGGACGAGTTGTTGGCCGCCGCGCGCGACCTGGACGTGCGAGCGCTCGAGACCTTTGCCATCACGGTGGGGCAGGCGCTCGCCCTGGGTGCCCCACTTGCCGAGACGCTGGCCGCTCAAAGTCGCGAGATCCGTGCGGCTCATCGCGCCGCGGTCGAGCGCGAGATCGAGCGTGCGCCCGTCAAGCTGCTGATTCCCACCGGCACGCTCATCTTGCCGGCGTTGCTTCTGTCCATATTGGGCCCGCTGCTGGGAGCAGGCGGGATGATGTAGGGAGGAATACATGAACACGATGGTCGAAGTTGCTGACAAGGCTTGGAACTGGGCTTTTTGCCGGGCGATCCGCGCTCGCCAGCATGCCAAGGAGCTGTTGCGGGAGGAGAGCGCGCAGGGTACCACCGAGTACGCCATTTTGGTGGGCGTGCTTGTGGTGATCGCGATTATTGCCATCGTTGCATTTAAAGGCAAGGTCCAAGATCTATGGAACGCTATCAGCGAGGGCATCAACAGCCTGTAAAGGGCGAGCGCCCCATCGGGGTGCTGCTGGTGTTTGCTTGCCTGACCGTGGCGATAGCGGCGGTGCTTTGGGGGCTTAACGCCGCGCAGCAGCAGCGTCCTGGGGCCGCCTTCGATTCGGGCTCAGATTCGGCGGTGGTGTCTCAAAAAGATGAGATGCGAGATGCGGACGATTCGGATGTCGCTGTCACGGCGCAAACCTTTCTGCGGACGCTCGACAAGCGGTCTGGCACTGCGACGGATTCGCCTGAGGACAACGCGATTGCGGTCCGGCTTGCATGGTCCGAGGACCGACCGATGACCGAGGCAGCGGCGGATATGTTACGCGCCTACCGCGAGGTGCCAACGGCCCAGCTCGCCCTGAGCGGCTATCTCGATATTAAGGGCAACGTATGGGGCGCCATCGTGCGCGATGGGCGCGGCTGGGTCGATATGGTGACGGTTGCCGCGGATGCTGGCGATGCTTCGTGTCGTCTGCGCGCGGTGCGCCTGGTCCCGCAAACAATAAGCTCAAAGGAGGGATCGTGAAATGCATGGCGTTCTGCGTGAAGAGGTTGCCCAAGCGACTGTGGAATACGCCATCGTCACGGTGGCGCTGCTATCGATCGTGCTGGCGATTGCGGGACTTTGGCGTGCTGGCACCGATGGACGCTTGGCGGCGCTGGTTGAGCGGGCGGCATCCCATGGCGTTGCCTCGATGTCGGTTATCGACGCCGCCGCGGGCGCTAAGGACATTGCGTTGTATTGATATCGCGCGCGAGGACCGGGCGCAGTCTACGGTCGAGGCTGCTTTTTTGCTGCCGACGTTTCTGACGCTCATCCTTCTCGCACTGCAACCGGTGTGCCTGCTTTATACGCGCGCGGTCATGGAGTCTGCCGCCGCCGAGACCGCGCGGCTCATGACCACGACGACGGCGGAGGACGACGATCTTAAGGAGTTTACCCGCCGCCGGCTTGCCGCAGTGCCCAACGTTTCGATCTTTCATGCCGGCGGGCCGTTGTCGTGGGATATCGAGCTTGGCCGGGCCGGTGCGGGTGGCGTCTCGTCCGTGTCCGTTTCCGGCGAGGTCAAGCCGTTGCCTGTGATCGGTGCGTTTGCGCAGGCTATGGGTGGTACCGCCGAGGGCGGCTACGTTGAGCTCAAGGTCGATGTCTCGTATCAATCGCGTCCCGAATGGCTGGAGGGAGATTATGATTCGTGGATTGCTGCATGGGATTAAGCGTTTCTGGTCTAGATGCGTTTTGACGCGCCGTCCGAGCTGCCATCGCAAACGAGGCGGCTTTATGGGCCGCGCCGGTATCGACCTGTTTATCGAAGACGGTGCCTACACCACGCTTTCTTCTGCCGTGGTCATCCTAGTGGTGCTCACGTTGTTGTTTTCGTCGACCGCGGCGATATGGAGCATGTCGCGTGCCGGGGATACCCAGGTGGCGGCCGATAGCGGCGCGCTGGCGGGTGTCAACGTAGTGTCGTCCTATCACACGGCTGCCACGGTGGTTGATGCGAGCATCTTGAGTCTGGGCCTGGCGGGGTTTGCCACGATCGGGACGGGCCTGGTCGCCATCCTCATCCCGGGTGCCGAACCAGTTGCCGGCAATATGGTCGACACCGGGATTGAGATCATTAAAACGCGCAACAAGTTTGCCAAAAGCGCATCGGAAGGCTTACAGAAAATTGAGACGGCTCTGCCGTATCTGATCGCCGCGCGTGCCACGCAGGCGGTGTCGGCGCAGGATACCGATAGTGTGACCTATACCGGCACGGCGCTTGCCGTGCCCAGGACATCCGAGTCGGACTTCGCTGCGCTCAAAGGGTCCGAGATCTCGACCGATACCATTAAAGACACATCAGATGATTTAGAGCGTGCGGCCGAGGAGCTGCGGAAGGCCTCGGAGGAGACGGCGAAGGCTAAAGAGCGCGCTTGGCTGGCGGATTGTGGCGGGTCGGACGAGAGTTCGATTGGCAAGTACTCGTGTATGTGGGAGCGTGCGAAAAAACTAGCAGAACTATCTGACAGCCAGAACCGTCATGAAAAGTCGAGCATCACATGGGAGCCGCAAATAGCGCTCGATCGCGCGAAAACCTATTACCGACAGCGCTTGGCGAATGAAAAACCTCAGGGATCGAGCGTCGAGATGAAAGCGCAGTCAGCCGCTCGAAAAGCGTTCTATGCCTATGCGATTGAAGAGGTCGATCGAGCATACATAAAAGATGATGGCGAACGGTTTTCTGCCTATATCCCACTATTGCCGCGTGTCCCAAACGAGGTGCGGCCGACCGAACTTTACACCGATGCCGCATGGCCTGTAAGCAACAACGACGGCAGAACATACCTGCATTATGGAGTCGAATGCCCCGTCTATCAGAAAGGGACTCCGAGTGGGCTGGCATCTGTTGCTGATTATGATGGTCGTGATACATGCGAAGCGTGCGGCTTCGGCGTGGTTACGCTTGGAAGCGCCCTCATGCCGCCATCGTTCATCGAAAACGGCTTCGAGTACCACTTTGACAAGTTCAAAGAGGCTCTGGAAGACTACGTCGACTGCCGCAACAAAGAACTCGAACTTGAGCGTCAGACCGAGGATGAGGCCGACCGTGCGGGCAATGCTTTTGACCAGGCCATTAAAGCGCTTTCGGGCAAGCGTCCGCGTATCGCTCCGCCCGGTCGCAACGGCGTGGTTGCCTTTGCGGCTTCGGGTGCCATCTCGAGCCCCGATGAGCTCAACTCTTCGTTTAACACGGCAGTCAGGCTTGGCGATCGCGGTGCTATTTCTGCCGCGGTGCTGGCGCCCGATGGGACGACGGCGCAAAACAACGTGCTTTCGCGATTTTTCTCGACATTGAAGGAACGCTCGGGCGGCGTTGCCGGCGTACTCGATGGCGTCATGGATGTTTGGGGACGGCTGCTTGTGGGATACGGAGACATCCAAGGTTCGGCCGACGAACTTATGGACGAGATGATTAAGGGCCTGGGAGGGGGCAGCGGCGCGTTGGGCTCCATCGCATCGTGGCTCGGCGATACCGTTTCGGCGTCCGTGGCGGCGTTGGGCCTGGAGCCGTGCGACTTGCGCCTGCGAAAGCCGGTGCTGACCGATTCCGCCAACGTCATTAAGAGTCCGGGGTCTGACATTGCGGGTCTCTCTCAAGCGCAAGACAAACTGCGAAGTATTCCGTTGGGCGTGACCGATCCCAAGGCGCTTTGCGAGGCATTGGAATATCAAGTCGAACGCACCATTAGCGGTACGGTGTTCACACTTGCGGAGATTCCTTTGCCCGGCGGCGGCTCCATCCCGCTCACCGTCGATGTCGCCACGCTGGTTGGCGCTCTGGGCGGTGGGTCGTAATGAGTATCCGCATGCGTCTGCGCGAGGAGCGCGCCCAAGCGACGGTGGAGATGGCAGTGGTTACGCCCGTTTTGCTGGTGCTGGCACTCATCGTGTACAACGTCATGGTCTTTGCCAGCGCTGTCGCGCGCTTCGACCGCGTGGTGCCCGACATCGTGTTGGCGCACGCCGTGGCGTCGGAGGGGGAGGGCGACGAAAGCTCTGCCGATGCCTCGGCGACGGTCCAGACTCAAATTCTGAATGCCATGGAAGGCTATGACTTACAGATCGAAGTGTCGAGCGAGCAAGGCGCGGAGGCATCGGATGGTGGCCTGCTCTCCCTATCCGGTACGTTTAGGACCTACACCTGCACCATGCACTATGAGCCGTGGCCGACTTCTCTCAGCATCGCTGGCGTTCCGCTGGGGGCGCCGACAACGTTGTCGCACGAGCGCACGGTGACGGTCGATCCATGGCGTCCGGGGGTGGTCATGTGACCGCGGTCTCGTCCTACATCGCCTACGCGCGGGCACTCAACAGGCTGGGTTGGACGCCGGTCGAGTTTGCGGTGGCGGAGTCGTTTGCCGTGCGCCTGCGTGGCATGCTGGGACGGCGTCCGGTTGCCGCCAACGGCCTGCCGCTCGTCATGGCGTTTCCACACTGCTCTTCGGTCCATACGTGTTTTATGGCCTATCCCATCGACATCGCCTTTATCGATGCACGCGGCAATATCCTCGCGCGCTACGAAAACGTTCGTCCTTGGCGTATGTGCTCCTGTCCCGGTGCCTGGGCGGTATTGGAACGCCCTTCAATCTTCGCTACACCTCCCGCCCTCCAGCAAGTGCCGGCGTAAGAGATTGGCGACAGCGGACTTTCGTCATACGAAATTGGGTAAGATGGAGGAGAAGATGCATGGATGTTGAGATCCATCCGAACGCCAAAAAACACTTGACGGAAAAGCAGGTACTAGGTGCCTGGTTCGCGGTTACTGAGTGCATTCGCCGCGAGTCGGAGGACGAGCCGCCGAGATGGCTTGCCATTGGATGGCTCCCAGATGGTCGAAGTGTGGAACTTGTTGCGGTCGAACTAATTCGTGGATGGCTCATTATTCATGCCCTGTCTCCGGTTCAGAAGAAATTCTGGCAAGAGATTGAGCGAGCTCGGCAGAGGGGTCGATGATGGGCAAGACGTATACGGCCGCTAATGGTCAGGTTGTAACGGATGAAATGATTGACGCGTGGTGCGAGTCGTACGAGCGCGGAGAGTTTCCGGATGGCGAACACACCGTTGGTGGAATCGTGCATGGACGGCCCCCGCTCTCAGGTGAGGGGACGGCAACGCTGTCGGTCAAGATTCCTCTGGGAATGAAGGAGGCCATTCGTCGACGGGCGGCTGCCGAGGGGATGACGCCAAGTGAGTTTGCCCGTGCGGCTCTGAGTGAAAAACTTCTTGCTGCCGGCTGATGCCTCTGACGTGCCGATTTATAGAACCGAGGCTGTGCCCAAAAACTTTTTTAAAATTCTCGGTTGACCGGAACGCGTCCTTGGTTATACTAATCAAGCCTTGAAACAAGGCACACCTCAAATGGCTGGGTAGCTCAGTTGGTAGAGCAGAGGACTGAAAATCCTCGTGTCAGGGGTTCGATTCCCTTCCCCGCCACCTTGAATTGACTAGGACCTCTGCAAAGGGGTCCTTTTCTTTTATCGAGGGCTCTGCGGAAATTGCGTCCCGGAATTTGGCTTCAGAGTGGGATGCGTTTTCCGGCGCTTACTTCCGACGTGCGTGCACATCTCGGGCCCGCCCAGACATTCCTTCCGCTTTTGCGCCACTTTACAGACCGTTCGGTCGTCTGTCCGCACGCGCGGGTATACTCAAAACGATACTTTTCCTGTGCAATACGATGCAGGCTCAGCCTGCACGATCCGAAGGGGGCAGTGATGGAGAGGATACTCGGCGTTAATCTCTCTGGCTGGTTTATTCCCGAGCCTTGGGTGACCCCGTCGCTATACGCGGCGACCGGTGCATCCAACGCGGCCGAGCTGCAGGAGGCCATGGGCACCGCCGCCTATAACGAGCGCATGCGCCGTCATTACGAGACGTTTGTGAGCGAGGATGATTTCCGTCGCATGGCGCAGATCGGCCTCAACGCCGTGCGCCTGCCGGTGCCTTGGTATGCCTTTGGCTCACAGGAGTCCGATGCCTCCTACATCTCGGTTGTCGATTACATCGACCGCGCGATTGAGTGGGCTGCCAAGTACGACATCCGCGTGCTGCTTGACCTGGCGACTGTGCCCGGTGGCCAGGGCGATTCCAACGATTCGCCCGCCACGCCGGAGGCTGTTGCCGAGTGGCATTCGTCCACTAACGGCCGCCATGTCGCACTCGACGTGCTCGAGCGCTTGGCCGAGCGTTACGGCGAGGCCGAGAGCCTGCTGGGCATTGAGCTGCTGGATACGCCGCAGATGAGTGTCCGCAAGAGTCTCTTTGCCATGACGGATGGCATTCCGGCCCACTACCTGCGCAATTTCTATCGCGATGCCTACGAGCTCGTCCGTTCGTATATGCCCGAGGATAAGATCGTCGTCTTTTCGTCTTCGGGGCATCCCAGCGAGTGGAAGCATTTTATGCGCGGCGCCAAGTACAAGAACGTCTACATGGACCTTCACCTGTACCATTACCGCGACGAGTATGCGCTCGATATCACGAGCCCCCGCGGGCTGACGACGGCGATTTCCCGTAACAAGCGCGAGCTTAAAGAAGCGATTTCGACTGGGTTCCCCGTGCTGGTGGGCGAATGGTCGGGCGCGGCGATCTTTGCCAACTCGTCGGTTACGCCCGAGGGCCGCAATGCCTACGAGCGCGTGTTTATCGCCAATCAGCTGGCTTCGTTTGCGCCGGCTGCCGGTTGGTTCTTCCAAACGTGGAAGACCGAGAAGCGCATTGCAGCATGGGACGCCCGCGCGGCGCTCGGTACGCTCGAGCGCGGCATGATTGAATAGGTTGATATGACGCAGAACAGTGCCCATACGGGCAAACTCTATGTGGTCGGCACGCCCATCGGCAACCTGGGCGACCTGTCCCCGCGCGTTGGCGAGGCGTTTGCCGCCGCCGATGCCATCTGCTGCGAAGACACGCGTGTGACGTCAAAGCTGCTGATGCACCTGGGCATTTCCAAGCCGCTTGTCCGTTGCGACGAGAATGTGATCGCCAGCCGCGCCGCCGGCCTGGTCGACCGTCTGCTGGCGGGGGAGACCCTCGCCTTTGCCTCGGACGCCGGCATGCCGAGCGTGTCCGATCCCGGCCAGGCGCTGGTCGAGGCGGCACGTGAGGCCGATGTGCCCGTCGAAGTTATTCCCGGGCCCTCCGCTTGCGTCACGGCGCTCGTTTCGTCCGGCATTCCCTGTGAGCATTTTTTCTTTGAGGGCTTTTTGGGCCGAAAGCACGGCGACCGCGTGCGTCGTTTGCAGCGCCTTGCCGTGGTTCCCGGCGCACTCATCTTCTACGAGTCTCCACATCGCATCGTGGCGACGCTCGAGGCCGTGGCAGAGGTTTTTCCCCAGCGTGAGGTTGCCGTCTGCCGCGAGCTCACCAAGCTGCACGAGGAAGTCTTGCGCGGGCCCGCTGCCCAACTTGCCGAGGAGCTGCGTGCTCGCGGCGAGGTAAAGGGCGAGATTGCGCTGGTCATCGCGCCGCCGAGCGAGGATGAGGAGGCCGGTATCGTGCCGGTTGGCGCCGCGGCAGCGGATCCCGACGAAGCCCTGCGCGAGGATATCCGCGCCGCGCTCGAGGAGGGGGAGCCCGCGTCTGCGGTGGCCAAGCGCCTGTCTCAGAAGTATTCGCGCCGCAAGCGCGATGTCTATGCCATGGTGCTCGATATGCAATAGATGGAGGATATCCAGCCCTTGCGCTAGAATCATCCCCTGTATGCAACGTTTTTCTGGAGGACAAACCCCATGGATCAAAGCAAGCCTTCGTTCTTTATCACGACGCCCATCTACTACGTCAACGCCGATCCGCACCTGGGCACGGCTTATTCCACCATCATCGCCGACGTTCAGGCTCGCTATCGCCGCTCCGCCGGCTATAACGTCAAGTTCCTGACCGGCATGGACGAGCACGGCGAGAAGGTCGCCGAGGCCGCAGCCAAGCACAACATGACGCCGCAGGAGTGGACCGATAGTCAGGCTCCGCACTTCAAGGAGCTTTGGAGCAAGCTCGAGATTTCCAACGACGACTTCATCCGCACCACCGAGCCGCGCCAGCATCGTGCCGTGCAGTACCTGTGGGAGCGCATGAAGGAGTCCGGCTACCTGTATAAGGGCAGCTACGACGGTTGGTATTGCGTGCCTGACGAGACCTACTTCACTGATACGCAGGTCCAGAAGGGCGACGAGGAGTACGGCAGCGTCGGCCAGCACCTGTGCCCCGACTGCCACCGTCCGCTTGAGCGCGTGCAGGAGGAGTCCTACTTTTTTAAGCTTTCCGCCTTCCAGGACAAGCTGCTCAAGCTCTATGACGAGCACCCCGACTTTGTCGAGCCTGCGTTCCGCATGAACGAGGTACGTAGCTTTGTCGAGGGCGGCCTTAATGACCTTTCCGTGAGCCGTACGAGCTTTGACTGGGGCATTCAGGTCCCGTTTGACGAGGGTCACGTGACCTACGTGTGGTTCGATGCGCTGCTCAACTATATGACGGCCGTCGGCTACGGTGTCGACACCGACGAGGCGCGTGCCGAGCTGGCCTATCGCTGGCCCGCGCAGTTCCACATCGTGGGCAAGGACATCATCCGCTTCCACTGCGTCATTTGGCCCGCCATGCTCATGGCCATCGGCGAGGCCCTGCCCGAGCACGTCTTTGCCCACGGCTTCCTGACCGTGCGCAATGCCGAGACCGGCAAGGCCGAGAAGATGTCCAAGAGCCGCGGCAACGCCATCGCTCCGCAGGACGTTATCGACATGTTGGGCGTCGAGGGCTATCGCTACTACTTCATGACCGACGTCGTCCCCGGCACCGACGGTGCCATCAGCTTCGATCGCATGGAGCAGGTCTACAACGCCGACCTGGCCAACAGCTGGGGCAACCTTATCTCGCGTTCGCTCAACATGAGCGGCAAGTACTTTGATGGTTGCGCGCCCGCCAAGCCCGCATCGTTCGATGCGTTCGACAACCCGCTGGCAAAGATCGCCGATGGTCTGGTCGAGCGCTACATGGCCAAGATGGACGTGCTCGATTACGGCGGAGCCAAGGACGAGGTCATGGAGCTCATCCATGCCGCCAACCACTACATCGAGGACTCTGAGCCTTGGGCACTTGCCAAGGACGAGGCCAAGGCTGACGAGCTGGCGTTTGTGATCTACAACCTGCTCGAGGCCATCCGCATTGCCGCCCACCTGCTGATGCCGCTCATGCCTCAGACCTCTGCCGAGGCCCTGCGCCGCCTGTCCTGCGAGGACGAGGCCGCGACCGACGACCTCAAGGGCATTTGCGCTTGGGGCCTGCTTGCCGGCGGTCAGCCTGTCGAGAAGGGCGAGCCGCTGTTCCCGCGTCTGGCGTAGAGACCGCGCGAGCGCCATATCGGCAATTTGCTGTTTAGATGTAAGGGCATGGCCGCCACGGTCCATGCCCTTTCGTTTCAAGACGCCGCCATCATGCTAAGGAGGCAACCATGACAACTTCGCCTTTGGCAAACCCCACGGCAACAAGGGAGCTGCTGGAGGAGTTTGGCCTTGCGACCAAGCATCGCCTGGGCCAGAACTTCCTGATCGACAACCATGTGATCGAGCGCATTTGCGAGCTTGCCGAGCTTGCGGGCGATGAGCGCGTGCTCGAGGTTGGTCCGGGCGTTGGCACGCTCACGCTTGCGCTGTTGCAGGAGGCGGCGTGCGTCACGTCGATCGAAGCAGATCCCGAGCTCGAACCGGTGCTCGACGCCCATGCCGCCGACTATGCCAACTTCCGCTTTATCATGGGCGACGCGCTTAAGGTGGGCCCGGAGCAGATTGAGCAGGCCGCCGGCGGCGAGCCCACGGTATTTGTCGCGAACTTGCCCTATAACGTGGCGGCGACGATCATTTTGCAATTTTTCCAGACGATGCCGGCGCTCAAGCGTGCCGTCGTCATGGTGCAAAAGGAGGTTGCCGATCGCATTGCCGCAGTGCCGGGCAACAAGACCTATGGCGGCTATACGGCAAAGCTCGGCCTGTATGCGCAGGTGACGGGTCGCTTTGAGGTGCCGCCGCGTTGCTTTATGCCAGCGCCGCACGTGGACTCGGCCGTCGTGCGTATCGACCGTGTTGACGGCGTGGTGCCCGAGGGGCTCGATCGCGAGTTCGTGGCTCGTGTGATCGACGCTGCATTTGCTCAGCGGCGCAAGACCATCCGAAATTCCATGAGCGCCAACGGTTTTGCCAAGGACGTGCTCGATGCCGCTTTTGAGGTTTGCGGTATCGCACCCACCACGCGCGCCGAGACGCTCGATGTTGCCGACTTTGTCCGTCTGGCCCGGGAGCTAATCCATGACGCCTAATGCCGAACGCGTGACGTTTACCAAGAAAAAGAAGACGGTTGCTTGTCCCGTGCCCTTGGCGCCGCTTGCCGACACGCATGCACATCTGCTTTCGTTTTGGGGCAAGGATGTGCCCGAGACGCTCGTGCACGCCAAAGCCGCGGGCGTCGACCTGTTGGTGACGATGTTCGACCCCATTGCCGACAAGCGCAGCGTGGCGGACTATAGCGACTGGCTGGTGCGCGAGATTCTTCCGATGCAGGATATCCCGCAGATCAAGTATCTTGCCGGCGTGCATCCGTATGGCGCGCCGGACTATACCGACGACGTTCATGCACAGGTCGTTGCGGCACTTGATGACCCCTTATGCGCCGGTATTGGCGAAATCGGCCTGGACTATCACATGGACTATGACGACGATATCGCGCCGGCACCCCATAACGTGCAGATTGATTGCATGGCGCGCCAGCTCGAGCTTGCCGTGCGCCGCAATGTGCCGGTGGAGCTGCACCTGCGTCACGAGGACTCGGATGGGGAGCGCACCTCGCACGTTGATGCGTACAACGTACTGCGCGAGGTGGGTGTGCCCCAGGCTGGTTGTGTGCTGCACTGTTTTGGCGAGGACCGCGCCACGATGGAGCGCTTTGTGGATTTGGGCTGCTATATCGCCTATGGCGGTGCGGCCACCTTTAAGCGCAACGACGATGTGCGCGAGGCATTTGCGGCAACCCCACTCGATCGAATTTTGTTCGAGACGGATTGCCCGTATATGGCTCCGGAGCCCATCCGCGGTCTTGAATGCGAGCCCGCAATGATCTCCATTACGGCAAACACGCTGGTCAACGACCGTGTCGATCGTACCGGCGAGGATGCTGAGGCAATCGCGCGAGCAGCTTGGGAAAATGCCTGCAAACTTTTTCAAAAATAGTTCTTGCGTTCGCGATGGCGCTCCGTTATTCTAATTCCTGCACGCGGGCGTGGCGGAATTGGCAGACGCGTACGGTTCAGGTCCGTATGGGGGCAACCCCATGAAGGTTCAAGTCCTTTCGCCCGCACCATTAAATGAAAGAGCTCCCAGCAATGGGAGCTTTTTTGTTATGGGCCCATCACAGGGACTTGAACCTGTAAAGGAGCGAGCGTAAAGAAAACGCGGAGCGTTTTTAGCGAGCTGGCGAGGACGCCGGCAGGCGGCCGAAGCCGGTGCGGATCCGCGAAGCGGATACGCGGACGTCCTTTCGCCCGCACCATTAAATGAAAGAGCTCCCAGCAATGGGGGCTTTTTTGATATGCACGATCTCCTTGGACGGGTATCCTAATGCCAACGTGTGCCTATCAGAGGAGAGACCATGCTGTTTTCCGGTATCATCGCCGCCCTTACCAGCCTTTTGATTCCCATCATCATCCTGTTGCTGCTGCTTCCCAGCGCCTGCTATGTCGTTGAACAGCAGCATGCCGTGATCATCGAGCGTCTGGGCAAGTTTAACCGCATCGTCAACGCGGGCTTCCACATGAAGGTGCCCGTGATCGACCGCAAGGCCGCCACGGTGAGCCTGCGCACCATGAAAAACGGTTTTGGCATCGACGTTAAGACCCAGGACAACGTGACCATCGGCCTTGAGGTCTCTGCTCAGTACCACGTGAGCTATGACATGGGCGCCGGCCCGGCAGATTCGGGTATCTACAAGAGCTACTACATGCTGCAGGAGCCCGTCGACCAGATGCGTGACTTCATCACCGACGCCCTGCGCTCTTCGATTCCCGTCTACACACTCGATGAGGTCTTTGCCAAGAAGGATGACATCGCCAAGGATGTCAACGCTACCGTTTCCGAGCAGATGGCCGCCTACGGCTTCACCCTCGTGTCGACGCTCATCACCAAAATCGCACTGCCGACCGAGGTCGAGAACTCCATGAACGACATCAACGCCGCCCAGCGCAAGCGCGCTGCGGCACAGGAGCTCGCTGAGGCAGACCGCATCAAGCGCGTCACCGAGGCGACCGCCGAGGCCGAGGCTATGGAAAAGGCGGGCGAGGGCATCGCCAACCAGCGCAAAGCCATCGCGCTGGGTATCAAAGATTCGCTCGAGATCATCCAGGAGACGGGTGTCGGCAATGACGAGGCCAACCAACTGTTCATGTTTACGCAGTGGTCCGAGATGATGACGGAGTTCGCTCGTACGGGTAAAACCTCGACGGTCGTGCTGCCGAGCGATTTCTCGCAGTCGGCCTCGATGTTCGAGCAGATGCTGACAGCCAGCAAAGTTCAAAACGAGTCAAAGGAGTAGGCACGCGTGAAATACACCGTCGTTTGTGTTGGCAAGCTCAAAGAGCGCTTTTGGAAGGACGCGTGCGCTGAGTACACCAAGCGCCTAGGCGCCTATGCCAAGGTGGATATCCGCGAGGTGGCCGATATCGACCCGGCTAAGGCGGGCGGCGTGGATGCCGCGCGCGACAAGGAGGGGGCGGCAATTCTTGCTGCATTGCCGTCTCGAGCGCATGTGATCCTGCTGGCTATCGAGGGCAAGGAGCGTTCGAGTGAGGAGCTCTCGGCGAGGCTCGACGATCTTATGCTGCGAGGTAACAGTGATATCGCCTTTGTGATCGGCGGCTCGGATGGCGTGAGCGATGCCGTGCGTGCCCGTGCCGACGAGATGCTCAGCTTTGGACGCATTACCTTGCCGCATAACTTGGCGCGCGTGGTGCTGCTGGAGCAAATCTACCGCGCCTGCAAGATCAGCCGTGGCGAGCCGTATCACAAATAGGTCGGCAATACGAAACAATGGCGTGGGACAATAGCTTTCGTTTTGAAGAGCGTGTCTGAGAGGACTATGAGATATGAAGATTGGATTTGTCGGTTTTGGCAATATGGCGAGCGCTATGGCCGATGGCTGGATCGCTGCCGGTGTAGCTGCGAGCGACATGTGCGCCTGCGCGGGTCGCTACGACGCACTGGTTGAGCGCTGCGAGGCGCGCGGCATGGTCGCCTGCCACGATGCCGCCGAGGTTGTCGCCGCATCCGATATCGTGGTCGCTGCGGTCAAACCGTACATGATCGAGAAGGTATTCGCCCCGCTCAAGGATGCTCTTGCCAAAAAGGTCGTTCTGTCGGTTGCCTGGACCTGGGACAGTGCCAAGTGGGAGCAGGTCCTGCCGGGCGTTGCGCATATCTCGACGGTGCCCAACACACCGGTTTCGGTGGACGAGGGCGTCATCGCTTGCGAGAAGGCTTCCACGCTTAGTGATGAGCAGAGCGCAGTGGTGCTTGATCTGCTTGGCAAGCTCGGTGCGGTGGTCGAGCTCGATACGAGCCTGCTGTTTGTGGGCGGCACGGTGGGTGGTTGCGCTCCGGCATTTGTCGCTATGGCAATCGAGGCCCTGGGCGATGCGGCGGTCAAGCACGGTATCCCGCGTGCCGATGCCTATCGCATTGTGAGCCAGATGGTGCTGGGTACGGCAAAGCTGCAGCTTGCAACTGGCCAGCATCCTGCGGCGATGAAGGATGCCGTATGCTCGCCCGGCGGCGCCACCATCAAGGGCGTCATCGCGCTCGAGGATGCCGGCATGCGCAGCGCCCTGGTCAAGGCCATCGACGCCACCCTTCAGTAAAACCTTCCATTTAGGGACAGGTTTATTTTGGCTGGTTTTCCTGCGGTTTTATCTCTATAGCAAAAAGCGCCCCGCAACTGGCTCAATTCCAGTTGCGGGGCGCTTGCGTTTGCCCAGATAAAACCGACCAAAATAAACCTGTCCCTTTTTGGCAGGTTAGTCCCAGAAGCTGTCTTCCTCATCCTCGGACTTGGGTCCGCGGTCGACGTACATCTTATGGGTGCGCTTCTCCATTACAAAGGCAAGAATCGCAAATAACAGGATGCCGCCGGCGAAAAGGATGGCAAAACCGGTGCGGGTGCCAAACAAAAAGGAAAAAACTGCGTCCATTGGGTGCCTTCTTGCGTAGTTGAGTTGGGTCGTAAACGCTCATAAGTATATACTTGCCCATACATGTACAAGGTTGCAACCTAAATGGAATGTATATCGCCGGAGGATCTAATGCTTGATATCAAGTTTGTTCGCGAGAACCCCGATGCCATCGATGTCGCCATGGCTAACCGCCAGACGTCTTGGGATCGCGAGAAGTTCTTTGAGCTCGACGACGAGCGTCGTGCCGTCATCACCGAGGTCGAGGAGCTCCAGGCTACGCGCAATGCCGAGTCCAAGAAGATCGGCGCCCTGATGAAGGAGGGCAAGAAGGACGAGGCCGAGGCCGCCAAGGAGGCCGTGCGCGCCGTCAACGAGAAGATTGACGGTCTGGCCGAGCGCCGCACTGCTCTCGAGCAGGAGCAGTACGACTTCATGGCTCACCTGCCCAACATTCCTTGCGAGGCCACGCCGTACGGCAAGGACGAGGACGAGAACATTGAGCGCCGTCGTTGGGGCACCCCGCGCGAGTTCGACTTCGACTTTAAGCCGCACTGGGATCTGGGCACCGATCTGGACATCCTCGACTTCGAGCGTGGCAATAAGCTCTCCGGCAGCCGCTTTACCGTTCTCGGTGGCGCCGGCGCCCGCCTGGAGCGCGCCCTCATCAACTTCTTCCTCGATACGCACACCAGCCGTGGTTTTAAGGAGTGGTGGCCGCCCATCGTCGTCAAGCGTCAGACCATGTTCGGTACGGGCCAGCTGCCCAAGTTCGAGGATGACGCCTATCACGTCTCGGGCGACAACTTCCTGATCCCCACCGCCGAGGTCGTGCTTACCAACCTACACGCCGGCGAGGTCCTCGATGCCGACACTCTGCCGCGCCGCTACACCGCCTTCACCCCCTGCTTCCGCGAGGAGGCCGGTTCCGCCGGTCGCGACACCCGCGGCATCATCCGTCAGCACGAGTTCGACAAGGTCGAGATGGTCAAGTTCGCTAAGCCGGAGGAGTCCGACGAGGAGCTCGAGAGCATGACCGCCGAGGCCGAGTACCTGCTGCAGCAGCTGGGCCTTCCGTATCGCGTGATTAGCCTGTGCACCGGCGACTTGGGCTTCTCTGCCCGTCAGACCTACGACGTCGAGGTCTGGCTGCCGAGCTACAACGCCTACAAGGAGATCAGCTCCTGTTCCAACTGCGGCGACTTCCAGGCCCGTCGCGCCAACATCAAGTATCGCGACCCCGAGAATTTCAAGGGTTCGCGCTACCTGCACACGCTCAACGGTTCCGGCCTGCCGGCCGGCCGCACCATGGCCGCTATTCTGGAGAACTACCAGAACGCCGACGGCACCATCACGATCCCCGAGGTTCTGCGTCCTTACATGGGTGGTCTCGAGAAGATCGAGCCGGTCGCGTAAGTTGGCTGCATAGGGGATATGCAAGGGCGCTCCTTCGGGGGTGCCCTATTTCGTGCGCAGGTCCATACCATGCCGTGCGGACAGCTCAATAGAAAACACACGAACAACTGTTCTGTATACAGCCATCTACCTGCTATGCTTTTGCTAAATAAGAGCGAGAGAAAGGGGACGCGATGGAGCTGTTTGATGATCGGGTGGTTTTGTTTGAGAGCGACGAGGGTGGGGAGTACCTGCTTGTAACGTGTGAGCCGTCTGGCATGGGTGGCCTGGTGGTTCGACAGACGAGTGAGGGTCCGTTGACACAATGGTGCTTTGAGGAGTCGCCGCATGTGGTCGAGACCTTTGTGATGCACGAGGGACTTGTGGCGCTGGAGCACTTCTATGGAGTTGGGACTTCCAACCAGGTCGCGCGCATGCTGAGCATCTCGTTTGCCGATTATGATTGTGCCCAGCGTGTGAGATCGCTCCTGAGGGAACTTGATGCCAAGTTCGACGTGATCGAAAAGCCAATCGATCGTACGGGGAACAGCGGTATATGCGGAGCAGCATGACAAAACTGCGTTCCACAAAAAAGTTTGAGATTGTGCTTGACTCCAATAAGCTAAAGTGGTTTTATATGTCTTGCGCTGCGGCGTTACCTCAGCTGGATAGAGGGTCTGACTACGAATCAGAACGTCATAGGTTCGAATCCTATACGCCGCACCA
>URKU01000027.1 GCA_900548515.1 uncultured Collinsella sp. | reverse complement strand
CCGACCTGGGCGCAGGCGACGCGGCAACGACTGTGTGGACCTGCGACCTCACGCACGAGTACATCTCGATCAACGGCGACTACCGTTCCTAAACTCCCGATGTGCCGCGCGCCCCGCTGCAATCGCGGGCAACGAGGTGCGGCGCGATAGCTACACGAAAGACGAGGCAGACTATGAAGTTCGCACGCGATTGTCGCTCGAGCGAATCCAACGAAGTTACCGCGCGGCTGCTGTTCGAGGCGCTGCCGTGGATTAAGAACCTGACCGGTAAGACGGTCGTTATCAAATACGGCGGTGCCGCCATGGTCGACGAGCAACTGCGTCGTGACGTGATGAGCGACATCGTCCTGCTCAAGATTATTGGCATGCGCCCTGTTATCGTGCACGGTGGCGGCAAGGCCATCAACGAGGCGCTCAGCCACTACGACATCCCCGTCGAGTTTAAGAACGGCCAGCGCGTGACTACGCCTGCCACCATGGACATCGTGCGCGAGGTACTGGGCGGCAAGGTCAATCAGGAGCTGGTCGCGGCGCTCAACCACCACGGCAACCTGGCCGTGGGCGTGTCCGGCAGCGACGCCGGTACCCTTATCGCCGAGCCACTCGACCCAGAGCTCGGCCGCGTAGGCAAGGTCACGCACGTCAACACCGACTATATCGAGCGTTTGCTCGACAGCGAGTACATTCCCGTTATCGCCACGGTCGCGGCGGGGGAGGGCGGTGGCTTCTTCAACATCAACGCGGATACCGCCGCCGGTGCTGTTGCGGCGGCGCTTCATGCGCACAAGGCGATTTTTTTGACCGATGTCGACGGTCTGTACAAGGACTTTAGCGACAAGGATTCGCTGATCTCCAACCTGACGCTCGACGAGGTCAATGAGATGCTCTACGGCGGCGAGGTCGACAAGGGCATGATCCCTAAGCTGCGCGCCGCCGTCGACGCGCTTGCTGGTGGCGTATTTCGCGCCCACATCATCAACGGCACGACGCCGCACTCGCTGCTGCTGGAGCTGCTGACCGATGCTGGCGTCGGTACCGTGATCCACTCCACCGAGACGGCCTACGAGTTCGATACGCATCCGCATCCGCTTTCGACGTTTGCGGCGCGCCTGACCGAGAACCTCGACGAGGTCGAGAAGCTCCAGACGGTCTAGCTGACCCGCGGTCGTCGCGTCCCTGCACCCATAGCCCTGCGCCGTACGGCGCCCAACGAAAGGCATCCCATGTCACTTGCAACTCAACAATCGCTCGAATCCCATTACGTTATGCATACCTTTGGTCGCTCGCCGGTAGAGTTTGTCGAAGGCCACGGCATGAAGCTCACCGGTGACGATGGTCGTGAGTACCTCGACTTTCTTGCCGGCATCGGCGTGTGCAGCCTAGGTCATGGCGACCCGGCTGTGCTCTCGGCGCTCGAGGCACAGACCAAAAAGCTCATGCATGTCTCCAATTACTTCTACATCGAGCAGCGTGGACAGGTCGCGGCGCTGCTGTCCAAGCTTGCCAACGACGACTTAGATGGTGCACGCGTGCTTGCCGATGCCATTGCCGCCGGCGATGAGACCACGGCAGCTGCTCTTGGTGCCCCGGCTGCGGATGAGCAGGTTTGGGAGACCTTCTTTGCCAACTCCGGCGCCGAGGCCAACGAGGGCTCGATGAAGCTCGCGCGCCTGTACGCCAAGCGTGCCGGTAACGGCGGCAACACTATCGTGTGCATGCGCGGCGGCTTCCACGGCCGTACGCTCGAGACCATTGCCGCCACCATGCAGGATTGGCTGCAGGATAGTTTCCGCCCGCTGCCGGGTGGCTTTGTGGCCTGTACGCCCAACGATATCAATGAACTGCGTGCGATCTTTAAGCAGCTGGGGAGCGAAATATGTGCCGTGATGCTCGAGCCGATCCAGGGTGAGAGTGGCGTGCACCCCATGACCGAGGAGTTTATGGCGGCAGCGCGCGACCTGGCACACGAAGTGGGCGCCGTGCTTATAGCCGACGAGGTCCAGTGCGGCATCTTCCGCTCCGGCAAGCCGTTTGCATTCCAAACCTATGGCGTGGAACCCGACATCATGAGCCTTGCCAAGGGCATTGCCGATGGCGTGCCCATGGGTGCCGTCGTAGCAAAGAAGGAGATTGCCGACGTGTTTAAGCCGGGCGACCACGGCTCGACCTTTGGCGGTAGCTGCTTGGCTGTCGCGGCGTGCGCCGCGACGCTCTCCGCGCTCGTGCGCGGCGATTATGCCGACCATGCTGCCAAGGTAGGCGCCTATATGGAGGCAAAGCTCGCCAAGCTGCCGAACGTGACCGAGGTGCGTGGCCGCGGCTTGATGCTCGGCTGTGATTTGGATGATGCCGCGGGCGACGCGCATGATATTGTTGCCCGCGCGCTGGCCGCCGGTGCCGTGATTAACGCTACAGGTGCTCATACGCTGCGTTTCCTGCCGCCGCTCGTGTGCGAAGAGGCCGACGTGGACAGCCTAATCGAGATCCTGGCGGGTGTCTTGGGCTAACGCGGCGCAATAACTCAATTTGGACCGGGTTCCGGACTGCGGATGTGCCATATGCGGCACGATTCGGCGGTCTGGAGCCCGTTTTGCCTTAGATTTGCTAAGGCGGGGAGACCTGCTGGTCAAAAAACATCAAATATGAGTACTGTTACCGATTTGGTAACAGCAATTTTGGACTAATAAGGCCAGATAGCTAGTCGAAATGGCGATGAATGTACGATTTTGATCCAATTGCTAGTCCTTATAATGGACATATGTTGCGTAACTTAAGCAAATATTATCTTCTGATATGTTGTAAGCAAGGTAGCAGTACTCATTTTTGCCATTTTCTGGCCACGGCCTTTGTGACAGACGTGCTGGCGGGTTCGAACCCCATGCGCTGGGCCTGAAAAAAAGAAAGGCCTCCATCGCTGGAGGCCTAACAATTCAGTGGTGGGCGATGAGGGATGTCCGCGTGCGGTTGACGCCGCCCGCTCTCGCTTCGGGCCTACGGTCCTCGCGTGCTGCGCTGGAAAACGCTTCGCGTTTCCCCAGCTCCGCACCCTTCCGGGTTCGAATCCCATGAAATAGGCCCAAACAAAAACGGTCCCCTTTCGAGGACCGTTTCCAAATCAGTGGTGGGCGATGAGGGATTCGAACCCCCAGCCTTGTGCGTGTAAAGCACCTGCGCTAACCGTTGCGCCAATCGCCCGTGCGGAGAGAGTATAGCAAAACAATTGGGTTGTTCACCTCATATCCATTAAAGGTAACCGGCACGTGTCGCAGCGGAGCTGATTCAGTTGAGATTGCCTGAACATTCCGCCCCTCTTTGCGCCCTCGGGTATACTCAAAAGCTATTGATTCGATTTGATACCCAGCAACAGCAGAGGGGATAGTATATGTGCGGTTTTGTCGGTTTTGTCGGTGGGACGGATAACCAATCCGAGGTGCTCACCAAGATGATGGACCGCATCGTCCATCGTGGTCCCGACATGGGCGGCCAGTTTATCGATGGCCGCGTCGCCCTCGGCTTCCGCCGCCTGTCGATCCTCGACCTGACTGAGGCCGGCGCCCAGCCCATGGCAAATGAGGACGGCAGCGTCGTCATCGTCTTCAACGGCGAGATCTACAACTTCCAGGAGCTTCGCTCCGAACTCGAGGCCAAGGGCTATAAGTTCCACTGCGGCGCCGACACCGAGAGCCTCCTGCACGGTTACGAGGAGTGGGGCGGGGCCGTTCTCGATCGCCTGCGCGGTATGTACGCCTTCGTCATATGGGACAAAAAGAAGAACAAGCTTTTTGGCGCCCGCGACATCTTTGGCATCAAGCCGCTCTACTACTATCCCATGGCCGATGCGGGCGACGGCGCTCCGGGCGTGCTCTTTGGTTCCGAGATCAAGAGCTTCCTGGACTACCCGCACTTCCACAAGGCGGTCAACAAAAAGGCCCTGCGTCCGTACATGACGCTGCAGTATTCGGCAACCGAGGAGACCTTCTTCGAGGGTGTCTACAAGCTGCCGCCGGCGCACTACTTTACCGTCGATATCCCGACCGGCAAGATGAACATCGAGCGCTACTGGGATTGCGATTACTCTGCCGTCGAGAAGCCGTTCGAAGAGTATGTCGATGAGCTGGACGAGGTCGTGCACGAGAGCGTCGAGGCCCATCGCATCGCCGACGTCAAGGTCGCGTCGTTCCTCTCCGGTGGCGTCGACTCCAGCTATATTGCCGCTTGCCTCATGCCCGACAAGACCTTCTCGGTGGGCTTTGACTACAAGAACTTTAACGAGACCAACTATGCCAAGGAGCTTTCCGATAAGCTCGGCGTCGAGAACGTTCGCAAGATGATTACCGCCGACGAGTTCTTCGGTGCGCTCGAGGACATCCAGTATCACATGGACGAGCCGCAGTCCAACCTGTCTTCCGTGCCGCTGTGGTTCTTGGCCGAGATGGCCCGCAAGGACGTCACCGTCGTGCTTTCGGGCGAAGGCGCCGACGAGCTCTTTGGCGGCTACGCCTACTACGAGGACACGGTCCCAGTCCGCAAGTACAAAAAGATGGTGCCGCTGCCCATCCGTCGCGCGCTCGGTAACCTGGCGCTGCATATGCCGTACTTCAAGGGCCATAACTTCCTGGTCAAGGGTGCCGAGATCCCTGAGAAGTCGTTCCTGGGACAGGCTCTGGTATGGCCGGAGCGCGAGGTCGACGGCGTGCTCAAGCCCGAGTACAACACCGGCGATGGCGCCTTCGAGCTTGCCGCTCCCATCTATGCGCGCGTGAAGGGTCAGCCCGAGCTGGTCAAGAAGCAGTACCTGGACATGAACATGTGGCTTCCGGGCGACATTCTGCTCAAGGCCGACAAGATGTGCATGGCGCACTCGCTGGAGCTGCGCGTGCCCTTCCTGGACCGCAAAGTCATGGAGTTCGCCGAGCACATTCCCGACCGCTACCGCATCAACGAGAACGGCAACAAACAGGTACTCCGCCACGCTGCCAACAAGTCGCTGCCCGATGAGTGGGCCACCCGTCCCAAGGTGGGCTTCCCGGTGCCGATTGTCTACTGGCTGCGCGAGCAAAAGTGGTACGACTATGTCAAGGAGTACTTCACCGCGCCGTGGGCAAGCGAGTTCTTCGATACCGACGAGCTCATGCACCTGCTCGATCTGCACTTTGCGGGCAAGGGCGATTTCCAGCGCAAGATCTATACGCCGCTCGTGTTCTTGGTGTGGTACAAGCGCTTCTTTATCGACGAGGACCAGCCCGCTGTTCAGGCTGCCTAGCCTCGGCTTACGAACGCCTGCGCGTAACGGCTCCTCCGGGAGCCGTTTTTGCGTGGGTGCGTTTCAGTTACTATAAAAACCGTCCCTGCCAAATGGCTGAGAAAGGTGAAAGATGCACCATTCGGATTCCGCGACCGTGACCACGGTCGATACGCTTGCCAAGCTTCTCGATGTGTGCGGCGAGCTGCGCGCATCAGAGCAGATTGACGAGCGTGCCGTGACCGGCTGTTCGTTTGATTCGCGCGCGGTCTCGGCAGGTGACGTGTTCTTTTGCAAAGGCGCTGCCTTTAAGCCCGCGTTTTTGAGCATGGCGCTCGATGCGGGCGCCGTCGCATTTGTGTGCGAAGAGTCGCTGGTCGAGTCTCTGGAGCCGCTGGCGCAGGAGAGCGGTGCTGCGATGCTGGTTGTTGATAGCGTTCGCACGGCCATGGCCCTGTTGCCGCCGGAGGTCTACGACCGTCCCGACCACGACGTCAAGATCGTGGGCATCACCGGCACCAAGGGAAAGACCACGGCCGCTTTTATGCTCCAGTCGATTATCAAAGCGGCGGGCGAGTCCTGCGGCATGATCGGCTCGGTGAGTACCGACGATGGTATCGAGTGCTACGAGAGCACCAATACCACGCCAGAGGCCCCCGAGGTCTGGCGCCATATCGCCAACTGCCGTGAGTCCGGTCGCCAGTCCATGGTCATGGAGGTCTCGAGCCAGGCGCTCAAGTACCAACGCGTCGAGAATCTGCCGTTTGACGTGGCGTGCTTCCTCAACATCGGGCGTGACCACATCTCGCCGATCGAACACCCCACGTTTGAGGATTATTTTGAGAGCAAACTCAGGATCTTTGACCAGGCAAAGACCGCCGTGGTGAATCTGGGCACCGAAGAGGTTGACCGTGTGTTGGAGGCAGCGTCGACGGCCGAGCACTTGGTGACCGTTGGCGTCGAGCATCCCGAGGCAAGCCTGTGGGCAAGCGATGTCCGCATGGTCGGCTTTAACATCGAGTTTAACCTGCATGGCCTGTGTGCCGACGAGTCCGAGGCGGGGGAGAAGGTCCTGCTGGGCATCGCGGGCGACTTTAACGTGGAAAACGCGCTGGTCGCTATCGCCGCTGCGCACGAGATCGGCATCGGTATCGAGGCTATCAAGAAGGGCCTCTCCAAACTGCGTGTGCCGGGACGTATGGAGGTCGTGGAGTCGAAGGACGGCCGCGTGATTTGTGTCGTCGACTACGCGCACAACCAGCTTTCGTTCCGCTCGCTTTTCTCGTCGGTCAAGCGCGCGTTTCCTGCCAGCCCGGTCATCGCAGTGTTTGGCGCTGCCGGCGGCAAGGCGCAGGAGCGCCGCGAGCAGCTTCCGCGCGAGGCCGCACCGTATTCCGACCTGATGATCTTTGCCAATGAGGACCCGGCTCACGAGGACCCGATGAAGGTCTGTCGCGAGCTTGCCGAACATGTTCCCGACGATACGCCGAACAAGATCATCCTCGACCGCGAAGCCGCTGTGCATGCGGCGTTCAAGGCGGCGCGCGAGGAGTACGTCAACCCCGATGCTCCCACCATTGTCTTGCTGCTGGCAAAGGGTGACGAGGAGCTCATGCACGTGGGTGACGAGTTCGTGCCCATCGAGAGCGACCTTTCGTTGGCCAATCGTCTGATCGATGTTACCCAGTTTGACTAATGAACCATGATGGCGGCGGCGCCCTGAGTGCGCTGTCGCCATAAGCGTGTTCCCTTAATCAAAACATGCCGTCCAAGTCCAAACCCTTCTACGTAAACGGAGTAACCATGTCCCACAATACCCTGCCGACCGTTGCCGAGCTTTCGGGCGAGATGCGCGAGCGCTTGGCCACGGTCAAGTACGTCTTTACCGATCTGGATGCCACGATGCTTGCACCCGGCTCGTGCGTGCTACGCGACAACGACGGCAACCCCTCGACCAAACTCGTCGAGGCCGTCGTGGCGCTCGCTCGCGCTGGTATTCAGGTGGTTCCCACCTCGGGTCGCAACCGTACCATGATCCACGAGGACGCGCGCGTGCTCGGCCTCAACTCCTACATCGGCGAGATGGGCGGCCTGGTCATGTACGACCTCAAAGCCAACGATTGGGAGTATCTGACCGGCGACATGCCCTACGACCCCTCTTGCGGCCTCACGCCGCACCAGGTGATCGAGCAGACCGGCGTGTGCGAGAAGATCCTCGCCCGCTGGCCGCACAAGATCGAGTATCACAACGACATGTCGACCGGCTACAAGTACCGTGAGGTCACCGTCGGCATGCGCGGCGATGTGCCCGACGATGAGGTTCAGGCCATCCTGGACGAGGCCGGCTGCGGTCTGATCTGGGCTTGCAACGGCCATCTGACGCATCTGTCCAAGCCGACGACGCTCGAGCTCGATCGCGTCGAGGACGGTCGCGCATTCAATATCAACCCCGCGGGCCTCAACAAAGGCGTCGCCATTGCGCGCTTCTGCGAGCACCTGGGGATCGAGCGCGAGGAGACACTCGCGCTCGGCGACTCCGAGTCCGACTTCTACATGGCCGATCACGTGGGCACGTTCTGCTTGGTCGAGAATGGCCTGACGAGCGCCGGCGCGCCCGAGTTCCTGGCTGCTTGCGAGAATGCTTTCGTTACGCGAGGCAAAATTGTCGACGGTTGGGCGGCGACGGCAGAGCTGCTGGTCGCGGCGCGTTCGTAGCGCGCCGCCGCCGCACTTGGACATGTCTTTTCGAGAGAGACTGGTGAGGTAATGTCCGATATCGAGAATCCGGCAGGCGACACGCGCCCGATTGGCGTGTTCGATTCTGGTTTGGGCGGTCTGACGGTTGCGCGCGCCATCGCGACGGCGCTGCCGCACGAGTCCGTCTACTACTTTGGCGACACCAAGCGCTGCCCCTACGGCACCCGTACCGAGGATGAGGTGCGCTCGTTTGCGTTGCAGGCGGGTCGTTGGCTTTCGAAGCACGACGTCAAGATTATGGTCATCGCCTGCAACACGGCGACCGCTGCGGCCTTGCGTCTGGCCCAGCAGGTGCTCGACGTTCCCGTGATCGGCGTGATCGCGCCGGGTGCCCGTGCGGCAATCAACAGCACGCGCACGCGCCGGGTGGGCGTGCTCGCCACCAACCTCACTATTCGCTCGGGCGCCTACACGCGCGCCATTCAGGATCTAGATGCCGGCGTCGATGTATACGGCTGTCCTGCCTCGAGCTTTGTCGAGGTTGTCGAACACGAGCTCGCCTCGGGTGCACATCTGCAGGAACAGTGGCTTGAGAACGAGGACATCTTCGATACGCCTGCCGTGCGTGCGCTGGTGGGTGCCACGGTTGAGCCGCTGCGCGACCACGGTATCGATACCGTGGTGCTCGGCTGTACGCATTTTCCGCTGTTGGTGGGACCTATCCGGCATGCGCTGGGGCCTGGGGTGCGCGTCGTGAGTTCCGCCGAGGAGACCACGCGCGAGCTGACCGATATCCTCACGCGCCGCGAGCAGCTGGCGGGCGACGCCGCCGAGCCGCAGCATCGTTTTGCCACGACGGCCGATAACATTGCCGAGTTTGCGGTGGCGGGCAGCTTTATTTTTGGTCAGCCGCTCAAGAGCATCGAACATATCGATATCGATGAGCTGAAATAGATGTAAGGCGGCCGCCAAAGCCTTCGCCACATCTTTTGCCGAAAGGATATTTCTATGGAGTACATGCAGGTCAACCGCGCCAACGGTCGCGCCGCCAACGAGTTGCGCCCCGTTAAGCTCACCCGTGGCGTCATGAAGCACGCCCACGGCTCGTGTTTGGCCGAGTTCGGCGACACGCGCGTGCTGTGCGCCGCCACTATCGAGGAGGGCGTGCCGGGCTGGCGAAAGGGAGCTAAGGCCGGCTGGGTGACCGCGGAATACGCCATGCTGCCGACGTCGACCGGCAAGCGCTGCAAGCGCGAGCATGCCAACCGCAAGGGTCGCTCCATGGAGATCGAGCGCCTCATTGGCCGCAGCCTGCGTACCGTCGTCAACATGAAGGCACTCGGCGAGTACACCGTCACCGTCGACTGCGACGTGATCCAGGCCGATGGCGGTACACGTACGGCGAGTATTACCGGTGCCTGGGTGGCGCTGCACGACGCCCTCGCCATGTGGGTCGAGGCGGGCAAGATCGAGCGCATCCCGCTTATCGGCCAGGTGGCTGCCATCTCCATGGGCGTTGTCGACGGCAATACGCTGCTTGACCTCGATTATTCCGAGGACAGCCATGCCGAGGTCGACATGAACCTCGTCGCCACCGAAACCGGTGAGATGATCGAGCTCCAGGGCACCGGCGAGCAGGCGCCCTTCGACCGCAAACGCCTCAATGCCCTGCTCGACCTGGGCGACAAGGGTATCGTCGAGCTCATCGAGCTTCAGCGCCAAGCCATCGCCTAACCTGCCAAAAGGGACAGGTTTATTTTGGTAGGTTTTATCTGCTGAAATGCTGCGTTGAAAGGTCCGATCGCCTGAGAGGGGAGAGGTCAAGTGCCCAAACGCCCCTCACGCGGCTTGCTATAGAGACAAGGAGGCCAGTCATGGCACTTGAGAAGATTGACATCGACACCCTCGACCCGGCGGCGACCATCGTCGTGGCAACGGGCAACGCCCATAAGCTCACCGAGATCGAGGCCATTTTGGGCAAGGTCATGCCCGAGGTGCGCTTTGTGGCGCTCGGCCAGCTGGGTGATTTTGAGGATCCCGAGGAAAACGGCACGACGTTTTTGGAGAACGCCATCATCAAGGCCCAAGCCGCGGTTGAGGAGACGGGCCTTATGGCCATTGCCGACGATTCGGGCTTGGTCGTCGACGCGCTGGACGGTGAGCCCGGTGTGTATAGCGCGCGCTATGCGGGCGTGCACGGCGACGATGCCGCCAACAACGCCAAGCTTCTCGTTAACCTGGAAGGCGTGGCAGATGAGGACCGCACCGCACGCTTTATGAGCGTCGTTGCGCTCATCGACACGGACGGCTTGGTCACCTATGGCGAGGGCGCTTGCGAGGGCGTTATCGCGCACGAGGGCCGCGGCGATCACGGCTTTGGCTATGACCCGCTGTTCCTGCCGGTCGACACGCCGGGCAAGACCATGGCCGAGCTCACGGCGGATGAGAAGAACGCCATCAGCCATCGATTCCATGCGCTCGAGCATCTGTCCGCCAAACTGACGGGCGAGGAGTAGGCCGTGCGCGCGGTGGTGCAGCGCGTACTCAACGCCGGCGTGACGGTCGATGGCGAGTGCGTGGGCCGCATTGGACGAGGCTACCTGGTGCTGCTGGGTGTGGGCCATGGCGATACGCGTGCCGAGGCCGACAAGCTGTGGGGCAAGCTCCGCGGGCTGCGTATCAACGAGGACGAGAACGGCAAGACCAACTTGGCGCTTGCCGATGTCGACGGCGAGGTGCTCGTGGTGTCGCAGTTCACGCTGTTCGCCGACTGCCGCCACGGTCGCCGTCCGTCGTTTACGGATGCCGGCGCACCCGATGTCGCCAACGAGCTCTACGAGTATTTCCTGACGCTCGTTCGTCAAGATGTCGAACACGTGGCGCACGGCATTTTTGGCGCCGATATGAAAGTCGACTTGGTCAACGACGGCCCATTCACCATCGTCTTGGACACAGACGACCTGTAAGTAGCTAATTTGGGACGGGGCTTTTTTAGCTACTTGCGCATGGCTGCAGCAGGGTGCTATAGTATTAGAGTTTTGTCTATCTTAGGGGTATTATCCCCTTTTTGAATTGCACCTTCTGGAGGCCCTGTTCATGGAAGAGATGGAAGTCAATCACGTCGACGACATCCACGAGAAGCTGACCGATATGGTGGGCGATCGCGTCAAGGTTAAGGCCAACATGGGCCGCACCCGCGTCGTCGAGCGCATGGGCACCATCAAGAGCGTCCACCCCGCCGTCTTTATCGTCGAGGTCGATGAGCGCCGCGGCCGCAAGTCGCGTCAGTCCTACCAGTATATCGATGTCCTCACCGGTCAGGTCGAGCTGTTCGACCCCGAGAGCGGCGAGCATATCTTTACTCCGCTCGGCAATCAGCTCGAGGAGCACTAACAGTGACCGATTGGTCTCTGACTCTTTCCGCGCCGGCAAAGATTAACCTCTACCTGGGGGTTCATACCGAGCGTGACGACCGTGGCTACCACAAGGTCGATTCCCTGATGGCAGCCGTCAGCCTAGCCGATACCGTGACGGTCGCTCCGGCACAGGAGCTGACCGTCCAGACGGTTCCGGCATCAGATTTTCCCATGCAAAAGAATACGGCGTATCGGGCTGCGGTTGCTATGGCCGAGCATTATGGTCGCGAGGCAAACATCTGCGTGACGATTGAGAAGCGCATTCCATTGTGCGCCGGCTTGGGCGGCCCCTCGACGGATGCGGCCGCGGTCATTGTCGCCTTGGCGGAGCTCTGGGGCATTGATCGCACCGACCCAGCGCTCGACGACATTGCGCGGGGCATTGGTGCTGACGTCCCGTTCTTTTTGCACGCGAGCCCTGCGTTCTACGTAGGTGGGGGAGACGTGCTGGCAACTGAGTACCCCGCGCTGCCCGCGACGCCCGTCGTGCTGGTCAAGCCGCGCGAGGCAAGTGTTTCGACAATTGAAGCCTATCGACGTTTTGACGAGGCCTCGGTGCCTGCGGACAAGCCCGGCGCGATAGCTTCTGCCTTGCGTGCTGGTGATGCCGAGACGGCATATGCACTCATCCATAACAACTTGGGTGTCATTTCCGCACAGATGGAGCCGCAGATTCAAACGGTCCTCGACTGGCTGCGTAAACAGGATGGCACCGTTGCTGTAGATGTGTGCGGATCGGGTGCCTGCTCGTTTGCCATTTGCGACACCGCCGTCACGGCCGAAAGGCTTGCCGACGCTGCCCAGCAAAACGGCTGGTGGTCCTGCGCGACGCAGTTCATTCCCAACACGGTTCGCGTCGAAGTGCCAAAGAAGTAAAAATTTCTCTAGCACACGACGGAAATCTTTGTTACTATAGTCGAGCTAACGGGTTGTGGCTCAGTTTGGTAGAGCACTGCGTTCGGGACGCAGGGGTCGCTGGTTCAAATCCAGTCAACCCGACCAGAGCATGAGGAGGGACCGCTTCTTGCGGTCCCTTTTTTTAGCTATTGTTGTGATACCGCGATACCCGCGGTATACTCATTCGAGCTTGTCTCGCTGTATTGTGGAGGTCTACATGTTTGGACTGAGGGCTCCTGAGCTCATCATTATTCTCGTCGTTGTCCTGATTATCTTCGGGCCCAAGAACCTGCCGAAGCTCGGCAAGTCCCTCGGCTCTACCGTCAAGAATATCCGCGAGGGTATGGAGGGCGACGATAAGGCCGAGACCAAGCAGGCCGAGGAGGTCGTGGTCGAGCAGTCCGAGGAGGACAAGGAGATCGCTGAGCTCGAGGCCAAGCTCGCTGCTGCCAAGAAGAAGCAGGCAGAGGACAGCGACGCGGACGCAGAGTAGTCCCATCCCTTTGGGGTGAGCACCTGACCGGCTTGCCCGCAGGCTAGCCGGTCTTTTTCGTTTTGTTGACAGTTGATTGTTTGATCAGAGTTGGGGAGATATCCGTATGGACGCAAGCCAGATCGTACTGACCGCTGAGGGCCGCCAGAAGCTCGTCGAGGAGCTCGCTTGGCGTGAGGGCGATTACGCCAAGGAGATCGTCGAGGACATCAAGGAAGCCCGCGCGTTCGGCGACCTTTCGGAGAACTCCGAGTACGACGCCGCTAAGGACAAGCAGGCCCAGAACGCCGCTCGTATTGCCGAGATCCAGGCCATCCTCGCCAACGCTCAGGTTGCTGCCACCACGGGCGACCTGACCGTCTCCATCGGTTCCACCGTTTCGCTGATTGATCCCAACGGCGAGGTCATGGAAGTCACGCTCGTCGGTACCACCGAGACCAACTCGCTCGAGCACAAGATCTCCAACGAGTCTCCGGTCGGCCACGCCATCATCGGTCACGGCGAGGGCGACTCCGTCGAGGTCGTTACGCCTTCCGGCAAGACTCGCGTCTACACCATCGCCAAGATCGCACGCTAGACCACGGTCCCGCGTAAAGGTATGTTTTCGCTCCCTGGGACCGAATCCTGGGGAGCGTTTTAGTTTGAGGAGCTAACTTATGGCAGAGAACCAGAACGCCGCCGATCAGGCATCGACGCTCAACGACGAGCGCGCCACCCGCCTGGCCAAGCGCGCCGCCCTGTTCGAGGCGGGCCAGAACCCCTATCCCGAGCACTCTGAGCTTGAGGACTACGTCGCCGATATCGAGACTAAGTACGCCGATCTTGCCGATGGCGAGGACACCGAGGACGTCGTGAAGATCGCCGGCCGTGTGGTCGCCAAGCGCGGTCAGGGCAAGATCATGTTCATCGTCGTGCGCGATGCGACTGCCGAGATTCAGCTGTTCTGCCGCATCAACGACATGGACGAGGCTGCCTGGAGTACGCTCAAGGCCCTCGACCTGGGCGACATCCTGGGCGTGACCGGCGTGGTCGTGCGCACCCAGCGTGGCCAGCTTTCCGTTGCCCCTAAGAGCGCGACCCTGCTTGCCAAGGCCGTTCGTCCGCTGCCCGAGAAGTTCCACGGTCTTTCCGATAAGGAGACCCGCTATCGCCAGCGCTATGTCGACCTGATCGCCAACGACGACGTTCGCGAGACCTTCCGTAAGCGTTCGCAGATTCTCTCCACCTTCCGTCGCTTTATGGAGTCCGACGGCTACATGGAGGTCGAGACCCCCATCCTGCAGACCATCCAGGGCGGCGCCACGGCCAAGCCGTTCATTACGCACTTCAACGCGCTCGATCAGGAGTGCTACCTGCGCATCGCTACCGAGCTGCACCTCAAGCGCTGCATCGTCGGCGGTTTTGAGCGCGTGTTCGAGATCGGTCGCATCTTCCGTAACGAGGGCATGGACCTTACGCACAACCCCGAGTTCACCACGATGGAGGCCTACCGTGCCTTCTCTGACCTCGAGGGCATGAAGGCGCTCGCCCAGGGTGTCATCAAGGCGGCTAACAAGGCCATCGGCAACCCCGAGGTCATCGAGTATCAGGGCCAGACCATCGACCTTTCTGGTGAGTGGGCAAGCCGTCCCATGACCGACATCGTCTCGGACGTGCTCGGCAAGCAGGTCACCATCGATACTCCGGTCGAGGAGCTCGCCGCTGCCGCACGTGAGAAGGGTCTGGAGATCAAGCCCGAGTGGACCGCCGGCAAGATCATCGCCGAGATCTACGACGAGCTGGGCGAGGATACCATCGTCAACCCCACCTTCGTGTGCGATTACCCCATCGAGGTCAGCCCGCTTGCCAAGCGCTTTGAGGACGATCCGCGCCTGACACACCGCTTTGAGCTGGTCATTGCCGGCCACGAGTATGCCAACGCGTTCTCCGAGCTCAACGACCCGGTCGACCAGGCCGAGCGTTTTGCCGCCCAGATGGCCGAGAAGGCCGGCGGCGACGATGAGGCCATGGAGTACGACGAGGACTACGTGCGCGCCCTCGAGTACGGTATGCCTCCCGCGGGCGGCATCGGCATCGGTATCGACCGCGTGGTCATGCTGCTCACCAACCAGGCTTCCATCCGCGACGTCCTGCTGTTCCCGCACATGAAGCCCGAGAAGGGCTTCCAGTCCGGTGCCGCTGCCGCCAAGGCCGCCGAGGCCGGCAACGCCGCGAGCCCCTTCGTTAAGTCGCTTAAGCCCACGCTCGATTACTCCAAGATCGCCGTTGAGCCGCTGTTTGAGGAGTTTGTCGACTTCGATACCTTCTCCAAGAGCGACTTCCGTGCCGTGAAGGTCAAGGCATGCGAGGCCGTCAAGAAGTCCAAGAAGCTGCTGAACTTCACGCTCGACGACGGCACCGGAACCGACCGCACCATCCTCTCCGGTATTCATGAATACTACGAGCCCGAGGATCTGGTCGGTAAGACCCTGCTCGCCATCACCAACCTGCCTCCGCGCAAGATGATGGGCATCCCCAGCTGCGGCATGCTTATCAGCGCCATCCATGAGGAGGAGGGCGAGGAGCGCCTCAACCTGATCCAGCTCGACGCCTCCATCCCCGCCGGCGCAAAGATGTACTAATTAGTTACGCGGTTCTACGAACCGCGTAACGGCTCGACGCTGCGCGGGCCGCATTTGGACAATCTGACGTTCAACTTCAAGGGCGCGACCAGAAGGTCAGCGCCCTTTCGTTTCACGTCACCTTGTCTCAAATGCGACCCGCTCGCTGGCGTTGCCAAAACATCGATGTAGTCATTGGGGACGTGGTTCGCATGACAGCCGTCTCTTTTATGTTTCCTTTAGCCGTCGCTGTCTAGGATGGGGGTTAGTCGATAGGAAGGGAGCACCGGGATGGACGACGCGAGCGAGCGCGCAATCGAAGAGGACATGCTCGATCAGTTCAACTACTTTGATGATGAGGACGAGGAGCTGATCGACCGTCGCGAGCCAGCGCCGCTTGATTCCTTTGATCTGGTCGATGAAGAGCCCGACGAGGACGAGGGCGAATCGGCGGAGCCCTCACAGCCTTCGCGCCTTAACTCGCTGCTTTCGAGAGCCCCCATGCACCACGGCGTTCGTGCCGGCGCGCTCCATATGAAAACTGACTGGCACCAGATCGTGACGGCAGGCGATGAGCTTGCCGTCGATGCGCCGCTCACCGATAAATCATCCATCATCTGCCGCACCGGCATGCTTATGCTGGCAAGCGGAACGGGTGCCTGGCGCGTGCGCGATACCATGAATCGTGTTGCCGCCGTACTCGGTGTCACCATCCACGTTGACTTAAGTCTTCTGTCGTTTGAGTGCACCTGCATCGAAGATGGTCACTGCTTTAATGAGGTCGTCAGCTTGCCCACAACGGGCGTCAATACCCATCGCATTTGGATGATGGAGAGTTTCCTCAAGGAAATCGAGACCTATGGTCGTCGCTTCACGGTGCACGAGTATCACGAGATGCTCAAGACCGTTGAGAGTTCAAAACCTGATTACGCGCCTTGGCAACAGGGCCTTGCGGCGGCCTGCGCCTGTGGCGCCTTCGTTTTTTTGCTCGGCGGCGGCCCTATCGAGATGGCCTGCGCGTTCGTGGGCGCGGGTGTCGGCAACTTTGCCCGCTCCCATATTCTCAAGCAAGGCCTTGGTCAGTTCAGCGCGCTGACGACCGGCGTTGCGCTCGCTTGCGTTTCGTATCTGCTGGCATTGCTCGGCCTTGGCCAGGTCATACCGGGGGCAATGTCGCACCAAGAAGGCTATATCGGCGCCATGCTCTTTGTGATTCCCGGCTTTCCACTCATTACGGCAGGCCTCGACATCGCTAAGCTCGACATGCGAAGCGGTATCGAGCGCCTTTCATATGCCGTATCGATTATTGTGATGGCGACCCTCGTAGGTTGGATGGTTGCCGAGTGTGTTGGCCTGGCGCCGGACGACTTTGCCCCACTGGGCCTTTCGCCGCTTGCCCTTACGCTCCTGCGCGTGGTGATGAGCTTCGTTGGCGTATTCGGCTTCTCGGTGATGTTCAACAGCCCGGTAAAGATGGCCGCGGCAGCTGGGCTGATCGGCGCCGTGTCCAATACCTTGCGCCTTACGCTCGTCGATGCGCCGACGATGTTTCCCTTCCTGGGCCTCAGCGCGGGAATGCCTCCCGAGGCGGCAGCGTTTATCGGCGCGCTGGTATCGGGGCTGCTGGCAAGCTTGGCCGAAGTCAAGCTCACCTACCCACGTATCGCCCTCACGGTGCCATCAATTGTCATTATGGTGCCGGGCCTGTATCTGTATCGCTCGATGTACTACATGTGCACCTTCGATACGGTCAATATGCTCGGTTGGTTTGTGCGTGCAGTGCTCATCGTGGCGTTTTTGCCCGTTGGTCTGGGTGTGGCACGTACACTCACCGACCCTCGCTGGCGCCACACCAGCTAATTGGTGCAAGGAGGACAGGTCACTTTGCACCAAATGAGTTGCGGTGAAATAGAGACTGAATTGCTGCTTAAAGGGTCAAAACAGTTCGTATTCCACCGCAACTTATGGGGTCGGGGGACTATTGGTGCCCTGCATCTTCATAAACTCAACGCTTACGAAGCACGTGCTTTTCGTGCTAGGCTGGTTTCACCACATAAGTAGTCGCAGACGCACGTACCACGGGCGGGCGAGATGAAGTCCCAACAGCTCCATCTTGCTCGCCCGTTTTTGTTGCGTGGCGTAGCGGCGTAACACAGAAAGGACCATGCCCTTTATGCCTATCAACAAACGAGAGAGCCTGCTGTTTACCTTTATCATGTGCTTTTGCATGGTGCTCTGGATGAGCATCTACAACGTTGCCCTGCAGCATGGGGCCATCAACGGCGAGGTTGTTGCCGCCGCGTGGCTCGGCTTCCCCGTTGCCTACGTTTTTGCCATGTGCTGCGACTGGTTTGTTGCCAGCCCCCTCGCCAAGGGCTTTGCCTTTAAATTCCTGGTCACGCCGGGTAAGAGTTCGCCGCTTGCCATGACGCTCGCCGTCAGCTCCTGCATGGTCGTTCCCATGGTTATCATCATGTCGCTCTACGGCGCGTGTGAAGGCCTGTTCCATATGCCCGGCGGCCCGCTTGCCAATTTGCAGGCGCTGCCGATGATGTGGCTCGTCAACATTCCGCGCAACTTTATCATGGCCCTGCCCTGGAACCTGCTGGTGGCTGGTCCGGTTGCTCGCTTTGTCTTCCGCCGCGCCTTCCCCATGGGAACCGTCTTTGAAGAGCAGCATATGGAGCTTGTGCGTATGCCTGGCGCTCCCGTTGCCGATGCCGTTAATGACGTTGCCGAGAACATGGGCGCCGAGCCTGCCTGCTAGGCAACAGCCTCTAACCTAGAGCGCCCGCCGCACCCGGCGATTCCTTTTTTGTAGACGTTGTCGTATGGCTGCATGCGGAAAAGGCCCCAGCGGTTAACATATACTCCATATGGGTAAAGAGACCAAAGCGCCGCCACGAGTGGCGCTTTGCGTTTGAAAAACTAGCTCGTCTAAGAGGAACTAGCATGTTAGACCGTTTTACCGATCGCGCGCGCAAGGTCATGTCCATGGCCAAGCAAGAGGCGCTCGATCTGCACTCAAATAAGGTGGGCACCGAGCACCTGCTGCTCGCGCTCGCTAAGGAGGACGAGGGCATTGCCGCCGAGGCATTGCGCTCGCTCGATATCTCCTACGATGACATCATGGATACCCTCAAAGAGGTCCAGACCACGGTTCCCGAGCCCAGCGAGGAGACCGAGGCGGCCAAGCTCGCCTTTACGCCGCTCGTCATCAGCGTGATGGAGCGCTCCTTCCGCGTGGCACGCGAGAACAACCAGACCTACGTTTCGACCGAGCACTTGCTGATCGGCATCGTCGAAGAGGGCAACGGCATGGCCATGGACATCCTCATGCGCCTGGGCGTGTCGTCCGCCTCCATCAAAAAGGCTATCGAGAAACTCACCGCCAAGGACCAGGACAAGAAGCGTCCGCTCGCCGGTGCCGGTGCCGGGCGTCCCGGTGCGGGCCTGCCGTTCTTTAGCGGCTCGGATGCCTCTCAGCAAAAGGGGAGTGGCACCGATACGCTTAAGCAGTTCGCGACCAACCTCACGCAGAAGGCTCGCGACGGCGAGCTCGATCCCGTGATTGGCCGCGAAAAGGAAGTCCAGCGCATGATGGAGATCCTTTCGCGCCGCACCAAGAACAATCCGCTTATCCTGGGCGATCCCGGCGTGGGCAAGACGGCTATCGTCGAGGGCCTGGCGCAGCAGATTGCTGCCGGCGACGTGCCCGAGAATCTTATGAACCAGAATATCTGGACGCTCGATTTGCCGGGTCTTGTCGCGGGTGCCAAGTATCGCGGTGAGTTTGAGGAGCGCCTCAAGAACGTGATCCAGGAGGCGACCGAAGCCGACGACGTCATCTTGTTTATCGACGAGATGCACACCATCATCGGTGCCGGTTCTGCCGAGGGTTCTATCGATGCGAGCTCTATGCTCAAGCCCGTGCTCGCGCGCGGTGCTTTCCAGATCATCGGTGCCACCACGGCCGAGGAGTTCCGCAAGTACCTCACCAAGGACCCGGCCTTCGAGCGTCGCTTCCAGACCATTGATGTCGAGGAGCCGAGCGTCGAGGACACGGTCAAGATCCTGACCGCGCTCAAGCCGCGCTACGAGGAGCACCACCATGTGCGCTATACGCAGGGTGCTATCGAGGCCGCCGCGAACCTTTCCAACCGCTACATCCAGGATCGCTTCCTGCCCGATAAGGCCATCGACCTCATCGACGAGGCCGGTGCCCGCGCTCGCATCGCCGCGAATCGCGCGCCCGAGCCGGTGCGCGAGGCCGAGCATCGTATAGAGGAGCTCAAGGCCGCCGCGCAGGAGGCCACCGAGAGCGATGACATGAACAAGGCCGCCGAGATCACCGAGCAGCAGAAGGCCGCCGAGATTGAACTCGCCGAAGCCAAGGCCGCCTGGACCGCCGAGCTCGACGCCAGCCCGCTCACCATCGACGTGAGTCAGATTGCCGACATCGTGTCCGTGACCTCTGGCGTGCCGGTTTCCTCGCTCACCGAGAGCGAGAGCCGTCGCCTGCTGCAGACCGAAAGCGTGCTCAAGACCCGCATTATCGGCCAGGACGAGGCCGTCGAGGCCGTCGCCAAGGCCGTGCGCCGCAGCCGCTCGCCGCTCAAGGACCCGCGTCGCCCCGGCGGTAGCTTTATCTTCCTGGGCCCCACCGGCACGGGCAAGACTGAGCTCGCCAAGACGCTCGCCGAGTACCTCTTTGGCAGCAAGGACGCGCTCATCAGCTTTGACATGTCGGAGTTCGGCAGCGAGTTCGAGGTCTCCAAGCTCATCGGTAGCCCTCCGGGTTACGTGGGCCATGACGAGGGCGGCCAGCTCACCAAGGCTGTGCGCCGTCACCCGTACTCGGTTGTGCTGTTCGACGAGATCGAGAAGGCACACCCCGACATCTTCAACATTCTGTTGCAGGTGCTGGAGGAGGGTCGTCTGACCGATAGCCAAGGCAAGACGGTCGACTTCCGCAACACCGTGATCATCATGACGTCCAACGTGGGCGCCCGCGAGATCGCACAGGATGCGAGCGTTGGCTTTGGCACTACCGGCGAGCAGGGTCTCACGTCGAGTGAGATCAAGGGCCGCGCGATGGGCGAGCTCAAGCGCCTGTTCCGCCCCGAGCTGCTCAACCGTATCGACGACATTGTGGTGTTCCAGAAGCTCTCGGGCGAGAACCTGACCAAGATCGCTCACCTGCTGGTGGATGACCTGCGTCAGCGTCTGATCGCAAACGGCATGAACATCAAGCTCACCGATGCGGCCTACGACAAGATTGTGGCCGAGGGTACTGACCTCACCAACGGTGCGCGTCCGCTGCGCCGTGCTATTCAAAAGCTCATTGAGGACCCGTTGTCCGAGGAGCTTCTGGCCGGCGAGTGGGGCGAGGGCGATACCGTCCTGTGCGACGTGGCCGATGGCAAGTTTGTCTTTAGCCATGGCACGGGCGAGATCCCGGCACCGCGTCCTGCCGGCGCGCTCGGCGGCGATACCGTCCCGGCGGCACCGCACACTGGCAACGCCGCGCCCGTGAGCGGCGGCGTGACCTCGGGCCCCGGCGGCATGATGCAAGCCGGCTCTGGCGCGCTGTAGGGGTTAACATAGCTTTGCGAAGGGGCACTCCTGTCGGGGCGCCCCTTTTTTATGAGTAAATGGTGCTATACTCGAAATATAAATATGTATAGCAGAAGGAGCTAGCATGCCTATATCGGTACTCGACTCACGGCCGGTCCAGATGAATGTGCGCATGGATCGCCAACTCAAAGAGGCTGGGGACGCCGTGCTGGCGCATATCGGCATGACGCCGTCTCAAGCGGTGCGGACACTTTGGGAATATCTGGTCGTCAACGGATGCATGCCCTCGAGATCGGGGGTTGCGGCACCGAGCTCTAACGTGCCGGCGACTGCGTCGGTGGAATCAAGGGTTACGCAGGGCAGCCACATCGTGCGCGATGCGTGCCTCAAATACGGCATCCCTGTTCCCGACCTCTCGGGTGACTACGATGACCTCTATGAGGAAGCAATGGCGGAGCGCTATCCCGAGTGGGTGGAGCTATGAGTGCAGACGGCATTCTCAAGTTGCTCATCGACACCAACGTATGGATGGATTACTTTTCTGGAAGGTCGGACCGGACAGCGGATGTCGCCCGTCTATTCGAGATTGCCGATGTCTCGGAGCAGATTGCCCTGTTTGCCTCGTCTCTTTCGGTCAAAGATGTCTCGTATCTTGTCTCGGCGGCGATTAAGAGGGAGTGCCGAAGGAAGAATGGTTCGCTGAGCGATAACGCCATTGCGGCGGCGGACGAAACGGCCTGGGCATGCGTTCGACAGATGCGCGAGCTCGCCCTCATCGCGCCGGTCGGTGCAGACGAGGTCTTCGACTCCTTTGTGTTCAAGTATCATCACAACGA
>URKU01000026.1 GCA_900548515.1 uncultured Collinsella sp. | reverse complement strand
GCTTGCGGCGGCGACGGCCATCGGCTGCTCCCTCGGTCTCGGGCGCCTCGGCCTTGCCGCGGCCCTTTCCACGGCCACGGCCCTCGCCCTGGCCCTGAGCGGTGCGAGCATCGGATTCGGCATCGCGACGACGGCGCTTGGGCATCGATGTGCCGGCCAGACGATCGGCGCTCGACAGGCCATCGCCCACGTCGACGCCGTTTTCGCGATCGAGTTCCATGAGCGCCAGACGCATCTCGGGCGACTCGATGCGCTCGAGCACGTCGCGCGTCACGCAGTCGGGGCGGCAGTTGCAGCCCTGCTCGGCGGCCTTCTTTTTGCAACCCTCCGAGCACGTCATATCGGCCAGGTTGACCTTAAAGACTTTGCCGTTCTCCAGGCGCAGCACCAGCTGCTCACGCGGCGTGTCATATTCCTGGATGCGCGCCTTGCCAAGCGGCGTATCGATAAGCGTCTTCTTTTTGGGCGCGCGGCTCTTAAAGTCCTTGTACGCCTCGAACTCGTAGCGCAGGCAGCACATCAGGCGGCCGCAGACGCCACTAATCTTGGACGAGTTGAGCGGCAGGTCCTGCTCCTTTGCCATGCGGATCGAAACCGGCTCAAACTGTCCGCCAAAGCGCGTGCAGCAGAGCTCCTGGCCGCACTGGGCATAGCCGCCCACCAGGCGGGTCTCGTCGCGCACGCCGATCTGGCGCATGTCGACGCGAATGTGCAGCGTCGAGGACAGGTCCTTGACGAGCTGACGGAAATCGACGCGCTCCTCGGCCGCAAAGTAGAACACAGCCTTCTCGCCGCCAAACAGGTACTCGACGCCGACCGGCTTCATCTCGAGGTCGAGCTCTTTGACCAGACGACGGAAATCGACCATGGCCTCGTCGCCCTGGATGGCCAGGTCGTCGGCAAGCTGCAGGTCGATGTCGCTCGCCACGCGCAGCACGGGCTTGAGCGGCTGGCCGATCTCATCTTGCGGCACCTCGAAGGGATCGGCCGTGACCAGGCCGATCTCGGTTCCGCGCTCGGTGGAGCAAATGGCATAATCGGCCTCGAGGATATCCAGATCCTGCGGGTCGAACCACAGGTCGCGCGAGGCGTAGGTAAACTTAACGGGTACGACTAACGGCATTTCAGTGCCTTCCTGATATCGAACAGCATGACCTCGATGGCCAGCTGGGGAGTAACGTTTCTGGCGATGTTGCGCTCGGCGGTCGCGACCGCCTCGAGCGCCCGGGTGGCACCCGCAACATTCGTCGCGGCGGCAAGCCGACCGATCGTGTCGCGCACGTCTTCGTTCACGACGTCGGCCGCCTCGTCCTGAAGTGTCAGCAGCACGTCGCGCATGAGCGTCCGTGCGCTCGCCAGCGCTTCCATGATACCCGAACGCTCGCGCGCGTTGAGTTCGCGCTTGTTACGGTCCTCAAGCTGCTTCAATGCTCCACGCGACAGGTAATCGGCGTTTTGCTCGAGCACCTTTTCCTGCGTGGACTTGACCTCGGCGAGCGGCGCCTTGACGGCGACGATGAGCGACTTGGCGCGACTGAGCACATCGGCCTCGTCGGCAGCGATGAGAGAATCGATGGCGCGGACCATCTGGCGGCGAGCATCCTGGCGCTCGGCACTCTTAAGGAACTCGATGCCGCGCGTGGGGCTCCCCGCCACGGCGACCGCCATGCGGCAACGCGCGAGGTCCTGACCCGTCGCGCGACTCACGGCACGCGCGGCCACGGCGGGCGACACCAGCCGAAACGGCACGCACTGGCAGCGGCTCACGATGGTGGGCAGCATCACGTCTGCCGAGGTGCCCAGCAAGATAAACATAACGCCCTCGGGCGGCTCCTCGAGTGTCTTGAGCAGTGCGTTGGCGGTGTTAGCGCGCAGCTGCTCGGCACGGTCGATGATGTAGACCTTGGCCTTAGCGCGGATGGGCGCCAGCGGCACGTCGTCGAGCAGCTCGCGGGTCTGGGCAATGAGGTAGCCCGTGGCGCTCTCAGGCGTGTAATAGTGCACGTCGGGGTGTGTGTGCCGCGCAACGCGCACGCAGCTGTCGCATGCGCCGCAGCCGTCCTGCTCGCACAGGAAGGCCTGGGCGAGCGCCCATGCGGCATCGAGCTTGCCGGCGCCGGGAGCGCCCAAAAACAGATAGGCGTGCGATGCGCGGCCGCTGGCGACGGCGTTGGTCAAAAAATCGCGCACGCGCTGTTGGGTGTCGAGCTTGGCCAGCAGGCTTGCCTGAGCGGGGGCCATGTTACTCGGCCTCCTGGGCTAGCGCGGCGGCGACAGCATCTTGCGGAATGTCGAGACCGTACGCGCGAATCTGCTCGACCGTCTTCTCAAAGACTTCCTCGACGGTCGCGGTCGCGTCGATGAGCTTTACGCGGTTTGGTTCCTCGGCGGCAATGGCGCAAAATCCCTGGTAGACGCGCTCTTGGAAGGTCATGCCTTTTGCCTCCATGCGATCTGCCGCACCGCGGGCCGCCATGCGCAGCGCCGCCTGCTCGGGCGTGATGTGATAGACGAGCGTGAGCGCCGGATGCGTCCCCGCGACGGCCAGGTTGTTGGCATCGCGCACTATCTGGCGGTCGAGACCATCGGCAAACGCCTGATAGCAGGTCGTGGAATCGTAGAAACGGTCGCACAGGACCACCTTACCGGCCGCAAGGGCGGGGGCGATGACCTCGTGTACCAGCTGGGCACGCGCTGCCTCGTAGAGCAGCAGCTCGCAGGTGTCACCCATCGCCGTGTTGGCGGGGTCGAGCAGCAGAGCACGGATCTTTTCGCTGATGGCGGTACCGCCCGGCTCGCGCAGGCTCACAACCTGGTAGCCAGCGAGTTCGAGCGCGCGGGCAAGCAGACGCGCCTGCGTGGACTTGCCGGCACCATCGACGCCCTCGAGCGTGATAAAGCTATGTTGAGCGGGCTCAAAAGCCATGAGCGCAGCCCCTTCCTATAAGGCGCGTAAATGCAGATATATCAACCAAGCCATGATACCCCAGGGGCAGGCGCGCCCCAAATCGGGCCTAGTCATTGGGTAGTCATTGGGGACGCTCTTAAATGACTAGGCGACAGCTAGGGACGTTCCTAAAGTGCCGGCAGAAAAGGAACGTCCCTAGCTGCCGACTTTTTTGAGCGCTGGGTATAATCGTCGTATTAATTTAAAATGTGGCGAAAGGAGTGGCAATGTCTCGGTATTGCGCCTCGTGCGGCAAACTTCTTGCAGATGATGCCAAGTTCTGCACCTCATGCGGTGCACCCGTTGAGCAGACAACCGCAAGCAATGGCCAACCCGCGTTTGAGCAGACCGGCTTCCTCGATACGCCGCAAGCTAAGCCGGACGACCCCCTCGCCTATCGCCCCGACCCCGCCGCCAGCCCCGCAGCGGTCGAAACGACGCAGCGCATACCCGTCGCGGACACCCCGCCCCAACAGCAACCGGCATCTACGTACGCGCCTGATTCACCGCAGGCCCCCGCCACCAAAAAGAGCAGCACCAAGGCGCTTATCGCCGTTATCGTTGTGCTCGTGGCAATTATCATCGCCTTGGTCATCTTTTTTGTGATCAAGCCTTTCGACAACGCCGCCACGCAAACGACTGCCGAGATTACTAAGCTGCACCATGATGTTGACGATGATGACCTCAAGCCTCTCGACGACCCCAATAGCCTTTTTGACGATGACGACGATGATGACGAGGATGGCAGCCAGGCGACCCTCTCCGAGCAAAACCTCTACCGTCGCCTGAGCGAATACTACGACCTGCTCGAAGATCTCGATAACCAGGTCCGTGCCTGCGCAGAGGCGTTCAATGGCGGTTATCTGGAAGAGGACCGTACCGCCCGTCAAAATCTCGCCGACGTCGCCGAGCGAACGGAGGACACCATCGAGCAGTATTACGATATCGTCGAGGACCTGGACGTCCCCATGAGCTCCAAGAACTACAGCTCTTGGAAAGACATCGTTGCCCTGTATGACGACCTGGACCACCGCATCGACGCGATCTGCGATGCCTGGGAGATCAGCCTAAAGTACGCAAAGCCCGCGGACCATAAGGACGAAATCGTGGCGCCGCTGGCACGCGACAACGAGCCGGGAACCAACAGCAACAAGTACCGTCAGGACTTTGAGGACCGCTATCCCGGCGCCAAGCCCGTCGAGGTGAAGTAATCCCAACAACTGATCAAAACTTGCGGTGAAATAGGGATTAATTAGGCCTTTTGCCAGCAAAAACAGTCCCTATTTCACCGCAACTTAGAAGTGGGGCCGGGCGCGCATTTGCATTTGCGCGCCCGGCCCCACCGTGTCTATATGTGCTCGGATATGTGCTCGGTTACTTGTCGGCGGCCTTCTTGGTGGTCGTCTTTTTCGCGGCAGTCTTCCTGGCGGTCGTCTTCTTGGCAGCAGTCTTCTTTGTCGCCGTGGTCTTCTTCGCCGTGCTCGCCTTGGTCGCAGTCTTGCGGCCACGGGCGGGCTTCTTCTCCTTGGTCGGGCAGTCCATGTTGACGCAGATACGCCACGGACCGCGCGCCGTGTTGACCACCACGATGGGGGCGCCGCACTCGGGACAGGTCTCACCCGTCGCCTCGAGTTTGCCACGCGCCGGCAGCGGATAGCTCACGCCGCAATCGTCATAGTTGGTGCAGCGGATAAAGCGCTTGCCGCTCTTCTCGCTCTTGTGCGCAATCAGATCGCCATGGCGTCCGGCCTCGGCACACACCTTGCACTCGCCCACCTTAAGGTCGGGCTCGTAGTTGGTGGGGCATGTGGGGTTCACGCAGATCTCGAAAGCCTTCTGGCGGAACGGCTGGCACTTAATGCGCGGTGCGCCGCATTCGGGGCACACGGCAGCCTCGCCCTCGAGCGGGCTCACCTTGACGCCGCTCGGCACCGGATAGGTCACGTCGCAGTCGGGCCAGCCCATGCAGCCGATAAAGCTGCCGCGGGTCTTGGCGCTCGTCTTCATAACCAGGTCCTTGCCGCACTTGGGGCAGGCGCCCACGCGCGCATCGGCCGTGACGGCGTCGCTGATGGCGTCGCCCAGCTCCTGCGTGTGCTTGAGCAGCTCGTCGAGCACGCCGGCCAGCAGCGCGCGCGAGTGCGTCACGACATGCTCTTCGGTGTCCTCGCCGCGCTCCACGCGGGTCATGTCGCCGTCGAGCTCGCTGGTCATATCGGGGCTCGTGATGCGCGGGGCAAACTGCGACAGTGCATCGATGATGGCGATACCCAGCTGACTCGGCTCCACGGGGTCGTTTTTGAGGTAGCGCACGGCGTACAGGCGCTCGATGATGCTCGCGCGCGTGGACTTGGTGCCCAGGCCGCGCTTTTCCATCTCCTGCACGAGCTTGCCCTGGCTGTAGCGCGCGGGCGGCTCGGTCTGCTTGGCCTCGAGCTTAATGTCGAACACATCGACCGTGTCACCCTGCTCCAGCGGCGGCATCTGCTCGTCGCGCTTGAGTCCGTACGGGTACGCCTCGCGGAAACCCGGGGTCACGAGCACATCGCCCGAAGCCACGAACGGCTCGCCGTTCACGTCGAGCTCGAGCTTGGTGTTCTCGATGGTCGCGGGACCCATAAGCGTCGCCAGGAAGCGGCGGGCGATGAGGTCGTAGAGCTTGCGCTGGCCGCCATCGAGCGTGGACGGATCGCCCTCGCCCGTGGGATAGATAGGCGGGTGGTCGGTGGTCTCGACCTTGCCGCGCGTGGGCTTCATGGGACCGGCGAGCACCTTTTTGCACACGGGCGCCAGCGCCGGATTGATCTTTGCCAGGTCGCTCACCACGGCGCCCAGGTCGAGCGTCGCGGGGTACACGGTGTTGTCGACACGCGGGTAGCTGATGAGGCCCGCCATGTAGAGGGACTCGGCGATGCGCATGGTACGCGCAGGCGAGATGCCCTCGGCTGCGGCGGCAGCCTGCAGCGAAGTGGTCGCAAACGGCGTGGGCGGCTGCTGCTTGCGCGAACGCTTGGTCACCGCGGCGACGGTTGCCGTCGCAACGCCGTCAACATGGCCGTACGCCGTCTCGGCAGCATCCTTGTCGGTAAAACGCGCCGTCTTGTGCGCAATCTTAAAGCGGTCGTCCTCGGCAGCACCCTGCGCGGCGCCCATGCCGCGGATCTGCCAATAGTCCTCGGGCACAAACGCCATGCGCTCGCGCTCGCGCTCAACCACCAGGGCGAGCGTCGGCGTCTGCACGCGGCCGGCGGAACGCACGTTGCCAAAGCCGCCAAACTTGGCGAGCGTCAGGTAGCGCGTGAGCACCGCGCCCCAAATGAGGTCGATGTGCTGACGGCTCTCGCCGGCGTCGGCCAAGTTCTGGTCGAGCGAGACGAGATTATCAAAGGCCTGCGTAATCTCGGCCTTGGTAAACGAAGAATACTGGGCGCGGGCGACCGGCAAGTCGGGCGCAACCTCGCGCACCTTGTTGAGGGCGTCCGAACCGATCAGCTCGCCCTCGCGATCGAAGTCCGTGGCGATAATGACGCTGTCGGACTTTTTAGCGAGATTCTTGAGCGAGCGAATGAGTTCTTTCTCGGCCGGCAGCTTAATGACAGGCGCCCAGGTGAGGTAAGGCAGGCTCTCGAGCTTCCAACCCTTGATGGAGATGCCATCGGCAAGAAACGGCTTGCGCTTGGTATCGTAGGGCGGACGCGCCAGGCCATCGGGTATGTCGGCCGGCAGCATCTCGCCGTCCTCGGTGACCGAATACCAGCCCAGCTTTTTATCGAACAGCACACTGTCGCAAAAATCGGGCGCAAGGATGTGACCGGCAAGGCCGATCGTCACGCACTCCTCGCCCTTCCACTCAAAACGGTAGATGGCGGTGTTGTACACCTTGTCCTTTTTGGGCTTGCCCGTGGACAGACGCTCGGCGATCTGACGCGCGGCGTCGTTTTTCTCGGCGATGATGAGCTTCAAAAGAGGCTCCTATCTCGTATCTCTGCGGCTACGCCCGCCCGTATGGCGGCCGACTTACGCCCTTGCTTGCTCAATCTGCCCGATGAGCCAATCGCACCAGGCATCCATGCCCTCGCCCTTGCGCGCGCTCACGGCAAACCGCGGCGCCTGCGGATTGAGGTCATCGAGTGTCTTAGTATACCTATCCATGTCAAAATCGAAAGCCGGGGCCACGTCAACCTTGTTGAGCAGCTGCGCGCCGGCGTGTTGGAAGATGCCCGGGTACTTGATGGGCTTGTCGTCGCCCTCGGGCACCGAGAGGATCATGATGGACAGGTTCTCGCCCAGGTCAAAGTCGACTGGGCAGACCAGGTTGCCCACATTTTCGATAAAGATGACGTCGATGTTATCGAGCCCAACGGCCTGGTCGAACGCGTCAACGGCTTCCATGATCATGTTGCCCTCGAGGTGGCACAGGCCGCCCGTGTTGATCTGGATGGCAGGCATGCCGGCTTCCTTCATGGTGATGGCGTCGACGTCCGAGGCGATATCGCCTTCGATGACGGCGCAGCGCAAGCCGGCCTTGTCGCGCAGGCGCTCGTTGGTGCCCAGAATCGTTGTTGTCTTACCCGAGCCGGGGCTCGACAAGACGTTGATCACGTAGGTGTTTGTCTCATTAAATCGCTGACGCAGCTGATCTGCCAGGCGCTCGTTGCGCGACAGGATCGGCGACGCGATATCAATCGTTTTCTCGGCCATACTCGGCGCTCCTTACTTCTACCATTTATACCCCGTCCCCAGGTTGCTGGCGGGCTAATCGTCGGGGGTCTCGATCTCGATACTTGCGATGTCGAGTTCGCGGCCGTGCAGCAGACGCACGTTGGCGCCGCCACACTGGGGACAGCGGCAATGGAAGCGGTCGTGCTCGAAGACCTCGCCGCAGTCCAGACACTCGCTTTGTGGATGGACCTCCTCCACGGCAAGCTCGCAGCCGCGCGTGAGCGGGTCCTCGTCGCGAAACGTCTCCCAGGCAAAGTCGAGCGCCTCGCGCACGACCTCGGTCATATCCCCGATACGCAGCGTTACCAAAACGGCGCGCGAGGCCCCCGCCCCACGCGCCGCGCGAATCACTGTATCGAGTATGCCGTTGACAATGCCAACCTCGTGCATACCGATTTACTCCTCGTCGTCCTCATCGTCCGAGAACAGGTCCAGACGACTCACAAACAGGCCCTCCTTGCCCTCGCGCGCGGTAATGACCACACGGGCGATGGCGAGCGAAATCTCGTAGAGCGAGAGCAGGGCGCCATACATGAGACCCAGCGTAACGGGCGAGCCGTCGGGCGTGATCACAGCCGAACCCACGAGCAGGCCAACGTATACATAACGCCAGGCACCGCGGAAAGCAGCGTAGGACACGATGTGGAAGACGGACAGATAGAAGATGATGAGCGGCAGCTCAAACGCCACGCCAAAGCCGATCATAAAGAGCAGCTCCATGTTGACGTAGTTCTCCAGATCGGGCAGTGCCGTAGCGACGGCCGAGGTCTCGCCGATGAGCCACTCAAAGCCCGCAGGAATGATGATGAAGTAGCAGAAGATGGCACCCAGGAAGAACAGCACCGTCGAGGCGAGCACCGTGGGCACGACCCACTTGCGCTCGTTGGGTCGAAGCGCCGGCAGGAAAAACGCCAGAATCTGCCAGATGATCATGGGCGTGCACATGACCACGGCCATCTTGATGGCCAGCGAGAAGCGCAAGCCAAAGCCGCCGAGCGTGGTAGTGATGTAGAACTTACCGTCCGGCACAAAGGAGCGGATGGGATCTTCCAGGATGTCGAGCACCACAGGCGTGGCGAAATACAGCACGATAGCGGCGGCGAACACCGACACGACCACGATGGTCAGGCGGCGACGGAGCTCTCCCAGGTGATCGAAGAGCGGCATACGCGCAGGTCCGATAGGCATTACTCATCGCCTCCCTTCGGGGCGTCGGCGGCAGCGGCGTCGTCCTCGGCCTCGAGCTCGCGAGCGAGCTGGTCGACGACAGCCTTGCGCTTACGGGGACGACGGGCGTAGAGGTCAGCTGTCGTGGGCTCTGCCGGCTCGGGCTCGGGCTCCGGCTCTGCAGCAGGCTCGGGCTCGGCTGCGGCAGCAGCAGCGGCGGCAGGCTCTGCACCCTTGGCCTCCTCGGCAATACCTTCGTCCTCGGTGGCACCCTCGCTCGCAGCCTTCTCGGCGGCAAGGCGGGCACGGCGCTCGGCAAAGGTCTCCTTCTTTGCGGGCGCGACCGTCTCGACGGCATCATCGTCCGCATCGGAATCGTCGTCGACGGCAGCCTTCTTGGGCTTGACCGGAGCCGAAGCGGCCTCGCTTACCGGATCGATGATCTCGGACTGAACAACGGCCGTCATCTTTTCCTGCGTCTCGCGGAACTGACGGATGGCACGGCCGATCGTGCGGCCCATCTGCGGGAGCTTATCCGGGCCAAACAGCAAAAAGCCGAAGACCACGATGATCGCGAGCTCACCCTCTCCAATACCAAACACACATACCTCCAAGGCTCGATGTGAGTCGAGCCCGCACCGCGCCATTCGGCCGGAACTCGTCTATTCATTCGGTCAAGTATAGCGCCCGGACGCCAAAACGTCCGAGCGCATCACAAACATATGCCAAACGGCACGCCCTTTTGGGGGCAAAGATTATGCAGCGGTGATCGAAATCTCCTGGTCGACACCCAACAGCTGAACCACGCGCATCACCGGGGGCTGCACGTTGACGCAGCCAAAACGCTTGCCGTGGTCGACCGCGTGGTGCGCGGCGCCCACGAGCACGCCAATGCCCGTCGAATCGATGTAGCTCACCTGGGCAAAATCGAGCTCAACGGCCTCGGTGGGCTGCTCGAGCGCCAGGTCGATGGCGTTGCGCAGGCTATCGGCGTTAGAGATATCGATCTCACCGGTCACCTTAATGGTGTAGAGCTCTGGCGTGGGGTTGGTGGAAATACCCAAATCCATGTATACGCTCCTTTACGTATCGAAAGTGCGGATAGTACGGGAAGCCGCGCGTTAGGCGCGCTCGGCACGAGCAAGCTCGGCAGCGACAAGCTTAACGGCCAGCACCAGCACATCGAGCGCGGCCTCCAGGTCCTCGACCGTGGGATAGCTCGGCGCGATGCGGATGTTGGTGTCGCGCGGGTCCTTGCCATAGGGCCAGGTGGCACCGGCCGGCGTGAGCTTGACGCCCAGGTCGGCGCAAAGCGCGGCGACCTTTTGGGCCGAGCCCTCGGGACCATCGAAGCTTACAAAGTAGCCGCCGCGGGGGTGCGTCCAGGTGGCGCAGCCCGTGTCGCCCAAGCCCTCGGTGAGCTTGCGCTCGACGGCCTCAAAGCGCGGACGCAGGAACTCGGCATGCTTTTTCATGTGCTCCTTAACCGCCTCGATGGTGGGAAGGAAGCGCACGTGACGCAGCTGGTTGAGCTTGTCGGCGCTGATGAGGCCGGCCTTCAGGCGCTTGGAGAACTCGGCGATAACCGCGGGGCTCGCACCGATAAAGCCGATGCCGGCGCCCGGGAAGGTGATCTTGGACGTCGAGGCAAAGGCCACCACACGGTCCTCGGTGCCCGCCGCGCGAGCGAGGTCAAAGATGTTTGCGAGCTCGTCGGTCTCGTCGTACAGGTCGTGCACGCAGTAGGCGTTGTCCCAGAAGATGCGGAAATCGGGCGCGGCCGTGGGCATCTCGACCAGGCGACGCACGGTGTCCTCGCTAAAGGTGATGCCCGTGGGGTTGGAATACTTGGGCACGCACCAGATACCCTTAATGGAGTCGTCAGCGGCAACCAGGCGCTCGATCTCGTCCATGTCGGGGCCGTTGTCGGTCATCGCAACGGGGATGTTCTCGATGCCCAAGTCGGCGGTAATGCCAAAGTGGCGATCGTAGCCGGGAACGGGGCACAGGAACTTGACCTTCTTGCCGTCGTGCGCGGCCTCGTAGGTGTCCCAGGGCTCGCTGTCGCACGAACCGCAACGCCAGAACATGCCGGCGATGTCGTGCTCGATCAAAAGGCTCGACGAACCCAGCACGAGCGTCTGCTCGGCGGGGCAGCCCAGGAACTCCCCTGCCAACTTGCGTGCCGAAGGAATACCCTCAAAACAGCCGTAATTGGAGCAGTCGACGTTACCGTCGTGCAAATCGGCGTCGGCGTTGAGGATATCAAGCATGGGGCGCGAGATGTCCACTTGGGAGGGCGACGGCTTGCCGCGGGCCATGTCGAGCGCCAGGCCCTTGGCCTTGACCTCGGCGACCTCGGCTTTGAGTGCCTCGATGGCGGCATCGAGTTCGGTGGTTTCCATCTTCTGGTAGATCGTCTGCATGGGGTGCGACCTTTCGCGAAGCGGTACGTTGCAGTTCGTCTAAGTATAGACCGCCACCGCCGCAACGTTATGAAGCCGTGATAGATTAAGTCCATCGCAATAAATACGAATCGCCGCGCATGCCGGCGTGGGGCTCCCAAGGAGGCACTATGGAGTACGGATCGTTCCAGGCCGAGGAATTCGGCGACCTGCAGCGCCTGGTCGACGGACTGTTTTACGACCGCCACGCCATCGACCGCCTGGATCTGATCGTACAGGCCGAAATCTTGGACCTGGCCCCCGATCTCATGGAGATCGTCAACCTGCTACCGCCCGGCTATTACGACCGCCAGTCACTTTGCGACCAGCTCAATTCCGCCTTGGCCGCCCACGGCTGGGGCGCCATCTACGGCACCGTGGAATGAGCCTCGAGGCCGACGATTTGGCCCGTTTCCCGACCCTGGCGAGGCTTGTTTTAGGGCTTGTGGCCAAAAAAGGGCAAATATGAGTACTGTTACCTTTTTAGTAGCAGCGATTTAGCCCCCAAATCGGCGTTTTTTCGCCTGGATTTTCTTTCCGAGTAGTAGCTATCGCCAAATTGGAGTCAAGCGATTACTCGTTAACATACAGATAGCATGATTGTGTTCATTATTTTCCACACCTAAAATGAAACGCCGTTTGTGACAGTACTCACAAACGGCGTTTTTTGACCACGGGGGTATCTGGCAGGGGGCCAGTAGCACCCTGATCCGAGTTTCGAACGCATCCAAACCGGTTCTGGTGTCTGTTTTCGAGCTTTTACTCGTCCTTGGGCGCGGGGTGCTTGCAGATCACACTCATGTAGATCATGCCAAGTACGGCCGCGGTGACAGAGCCGGCGAGAATAGCGGCCTTGGCGGCCAGAACCTCAAACTGGGCCGTCGGGAAAGCAAGGCCGCTGATGAGGATCGACATGGTAAAGCCGATACCGCCCAGAATGCCCACACCGGCAATCATGTGCCAGTTGACATTGTGCGGCAGCTCGCAGGCCTTAAGCTTGACCAAGGCGAACGTCATGCCAAAAATGCCGATCGGCTTGCCCAGCAGCATGCCAAAGTACACACCGAGCGTCACCGGGTCGGTGAGCAGTGTGCTCATATCCACGCCCACCAGGCGAACCTGTGCGTTGACGAACGCGAAGATCGGCAGGATCACAAAGTTGACCGGCGTGGAGATCAGACGCTCCATGCGGATGAGCGGCGGGGTCACGCGGTGCATGACGCGCTCGACCTTGGTGGTCGAGACGGTAAAGTCATGCTGGCCCAGGATGTGTGCCTCGTCATCGTAACGGTCATCGAGCAGCGGCAGGCACTCGCCCAACCAATCGGTGAGGCTATCGAGCTTGACGCCGCACTTGGCCGGGATGGTAAAGGCCAAGATGACGCCGGCAAGCGTGGCATGTACGCCGCTCTTGAACATGCAGAACCACAACAGCAGACCCAGTACCGAATACGGGGCAAGGCGGTAATGCTGCGTCTTGTTGAGCCACACGAGCGCGCAGGTCACAAGCGCGGCGGCGCCCAACCAAAACGGATTGGGGCTCTGACCGTAGAAAATGGCGATGGCGGCGATGGAGATGAGGTCGTCGGCGATGGCGAGCGTCGAGAAGAACACGCGCACGCCGTTGGGCACGCGATTGCCCAAAAGCGACAGCACGCCCAGCGCAAAGGCAATATCGGTTGCCATGGGAATGGCCCAGCCGTTGTGCGCGCCGGCATGGTTAAAGATCAGGTAGATGCAGGCGGGAACGACGACGCCGCCCACGGCTGCCAGCATGGGAAGCATGGCCTGACGCGGGTTTTTGAGCTCGCCGACCGTCATCTCGTACTTAAGCTCAATGCCCACCAACAAAAAGAAAATCGCCATGAGGAAGTCGTTGACGAATAGCTCGACGGTGAGACCGGCCGTAAGGTTGCCCAGACCCACATACAGCGGGGTCTCCAAAAAGTGATGGATGGCCTCATAGGCATCGGTATTGGCGCAAATGACGGCGGCGATGGCGGCGAAGACCATGACGGCGGCGGAAATCGTGCCGTTCTCGGCGATGCGCTCCCAGATGTCGTGACGTTCAAAGCGCTTGCGCTCACGAACGTTGAACAGCTGCTCAGTTGCTGCCATGGGCGGCTCCTTTCACGGGAAAGCTCCCGTCTTAAAAAAGCACGGCCCGCCCAAGTGGCGGCGCCGCGCTCTAACGTATTACGCTTGCATCTAGCCTACCCTGCACGACAAGCACGCAGGCATGGCCGAAAAGCGGAACCACAGGTTGAACATTATTTGCTCAACGGCGCGGGCCCGCCTGTCCAAGAGACGACGCGGCGCCGTGCACAAAAACGACCGGAGCGCGGGGCGTCCGCGATCCGGTCGTGGCGTTTGGTCAACTAAACCTAGCAGGCGGCCATGATAGGGGCTGCGACCTGCTTCTTACGAGAGAGGACACCCGGCATCCAGACGCCGTCGTGCTCGTCGGCAATGCCCAGGCCCTTCTGAGCAGCCTCGGTCTCGCCCTCGAGCAGGACCTGAGAACCCTCCTCCATGATGTCGGTGATGCACAGGACAATGCCGTCAGCACCCTTCTCGGCGGCGTAGACGCGCATGGCCTCGCGAATCTCGTCGATCATGCCGAGCGCGCGGCTCTTGTCGACGGTCTCGTACTGGCCGATGAGCAGCTTCTTGCCGGCGGGCTCGAACATCTTGATGTCGTTGCCGACCATCTCGGCTGCGGTGAAGGAGCCGGACGGACGGGTGAGGAAGACCTCCATGCCAAACTTGACCGGGTCGACGCCCACCTGCTCGCCGAGCTTGGCGGCGACGGCGCGGTCGACATCGGTGGTGGTGGGGCTCTTGAGCATGAGCGTGTCGGTCATCATGGCCGAGAGCAGCAGCTTGGCCTGGACGTCGGAAAGCTCAACGCCGAGCACGCCGGCGAGCTTGGTGACGATGGTGCAGCTGGAGCCCCAGGGCAGGCAGATGTAGTGCAGCGGGCCGGCGGTCTCGAAGTCGCCAATGCGGTGATGGTCGACGACGCCAAAGACCGTGGCGTCCTTAAGGCCGGCGACGGACTGGGCGGACTCGTTGTGGTCGGTGAGGACGACGAGCTGACCGGCCTCGACGGAATCAATCACGCGGGGCTCGGCGATGCCGGCGTCGGCGAGCAGCTTGGCGGACTCGGCCGGAAGCTGGCCCAGAGCGCAAGCCTCGTAGGTGTTGCCGGCATACTCAACCTGGTTGAGCAGCTGGGACAGGACGACGGCGCTCATGATGGCGTCGTTATCGGGGTTCTGGTGACCAAAGACAAGAACGTTTGCCATGGGTTTCCTCCACTTGATATGTGTACTTGGACGTAGCTATGGTAGCACGCCGATGCCGAGCCTTCGCAGACGGAAGGGCCACGGCATATTTTGGGGCAGGCACGGGGGCCAAGGCTGTCCCTTTTACGCCATGTTGGTGCAAAGTAACCTGTCCCCTTTGCGCCAACGAGCGAACTTATTTACCGGCGGCGCGCAGGGCTACGTAGGCGGCACCGATGATGCCGGCATCGTTGCCAAGCGAAGCGACCTTAATGGGCGTCTCGCGTGAGGCGGAAAGCGCGTAGCGCTGGAAGTGCTCGCGGACCTTGTCGAGATAGACATCGGCCGAAGCGGACGCGCCGCCACCGATCAGGAACATCTCGGGATCGACCACGTTGGCGATAAGCGCCAGGGCGCGGCCGAGGTAGTCGGCCATGGTGTCGGCCGCTGCCAGCGCGAGCTTGTCACCCTCGCGGCAGGCCTGGAACACGTCCTTGGAATCAGAAGGCCCGGTGAGCTCGATGGGCTCGACGCCCGCTTTCTTGCACTCAGCAAGGTAGTTGCTCACCACGCCGGTGGCGCTGGAATACTGCTCCAGATGGCCATGGCCGCCACAGCCGCAGGTGCGCTCCTCAGCCGGGTTCAGGCACATGTGGCCAATCTCGCCGCCGGCGCCCACAACGCCCGATACCACGTCGCCGTTGACGATAACGCCGCCGCCCACGCCGGTACCGATGGTGACCATCACCACGTTCTGCACGCCCTTGGCAGAACCGAGCCAGGCCTCGCCCATGGCAGCGGCGTTGGCGTCGTTCTCGTACTTAACGACCGCGTCGGGGCAGTGCTTTTGAATGGCGATCCTCAGCTCGGGCAGGTTAATGGCAATGTTGGCCTTGACCTTGGCATCGCCCGATGCCGGGATGGGGCACGGAACGGCCAGGCCAATACCCGCCACAAAGGCACGCGGAATCTGGGCTTTGGCGACCACCTGGTCGATAGCCTCGGTCACCGCGGCAAAGCCCGCAGCGTCAACGATGGGAGGCGTAGGCACGCTGGCCTTGGCCAGCAGGTTACCGTCTTCGTCGAACAGGCCCTCCTTAACCGAAGTGCCGCCGACGTCAATGCCGATGTAATACTGCTTAGGTTCCATGGGAGCCCACCTTTCTCGTTTAAACATTGCCTGTATGGTACCGCTCCCAAGGCAAAAACCTACCAAAAAGGGACAGGTTTGTTTTGGCAGGTTTTATCTGGGGTAACGCAATTGGCTGCCCAACAGGCCGCGCAAGACCATCCCCCAAAAATAAAGGCGCCGGGAGGCGGAGGCTCCCGGCGCCCGTCAAAGGGACTATGTTGTCTGTTGGACCGCACGGTCCGTCGCGGCGATAACGCCGACTAGGCCTGAAGTGCCTGCAGCTGCTTGTGAACCTCGATGAGCTCCGTCGCCATGACGCGCATGGTCTCGGTGCCGGCCATCTGGTCCTCGGCATGCAGCAAAATCAACGGGGCCTCGCCGTTACGTTCGCCGTTGGCCTCCTTCTTCAGAAGCCCCATGTGAACATCGTGGCCACCGTTATAGGCCTCGTCGCCCTGCTTGATAAGCTCCTCGGCGGCGTCAAAATCGCCCTCCTTGGCCTTTTGCACGGCATTGATGTACATGCTCTTAGCGGTACCGACGTAGCTGATGATCTCAAAGCAGGTCATCTGCAGTTCGTTCATATCCTCCATGCAGAGCACCTAGCCCATCACGCTGACGCAGCGGTCGATGATGCCGGCAGCGTTCATGCGGCCGTAGTCGACCATGTTGATGACCTCGACCGGAAAACGACCGGCGGCCTCCTTCTCAAAATCGCCCTTGGTGTAGCCGATCTGCGGACCAAGCAGCAACATGTCGCACTCGTCCAGGTGATCGTGGGCCTCGTTCATGGGACGAGCCTCGACCTCAATATCCAGACCACGGTTTGCAACCTCGGCCTGCATCTTCTGGACCAGCAGGCTCGTGGACATACCGGCATTGCAGCAGAGCATGATCTTCTTCATGGTTTCCTCCTTATAACTGCGCGGCGCGCAGACGACAACTGGTTTTATTCCTTGCGGCTATTGTGCCCACCCCCCCTGCATCTTTACACAAGGGAGAGAGCTGCGGGCACCGGCGCCGCGTACCGGCGCCCGCAAAGGTGAAAGGGACGAACGTTAGGCGTTCTACTCGGCGAGAGCCTCCTGCTTGGCGATTGCCTTCTCGGAAATCTTCATAAAGGGCAGGTAGACGGCCATGCCAATGACAATCTCGATAGCCTGCCACACGCCAGCGCGCCAGTCAAAGCCCGTAGCGAGCAGGGCATTGATGACGGGAGGCATGGTCCAGGGCACCTGGGCGATGCAGGGGCTGATGATGCCTGCGCAGGTAAGGCCATAGGTGATGCCGATGAACAGGTCGGGAAGGAGGACAAACGGGATCATGAGCGGCAGGTTGTACACGATGGGGTAACCGTAGATAACCGGCTCGTTGATGTTGAACAGACCAGGCAGGATAGCCATCTTGGAAACGGTCTCGGAAGCCTTGTTTTTGGAGAACAGGAGCGTGTCGAGCAGGAGCATGAGGGTGCAGCCCGAGCCGCCGATGAGGGCGAAGCTGTTAACGATCTGCATGTTCATGTAGTGATCGGGCTGGATGGTGCCACCGGCGGCAAAGGTAGCCATGTTGTCGACGATGAGCATGGTCAGGATCGGCTCGACGGTAGCGCCAGAGATGGTGGACTGGTGAATACCGACGCAGAACAGCAGGTTAGCAAGGGTGTAGATGAGGATAACAGCCCACGGACCAGCGTTCATGATGCTCTTGAGCGGGTTGGAGATGCACGTGGAGATGATGGTGCACAGATCGGTGCCGGCGCACACGGCGAGCAGGGCTGCGGCAAGAGCGAAGACCGCGAGGTTAAGCAGCATCGGAATCATGACGTTGAAGGAGTTGGAGACCGCGGGAGGCACGCCCTCGCCCAGCTTAACCTTGAGCTTCTCGACGCCAGAAATCTTGATGAAGAGCGAGACGGAAAGCAGGGCGATGATAATAGCCGAGAACAGACCGTTGGTGCCGGTGTTGGCAGTCGAAAGGGCGCCCGTGACCTCGGCGGAGGTGATCTTGTCGGTGAGCAGTGGGCTCGTGGCGGCAAGCGTGGCGGTGATCTGCTGCGGCATCATGATGACGAAGGCAGAGATAGCGACGACCATGCAAGCAAGCGGATTATCGAAGCGCTTGTTCTTAGCGAGGCTGTAGCCAATCAATCCGGCCAAGATAATGGCAGAGACGTTGAGGGTGCCCAGCGTAATCGCCGAACCCCACGTCTGAAGGTTGGCAAGGCCCGCCGCATCGAGCGGGAACAGAGGGAACACGACGTTGTTAATAAGAACCGCGATACCCGCAAGGATATAGAGCGGCGTGATGGTCGCGAAGGCGTCACGCAGGGAACGCAGGTGAACCTGGTTTCCCACCTTCGCAGAGACCTCGGCAAACTTGTCGAGGAAGCTCTTTCCGTTGTCACTGGCCATGATTGCTCCTAACTTTCAAATCCGGCCTTTCCTATGCGCACGGTGGTCTGTCGCCCTCTGCCACCAGATGTGCCATGTGTTGCGCGCGGCGGCGCGCGGTCTGGACGTTCGTCCGGTCGCTAATCAACCACGTGGGTCGTGGCGACCTGTTTGAGCCAGGCCGCCGACTTCTTAAGACGGCGCTTATAGCCATCCATCAGATCGACCTCGACAAAGCCATAGCGATTCTTAAAGGCATTGGCCCAAGACCAGTTATCGATGACGGCCCAATAATGGTATCCGCGGCACTTGGCGCCCTCGTCGATGGCCTTGGCCACCCACTCCAGGTGCTGACGTACAAAGTCGACGCGGTAGTCATCCTGGATGGTTCCTTCGGCGTCACGGTTCTTGTATTCGTCCATGATGCCGATGCCGTTCTCGGAAACGAACCACTCAAGATCGGGGTAGTTCTTAGCGCAGTCCATGCCAAAGTCGTAGAGGCCCTGCGGGTAGATCTCCCAGCCGCGGCTCTCGTTCATAACGGCGTCGGGCCACACGTACTCGTCGGCAAAGTGCGGCAGACCGTACTGGTCGATCTTGCTCGCCGGCGCCTGAACGCGCGTGGGGTGGTAGTAGTTGCAACCGAGCCAGTCGACAACACCATGCTTAAGAATCTCTTGGTCGCCGGCACGGAACGGAAGCTTAACGCCGCCCTCGGCCAGGCTGTCGAGCACGTCGGCGGGAAGCTCGCCCTTGGTAATGAGGTCGAGCCACCAGCGGTTGTTGATGCCGCTGGTCATACGCATGGCCTCGAGGTCCGCCTCGCTGGGGTTCTCCTTGGTGTAGACCGGGGTAAAGCAGTTGATCATGCCGATCTTGGCATCGCTGCGAACGGCGCCCTCGTCATAGGCGCGACGGTAGTTGGCCACGGCCAGCGCATGTGCCAGCGAGATGTGATACTGCACGGTGCGAGCGCGGCTAAAGTCGTGGAGCTGCGGGAACCACACGCCCTCCTGATAGCGCTGCTCGGGCTCGACGATGGGCTCGTTAAAGGTGAACCAGTACTTGATCTCCTGGCCAAACTCGTGGAAGGCGACGTCGGCGTAATGTGCGTAAGCCTCGACAACCTCACGGCTCTCCCAGCCGCCACGGTTAAAAAGGTAGGTGGGCATGTCAAAGTGGTACAAGTTGACAAACGGCTCCAGGCCGGCTTCGCGAGAGGCGCGGAACAACTCGTGATACCACGCGGCGCCTTCCTCGTTGAGGTTGCCGTCGGCATCGAGCAGACGGCTCCACTGGATGGAAGTGCGATAGGTATCCAGGCCCAAGTCCTTCAAAATGCGAAGGTCTTCCTGGTACTTGGCCATAAAGTCATTGCCGGCGTAAGAGCCAACGCAGTTGTAGAACGAGCCCAGATCCTGGATGGACCAGGTGTCCCACAGGTTCTCGAGCTTGCCGCCCTGGTTCCACTGACCCTCAGTCTGCGGGCCGGACATAGCAGCGCCAAAGAAGAAGTCGTTGGGCAGCTGATACTGTGCCATCAAAGTCCTCGCTTTCGTGTTCTAGAGCTTCCGGTTGGAGACGGGTTTGCTTTGGCAGGTTATCCGGCGCGGGCGCGCACCGGTCATACCGATATCCAACCCGCCAAAACAAAACCGTCCCCAAACGGTCGATCCTGTTCTGCGGAATGATTCCGTTCGTTACTTAAACTATGCGCTCTAATTCTAAAAGTAAAGCGTCTTTTTCTTTTTTCTTTCTCGAGCTTCTTAGATAAAGGTTATATGGGTGCCTTGTTAAGGGTTATACTTACTTGCGTATTGATATATGTCGGAAAGGAGGTTCAATGATTCCCAAATACGAGGCGATAGCTGCAGATATTCGTCGAAGTATCGAGGATGGCGCTCTTAAACCGGGCGACAAGCTTCCCACCGTCGTTGAGTTCTGCGAGCTCTATAGCGTTTCCAAAATCACCGTCAAACGAGCTATTGAACAAATCACCGAGGAAGGTCTTATTACCAGCCGACGCGGATCGGGTACCTACGTTAAGGACACGGCGGGGCTTCCCGGCCAGGCGTTTTTCCAGGGCAAAAACGACCGTGCCCAGGGTTTTTCATATGAGCACCGCGGGGAGAAGGTGACCTCGGTGGTCTACGATTTCTCGATCGTTAATCCACCAGCGGACATCGCAGCCCAGCTGGGAATTGCCGAGGATGACTTTGCCTATCACATCGTGCGCGTGCGTCAGGCCGATGGGGAGCCCATCGTTATCGAGTACACCTACATGCCTCTCGAGCTGATACCGGGCCTTAAAAAGAAGGACCTGTACGGATCGGTCTATAGCTTTATCCGCGAGCAATGCGGGCTGAAGATTTCGAGCTTCCACCGCACCATCCGTGCCGTGGCGGCAACCGAGGAAGAGGCCGAGCGCCTGGACACCAAACCCGGCGCTCCCCTGCTCGAGCTCAACCAGATTGGCTTTTTGGATAGCGGCAACGCCTTTGAGTACTCGATTTCGCGCAACGTCGGCGACCGCTTTGAGCTGCACAACGTAACGTTGGCATAGGTTTTTGTAGTCATGCGGGCGCTCGTTATGGCTCGTCTAGAGCGGGCGGCCGCACAACACCATGGGGGTATGAATATGTCCGATTTGATTAAACTGACGCCGATCTTCCACGAGAAGATCTGGGGCGGCCGCCAGCTGGAGACCGTGTTTGGTTACAACATTCCCGAGGGTCCCATCGGTGAGTGCTGGGCTATCTCGGCCCATCCCAACGGCGACTGCCAGATTGCGGAGGGCCCGTATGCCGGCCATACGCTGTCGTGGCTGTGGGCCGAGCACCGCGAGCTCTTTGGCAACTGCGAGGGCAAGGAGTTCCCGCTGCTCATTAAGATTCTGGACGCCAAGGACGACCTTTCGATCCAGATTCATCCCAACGACGAGTACGCCGCCGAGCACGAGAACGGCAGCCTGGGCAAGACCGAATGCTGGTATGTGCTGGACTGCGAGCCCGGCGCCACGATCATCGTCGGGCAGCGCGCCAAGGATCGCGCAGAGGCCGCACAGATGATCGAAGAGGGCCGCTGGGACGACATGCTCAACGTGCTGCCGATTCACAAGGGTGACTTTTTCCAGATTGATTCCGGTACCGTGCACGCCATCAAGACCGGCACGCTCATTTTAGAGACGCAGCAGTCGAGCGACGTGACGTATCGCCTGTACGACTACGACCGCCCCGGCACCGACGGCAAGCTGCGCCCGCTGCACATTGAGCAGAGCCTCGATTGCATCAACTTTAACGCGCAGGCTCCGACCGACGGCACGGTGACCGCGCCCGAGGTCGATGGCGTGACCGAGCTCGAGTCCAACCCCTGCTACACCGTCGATCGCGTGCGCGTCGACGGCAGCAAGACCCTCGACCAGCGCTGGCCCTTCATGTGCCTGTCGGTCATCGACGGCGAAGGCACCGTCTGCGGCGACCCCGTCCACAAGGGAAGCCACCTGCTGGCTCCGAGCACCGTGGACAAGATCGAGCTCGAGGGCAATATGGAACTGATTATCAGCCACCTCTAGATCGCAACAACAACCCAAACGCAACAAGGGGCTCCCCCGTCCATGTACGGGAGAGCCCCTACTCGTATCTATTTATCAGCCCACCCGGCTCTCCAGATCAAAAAGCGAACGAGCAAAGCAACGTTCGCAAGCAACGTTACCCAAGGACCTGGGCGGGCGTATGGGGCAACATCGATCGCGAGTTCCGCACGCAAAGG
>URKU01000025.1 GCA_900548515.1 uncultured Collinsella sp. | reverse complement strand
TCTGATAGAGCTCGTGATCGGGGTGCTCAGGCAGGCTCGGGTGGTTCACCTTGGCAACGTGGCTGTCGCCGGCAAGGAACTCAACGACCTTCTTGGTGTTCTCGACATGGCGGTCAACGCGCAGCGAAAGCGTCTCAGTGCCCTGGAGCAAGATCCAAGCGTTGAACGGGCTGATGCAGGCACCCTCGTCGCGCAGCAGGATGGCGCGGACATAGGTTGCGAAGGCGGCGGGACCGGCAGCCTCGGCAAACGAAACACCATGGTAGGAGGGGTTGGGCTCAGCAATCTGGGCGTACTTTCCGCTCGCCTTCCAATCGAAGTTACCGCCGTCGACGATCACACCGCCCAGCGAGGTGCCGTGGCCGCCGATGAACTTGGTTGCGGAGTGAACGACGATGTTGGCGCCGTGCTCCAGCGGACGGAACAGATACGGGGTGCCGAAGGTGTTATCGACGACGACCGGCAGACCGTGCTTCTTGGCGATCTCGGAGATGGCGTCGATGTTGGGGATGTCAGAGTTGGGGTTGCCGAGCGTCTCGAGGTAGATGACCGTGGTGTTGTCCTTGATGGCACCCTCAACCTCTTCCAGGTTATGAGCATCGACAAACGTGGTCTCGACGCCAAACTGGGAGAGCGTATGCTCCAGCAGGTTGTAGGAGCCACCGTAGATGGTCTTCTGAGCCACCACGTGGTCACCGGCCTGGGCAAGAGCCTGCAAGGTATAGGTGATGGCAGCAGCGCCGGAGGCGACGGCAAGACCGGCCACGCCACCCTCGAGTGCGGCGATACGGTCCTCGAAGACGCCCTGGGTGGAGTTAGTCAGACGACCGTAGATGTTACCGGCGTCGGCAAGACCAAAGCGGTCGGCGGCGTGCTGGGAGTTGCGGAACACATAGCTCGTGGTCTGGTAGATAGGCACGGCACGGGAGTCGGATGCGGGATCGGCGCTCTCCTGGCCAACGTGCAGCTGCAGGGTATCGAAACCAAAGGTGTGCTCGGGGTTGTTGATGAACTGGCTCATGATGATCTCCTTGATCGAACGAAAGTAAATAAAAAGAGAGAAGTAAGTCGCTGTCTCCTGATCACGCCGACGGGCGCAAACAGGAGCCCGGCATTCGTCTTGGTAAGCAATTCATATGCGGGCCTCCTTTCGCGTCCCGGTTCCGTAGTTGGCTTAATTACCTACCGCCTTTGTGTGTTTTGAATAGTACGAGCATTGTCTCCCTCGGTCAATCACTTAAAAGCGCTAACCTGTTATCGGTTTTTTAGATAGCTATCGAAAGGACGGGCACCGATGACCCTCCAGCAGCTTCGTTTTCTTATCGCCGTGGCAGAGTCCGGCTCAATCAACGCCGCAGCTCAGCGCCTCTATACCGCTCAGTCCAACATCTCAAACGCCATCAAAAGCCTAGAACAAGAGCTCCATCTGGAGATCTTTACGCGCTCCAGCCGCGGCGTCACGCTCACCAACGACGGCACCGAGCTTTTGGGCTATGCGCGTCAGGTCGTAGAGCAGGCCGACATGCTCGAGGCACGCTACGAGGACGGTGGCACCCCGCAAGCCCGCCTCGCCATTTCCGCCCAGCACTACGCCTTTTCGGTCGAGGCCTTTGTCAACGTCGTCGAGCGCTGCCGCGACAGCAAGTTCGAGTTCATCATGCGCGAGACCACCACATCGCAGATCATCGATGACGTCCGTGCGTTTCGCAGCGATATCGGCATTCTGTATCTGGATGACTTTAACGCCCGCGTTCTGCAGAAGGCCTTCGCCGATGCCCGTGCAAGCTTCCATCCCCTATTCGACGCGACGGTCCACGTCTTCGTTAGCGAGCGCCACCCGCTCGCACGCCGCCCGCAGCTGTCCCTTGCCGACCTCACGCCCTATACGCGCTACAGCTTTGAGCAGGGAACCTCAAACTCCTTCTATTACGCCGAGGAACCTTTTAGCTATATCCCTTGCGACCGCAACATACGAATCTCAGACCGCGGAACACTTACTAACTTACTTATCACGTCGAACGGTTACACCCTGTCGACCGGTGTCCTCTCCAATGAAATGCAATGGGGCATGGCATCGATCCCGCTAGCAGACGCCCCGACGATGCACGTAGGCTACATCATGCACGACGAGCGCAGGCCCTCTCCCCTGCTGCAGCAATACCTCGACGAGCTCAACCGCATCATCCATGCCAACTAACAGTCGGAAGACGGGGTAGAAATCGTAGATTGCTGGCCCCCGGCGGGCATGGCGCTACAATGGTCACTCACATGAAATGCACTCAACGAAAGGAAGCCCGTGAAGGTCATCATCTACACCGACGGCTCGGCCCGATCAAATCCGGGACGCGGCGGCTACGGCGCCGTGCTCAAATACACCAACCCCGCCGGCAAGACCTTCACCTCCGAGCTTTCGCGCGGCTACGCCAAGACCACCAACAACCGCATGGAACTCATGGCGGTCATCGTGGCGCTCGAGGCGCTCAACCGCCCTTGCGAGGTCGAAGTCCATTCCGATTCGCAGTACGTCGTCAACGCCTTTAACAAGCACTGGATCGACGGCTGGAAAAAGCGCGGATGGAAAACCGCCAACAAGCAACCCGTCAAGAACCGCGACCTGTGGGAGCGCCTACTCACCGCCAAAAGCAAGCACAAGGTTGAGTTCATCTGGGTTAAGGGTCACGCCGGTCACGAGCTCAACGAGCGCTGCGATGAGCTCGCCACCACGGCGGCCGACGGCAGCAACCTCGATATCGACGCCGGCTTTAACGAGAGCGACCTGTAATAGCGTTTTCGCGCAGCTTTATATCCCCACGCGCTACACTCATCCTGTAGACCAAACAACGCAAGGGGGACGTATGCTGCGCATCGCGACCATCGGCACATCCATGATCACCGACGACTTTATCCAAGTCGTCAACGCCAACGACCAAGCCGCGTTTGTGGGCACGCTTTCACGCGATGCCAATCGCGGTGCCGCCTTTACCGCCGAGCGCGGTGGCGAGCGAAACTTTACTTCACTCGATGAGCTCGCGGCAGCCGCCGACGTCGACGCCGTCTATATCGGCAGCCCTAACGCACTTCACTACGAGCAGGCCCTTGCCTGCATCGCCGGTGGCAAGCACGTCATCGTCGAAAAGCCCTTCTGCGCCACCGAAGCGCAGGCGCTGGAAGTCTTCCGCGCTGCCGAGGCAGCAGGTGTCGTGGCCCTCGAGGCCATGCGTCCCCTCCACGACCCCGCCTTCCACGCCATCGAGGACGCCATGGGCGAGATCGCCCCCATCCGCCGCGCCTCATTGCGCTTTGGCAAATATTCCTCGCGCTACAACGAGATTCTCGCGGGACGCGCCACCAATATCTTCGACTGCAATATGGCATCGGGTTCCCTCATGGACATTGGCGTCTACACCGTCGAGCCCATGGTCGAGATTTTCGGCATGCCCTCCGGCCTTACGAGCATGGCTACTCTGCTCGACCCCGCCACGCGACAGCTCACGCACGGCCCCATCGACGGCTGCGGTTCCATCCTCGCCAGCTACGGCGGTGGCCGTATCTCCGTCGAGCTCGCGCACTCCAAAATAACGAATGACCTGCTGCCCTCGCAGATCGAAGGCGAGCGTGGCACTATTCAGATCGACCATCTGTCCACGCCCCGCAACGTCCGCATCGACTATCGCGGCGATGTCGTACGCGGCTCGGCGACCGAGGCACCGCGCGAACAGGGCGACAACGGCCGCGTGCTCGACCTGCCCAAATCGAGCAACACTATGGAATACGAACTCACAGACTTTATCACCGCCATCGGCGGCATCGATAACGTTAAGGAAGAGATTTGGGAGACCCCGGCGGGACGTCACGAACTTGGCCACTACCGCGATGTCACGCTCGTCTCATTGCGCATCATGGATGCCGTGCGCCAGCAGGCCGGCATTACCTTCCCGTCCGACGCAGGCAAGCAGGCCTAGCGATGGGCTTCTTCGATGCGTTCTTCTCCAGCGTCACCGGCGGCAGTCGAGAGCCTCAAAAACCATCAAACATTGAGCTCGAGTTGCGCCGCAGGCTTACTGTGCTCGCAAGCGACGAGGCCACTCAAGACACTCCCCTGCGCTATTTCCTGCGCTGGGCGGGGCAAGTCCAGGGCGTTGGTTTTCGCTTTACCAACACCAACCTCGCGCAGGCACACGCACTCACCGGCTGGGTGCGCAACATGGAAGACGGCTCGGTCGAGATGGAGATACAGGGAGCTCCGGCAAACATCCTATCTCATCTCGAGGCGCTTCATGCCTCCTACGAGCGCATGGGAACGCGTTTTCGCCTCGTAGAAGCCCAGGCCCAAGCCCCACTTGCCAATGAAGACAGTTTCATTCCTCGTTATTAGTATTGTGTGCTAAATACGGTATCATTTACCTACGACCGTTGATAGAAAAGAGGCGAGGCGCATGGCGGTGCAAAGAAGGAATACCAGGCAGCGAAAGCTGGTTCTTGACGCCGTGCGCCAAAGCTACAACCATCCCACCGCCGACGAAATCTACAACGTCGTGCGCGCACAGGATGACAAAATCAGCCGTGGCACGGTCTACCGCAACCTCAATCTCTTGGCCGACGCCGGCGAGATTCTCTCCATCAAGACACCAGGCGGCAGCCGCTTCGATCGCACGATCGAGCCGCATGCGCATATCATCTGCACCTCGTGCAGCCGCGTCATCGATGTACCGCTCCCCTTCGATGCCCAACTCGACACCAAGGCGTCCGAGCAAATCGGTTGGCACGTCACGTCGCACTACACCATCTTCGAGGGTCTCTGCCCCGACTGCCGGTAGATGTTTGGGGCATGCCTACTCGGCAAGTAGACGACGCAGTTCTTCTTCGACCGTGCGCACGTAGCGGACGCGGTCGTTGATGCCACGCATAGAGGGGTTGCAGCTCTCCATCAGATAGGGATGGCCCACGACGTTGAGCATGTCGCGGTCGTTTTCGTTATCGCCAAACGCCATCATCTCATCGGGCGAAATACCCAGGGCACGACCGTAGTCGGCAAGCGCGGAGCCCTTGCCCGAACCGAAACCGATAAAGTCCGTCCATTCGGTTCCCGACGTCATCACGTCAACACGGTCGCTAAAGAGGCGCTCGAAATACTCCAGGGCCGCCGGCTGATCCACCTCGGGCGTCTGGAAGGCGATCTTAATGACGTCCTCGTCGATGTCCTCGGGGCGGTCGACCACCGCCACATCGCAGTGGACCTCATAGCGCAAATGGTCGACGAACGCATCGTTACCGCTCATGGTGTAGAGGTGTCCCTCACACGAAAGGGTCACGTCGGCATGGGGATACGCAACCACGGCATTCGCGATATCCATAGCAAGACTACGCTCCATGGAGCGCTTGACAACGGCACGCCCCTCGCTCATCACCAGGGCTCCGTTCTCGCATACATAGGCGAGCTCATCGGCCACCGGGGTAAACAGATAGCGCAAGCTCGCATATTGACGACCGCTCGCCGGCATAAACACGATACCGCGACGATGCAGTTCATCGATGAGCTCAAAGGCCTCGGAACGCGGCTCGCGCTCCCCCCGATGCAGCAACGTGCCGTCCAAATCGCATGCAATCAGCTTGATTCCCTCAAGACCCATATGCTTTCCCCCCAAAGCACCTCATCAACAGTAAGACGGACTTTGAATAGCTGCCTCTCAAAGTCCGTCTTACTCATACGCACGTTAACCGCGCGCCTTTTTTACGATCGTAAAGTCGGGAGCCATACTCACAACGGCATCCGCCGCACTCGACGCAAAGCGCCGGTCCGCATCGAGTTCACGGGTAACCACCGAGAGCCAAACGCCCTCGACGCCCCGGAGCATGCGGCCCAAAACAGGCTGCACCGGCGTATACATGCGCACGGTATACTCGTCCGAATCGCCTCGGAAAAGCGGCGCGTGCATATTGCCGATCTCCCAGCACGCATGCGCGAGCGCAATCGGGTCCATGCGGTCGACTTCGACCAAATAAACCTCGGCACTGCGCAGGCGCACGACAACCGCCACGGGCACCATGCCCGAACGGTCGATGGCGAGCACATCGCCATCGGCAAGGCGATCGCCATCGGCAGCGCCCAGCCGAATATCGACCGTACGCCCCAGCTCCGTCACGCCCACAAATGTGCGGGCATCGGCCTGGTCCCAATCGAGTAGTAGCTCATCGACCTCAAAGACACCGCCCAGCTCCCGGCGAAGCAAAAGCTCATAGGACGGGTCGTTGAGATTTCCGAGACACGCTGTCGAAACCAGATTCACAGGCATAGCCTAGTCCTCGACCTCGACGAGCTCGATATCAAAGTTGAGGTCCTTGCCGGCAAGCTCGTGGTTGGCATCGAGCGTCACGGCCTCGGGCGTTACGTCGATGACGACGGCGGGGACGGGCATGCCGCTCGGCGTGGACAGGAAGAGCTTCATGCCCTTCTCGATCTGCTCGATGTTGGGAACCTGCTCGGCCGGGAAGGTAATAACCATCTCGGGATTGTGCTCGCCGTAGGCATCGGCAGCAGGAATGTGCACGGTCTTCTTCTCGCCCACCTGCATGTCGACAACAGCGGCGTCGAAGCCCTTGATCATCTGACCGGCGCCGCAGGTGAACTCCAGCGGCTCGCCGCGATCGTAGGAGCTATCGAACTGCGTGCCGTCGTCGAGCGTGCCGCGATAATGAGTCTTGACCTTCTTGCCCTGGTTGGACATGGTAACCTCCGTGATAAGGGCGGCGCACAACGCGGGCCGCCGTGAACATATGGCGCTAACTATACCCTAGTCATACAATTCAATGACAGTTTGCAAAGAAACGCTGCAACCGGAGGAACCATGGCATATCCCGTATTTGACCTACACTGCGACACCGCCGACCGCATCGGCTGGGCCACGCTCGATCTCGACCTGCGCTTTACCGCCGGCACCGACGGTTATTTCCCCGGCGACGAAACGCATCCGCAAGATTTCGACCTCATCGAGGGCAACGCCTGCGCCATCTCGCTCGCAAAGATCGGCAACACGCCATGGGCACAGTGCTTCGCCACGTTTGTCCCCGATGAGATTCCCACCGCCCACGCCGCGCGCTTCCAGGCGCAGATCATGGCGCATATGAGCGGCCAGGCAATGCTCAACCACGACCGCATGGTCAACGTACGCAGCGCGGCAGACATTCGCCCCGCGCTCAAAGACGGCAAGGTCGCCTGCATCCACACCATCGAAAACGCCACGTTCTTTGCCGAGGACCCCGCGTTGATCGAGGTGCTCAAGAGCTTGGGCGTACTCATGTCATCGCTCAGCTGGAATGCGCAGGGACCGCTCGCGAGCGGACACGATACCCACGCCGGCCTCACCGCCGCCGGCATCGAGGCACTTACGCAGATGGAGCACGCCGGCATGGTGCTTGACGTCTCCCACCTCAACGATGAGTGCTTTGACGAGGTTGTCGCCCACGCCACACGTCCCTTCGTCGCCAGCCACTCCAACTCCCGTGCGGTTTGCGGCGTCAAACGCAACCTTACCGACGACCAGTTCCGCACCATTCGCGACATGGGCGGTATCGTCGGCCTCAACTACTGCAGCGAGTTCCTTTCCAACGACGCAACCGACAAGACCGCCGCAGACGTCACCTTCGACCAGCTGGCGGCACATATCGAGCACTGGCTCGACCTGGGCGGCGAGGACGTCATCGCGCTCGGCGGCGACTGGGACGGTGCCACGGTGCCCGCTTTCCTCTCCGATGCCAGCAAGATGCCCGAGTTCCAGAACATGCTCTCCAAGCACTTTGGCAAGACCGTGATGCAGAAGCTCTGCAGCGATAATGCCCTTGCCTTCTTCGAGCGTTATTAATTTCACATCCCCTGAGCGAGCCGACATGCCGAACGGTCGACATACCGGCCCGTCCCCAATCTGAAGGACCGCTTTTGACGCAGCAGTTTACGATTTCCGTATCCCGACCGGATGGGACGCCCATCCCCGTCGTCGTTACCAAAAAGTGCGTCAAGAACTTCAACCTACGCGTCACATCGAGCGGCGAGGTCCACGCCAGCGCACCACTTGGCGCCAGCCGCGAGCGTATTGAAGCGTTTGTGAAGCGCAACAGCGCCTGGATTATCAGCCGACGTGCCCAGCGCGAGCAACGTCAGGCGACGGCGCGAGAGCCGCTCAGTCCCTCGTCCATCATTGCACTTTGGGGCAAGCCCATCACGGTACAGGATGCACTCGATCATAACTTTGCATCACCCGCACCGCGGCCCAAGCAGGCTACCTTCGCAAGTTTTATGGGTACCGACGAGCCAAACGGACGTCCGCAGGCCAAGTGGAACGCGACCCTCGACGGCTTAACGCCCAGTGAGATCCAAGCCCATATTGACCAGCTCTATACGTCCGAGGTCACATCGGCACTGCGCGATATGGTGCACGCATACGAAATCGCAATGGGTGTCGCCGTATCCCGCGTTTCCGTACGCAGCATGAAAACGCGTTGGGGATCATGCACGCCCAAGACCGGAGCCATTCGCATCGCACGCGAACTTGCCGCCTATCCCATCGAATGCCTCGACATGGTTGTCGCCCACGAGCTCGTCCACTTGCTCGAGCCAAGCCACAACCAGCGGTTCCACGTCCTGCTCGACACATACTGCCCCAACAATAGAGCACTTTCTCAGCGACTCAAGCAGCCACCCATAGAGACGTATTAGAACCGGTTAGCGCACACGCTCGATCTCGACACCGCAGCTTGCCAGGGGAAGACCGACGGGCGCCCAAGGCTTATCGAGCTTAACGCGCACGCCAAGCAGCAGGGGGTAACGACGTAGCAGCATCTGGGCCACGCCCTCGGCTGCAGCCTCGATGAGCTTAAACGTATGCTCGCGCAGATAGCCATCGACATCGTGGCATACCGAGCCGTAGTCAATCGAGGCGTCCAGGTTATCGTGCTCCCCCGCTGCACGCAGGTCGGCATAGAGCACCAGGGACACGATGAACTTCTGGCCCAGCGCGTTCTCTTCGGGATATACGCCGTGGTTAGCAAAAACCTCAAGACCTTCAACGGTGATGCGGTCGGCATGGCGCAGATCGTCATAGCTCACGTGGGGTACCGCCGTTGCGGTGGATATTTCGCCCCTTCCACGGCGGGCGAGCTCGGCACCTTCAGTCTTGGTTGCATTCTCGGGCAGTTTCTTATTGCTCATCGCGATCGTCTCCTTCGTTTAGAACCCCGACCGCGCAAACTAACTACACGCGAATCGACAGGTTCTTTTTATCATCGCTCCAGTTGCAAGCATTGCGCGCGGGGCATGCAAAGCAGGCGCGCGACGCTTTATCGGCCGCATAGAGCAGACGCTCAAGCGGTTGGCTGTTCACGCGCAGCTTTCGATGGCCCAGAATGGCCGTCTTAATGGCTGCGGCATCGGCCGGCTCAAACGCCACATCATCGGGCATGCCGCCGAGAATCGCATCAGCGACGCGTTCGCTTGCAACATCATGGGATATACCCGATTCATACTGTTCATCTTTGCCGATATCGTGAAGAAGTGCCGTGGCGTAGATGACCTCGCGGTCAAATTCGAGCTGTTCCTCGAGATTCTTGATCCACATAATGCGAGCGACATCGAGCAGATGGTCAATACCGTGGCGGCAGAAGATGCGCCCCGATTCCAACTGCGCAATGTTGCCCAGGTGCCGCCGAAACAGCCCGTTGGCACAAATGTAATCAATGCGAGGCATGGCATCAAAGGGGGCCAGGCCCGAAGCCATGAAGCCGCGACGCGGCGTCCCCTCATCGGTCTTCGATGTAAAGTCGTTGACGACCCTCATGCTAACGGCCCAGCATCCTAAAGAACCGCTCCTCGAGCGACGGATCGGTCTCAAAGACGCCGCGGCGAGCGAGCGTCACGGTCTTGGTGCCAGGCTTTTGCACGCCGCGCATGGTCATGCACATATGCTCAGCCTCCATGAGCACAATCGCTCCCTGGGGAGCGAGATACTCCATGAGGGCATCGGCAACCTGTGCGCACAGCTGCTCCTGCAGCTGCAGACGACGGGCGTAGACCTCAACCGTGCGGGCAAGCTTAGAGAGCCCTGCGACACGGCCGTTGGGGATATAACCAATGGCGGCCTTGCCATAAAACGGCAGCAGATGATGCTCGCACAGCGAGTAAAACGTGATGTCGCGCTCGATAACCAAATCGTTCGAAGCGACGGCAAAGGTTTTGGACAGGTGCTCCTCGGCACTCTGGTCCATACCGCCGGCGATCTCACCATACATACGGGCAACGCGCGCCGGGGTCTCCAGCAGGCCCTCACGAGTTGGGTCCTCGCCTATGCCCTCAAGCAACAGCTTAATGGCGGCCTCGACTTTTTCCTGATCGATCATCTGGGCCTCACTTTTCCGATTTTGCGTTCGCGCTATGGTACCACGCCCTTTGGCATCGGCCACAAGCTACATAGTATGGGTCGAATAGACTGGATCGTCCCGCCAAAGTTCAACCGCATCACAAAGCGCAACACCCTCGCGCTCAGCACGGTCGCGCGTAGCGTTCATATCGATCACACGCTGGTTACTCGAGCCCCTAAAGCGCAGTGAGATATCGTACAGATCCTGAACAAACGGACCGTCCACCAACATATCAAGACAGGCAAGGATGCGGTCCGTGACCTCGGTATGGTGGCGGCCGCCCGGCATAAGCTCCTCGAGTACATCGCCGGTAAAGCACCAAATAGTCTTCCCCGACTCTTCAGGATAGGCAGCGCGAACACGCTCGACAAAGTCAACGAGCCCCACCTGATTCTCGGGCTCCATAGGCTCGCCGCCCAAAATCGTCAGACCGTCAATAAAGGGATGATCGAGACTCTCGATAATCTTGTCCTCGACAGCACGATCGAAGAGCTCACCCGCAGCAAAGTCCCACGCAACGGAGTTAAAGCAATTCTTGCACCCACGACGGCACCCACTCACAAACAGAGAAGTACGAACGCCTTCCCCATCAGCAATGTCGAAATACTTAATGTTCGCGTAGTTCATAAGTAACCTTCCTGGGGGTCTGGAGTATATCATTCCGTCCTCAAACATTCTCGGCCTTTGGCCTGCGAAACTGCGGGCGGAACGATATACTCCAGACCCCTCGCGAGCGACACTCAATGAACGAAGCGAACATCGAGTATAGGGTTCGAGGTCCAATAAAAAATTTGTTGCAGCTCAATCGTTGCTGCAAGCAAACCGTTATTGCAAGTCGACTCATTTCCGCTAAGAACTTCGAGGAGTGAGCAGACTGCGCGCTGCATCTCAGCTACGTCAACTTGGCCGCCCCGTAGCGAGGCCCCGGACCTTTGCTCGATATGAGTTCCGCACGAACAGGAGGCGCCAGTGGCGCCTCCGTCGTGAGCCAGGACTGTCCGAAATAGCGAGTAAAGGTCCGGGGCCTCGCTACGGGGCGGCCTGGGATGGTTATTAGAGATGCAGCACGCGGTCGCGGATCTCCTCGGTTCGACCCTGGTTCCAGAATTGGGTACCGATGTAGCCGCACGTACGACGGGCGACGTTCATCTTCTCCTGATCGCGGTTGCCGCAGTTGGGGCACTCCCACACCAGCTTGCCGTCATCCTCGACAATCTTGATCTCACCGTCGTAGCCGCACACCTGGCAGTAGTCGCTCTTGGTGTTGAGCTCGGCGTACATGATGTTGTCGTAGATGTACTGCATCACGCGAATGACAGCCTTGAGGTTGTCCTGCATGTTGGGAACCTCAACGTAGGAGATGGCGCCGCCCGGCGAAAGCTGCTGGAACATACCCTCGAACTTGAGCTTATCGAAAGCATCAATCTCCTCGGACACATGAACGTGATAGCTGTTAGTAATGTAGCCCTTGTCCGTAACGCCCGGGATAATGCCAAAACGGCGCTGCAGGCACTTGGCGAACTTGTAGGTCGTCGACTCCAACGGCGTGCCGTACAGCGAGAAGTCGATATCGCTTTCGGCCTTCCACTCGGCGCACTTGTCGTTCATGCGCTGCATGACGGCCATGGCAAACGGCGTGCCTTCCTTCTCGGTGTGGCTGTGGCCCGTCATGTACTTGACGCATTCATACAGGCCGGCATAGCCCAAGCTGATGGTGGAGTATCCGCCCACGAGCAGCTTATCGATCGTCTCGCCCTTCTTCAGACGCGCCAGGGCGCCGTACTGCCACAGAATCGGTGCGGCATCCGAAAGCGTACCCATCAGGCGCTCATGACGGCACAGCAGGGCACGATGGCAAAGCTCAAGGCGCTCGTCGAAGATCTTCCAGAACTTGTCCATGTCCTGATGCGAGCTCAGCGCGACATCAGGCAGGTTGATGGTCACAACGCCCTGGTTAAAGCGACCATAGTACTTGGGCTTGTTCGGGTCGTAGTTCAGCGCGTTGGCAACATTGTTAAAGCCGTTGCCCGAACGGTCGGGCGTCAGGAAGCTGCGGCAACCCATGCAGGTGTAGCAGTCGCCGTTGCCGGCGGTCTCGCCCTTCGACAGCTTGAGCTCGCGCATCTTCTTCTCGGAGATGTAATCGGGCACCATGCGCTTGGCGGTGCACTTGGCAGCCAGCTGGGTCAGGTAGAAGTACGGGGAATCCTCGTGAACGTTATCGTCCTCGAGTACATAGATAAGCTTGGGGAATGCCGGGGTAATCCAAACGCCGGCCTCGTTCTTAACGCCCTCGTAGCGCTGGCGAAGCGTCTCCTCCACGATCATGGCAAGGTCGTGCTTCTCCTGGGGCGTACGGGCCTCGTTAAGATACATAAAGACCGTCACGAACGGCGCCTGGCCATTCGTGGTCATAAGGGTCACGACCTGATACTGAATCGTCTGGACGCCGCGACGGATCTCGTCACGCAGACGGTCCTCAACGACTTCGCGAACCTTCTCGGCAGACGCAGAGACGCCAAGCTCATCGAGCTCGCGGGCAACCTCGCCGCGAATCTTCTGACGGCTCACCTCAACAAAGGGGGCAAGATGGGTCAGCGAGATAGACTGGCCGCCGTACTGGGAGGAAGCAACCTGGGCGATAATCTGCGTCGCGATGTTGCAGGCAGTCGAGAAGCTGTGCGGCTTCTCGATCAGCGTGCCCGAGATAACGGTGCCGTTCTGGAGCATGTCCTCCAGGTTCACCAGGTCGCAGTTATGCATGTGCTGGGCAAAGTAGTCGGAATCGTGGAAGTGGATCAGGCCCTCATTGTGGGCATCCACGATCTCCTGGGGCAGCAGCACACGCTGAGTCAGGTCCTTGGAAATCTCGCCGGCCATATAGTCACGCTGGACGGAATTGACGGTCGGGTTCTTGTTAGAGTTCTCCTGCTTGACCTCTTCGTTATTGCACTCGATCAGCGACAGAATCTTGTCGTCGGTCGTGTTCTTCTGGCGCTTCAGGCTCTGAACATAGCGATAGATGATGTAGTGGCGAGCAACCTCGTAGCAGTCGAGACGCATGATCTCGTCCTCGACCAAATCCTGGATCTCCTCGACCGAAACGGTGTGGCCCGCGTTCTCGCATGCCTCGGCGACGTTTTGTGCCGCGTAAACCACCTGGCGGTCGGTTAGACGAGAGCTCTCCTCGACCTCCAAGTTGGCGGCGCGGATGGCATTGACGATCTTATCGATGTCAAAGACAACCTCGGTGCCGCTGCGCTTGATGATCTTCATCCTCTTGCCTCTTTCGCGTCGTAGTCTCATTGCGCTTCAGAGCCAAACGATGCCCGGCAGGGCCTGTCCCTGTCTTGCGGCGCCGTCGCGCAATCTGTGTTCTCGATAAACCATAAGCCTCCATGCGGACATTCCCAGGAGCCGATCAAGCGGTTCAAGGACACGTTCAAAAGAGGCAGTTAAGGTCTTCGTTCTCTGTCCGCCATCTATCATACGACAAAGAGGCATCTATATCCTGTATTCTTTTTTTAGGTCAAACACAACATATAGTGTTTCAGCAGGTCAAAGCAATTGGTCATTTTGCAGACGCATTAAAAATGAGGGGTATTTGACAAGTCGGTAAAACGTTACCAACACGGCTACCTGCATGGCAGTTATAAAACCCCCTTAGTCAAGCCGCTGACAAATCCTACCAAAACCAAGCCGCTCACGCCAAAAGAATCCAAAAGATTATGCTTGACCAACATGTTGCGGTCGAATGTCGGCGGACGGAGCGACAGGACTGTAAACGCTCGGAAGACTACAGCCCTGGCGCCCCGTCCGCCGGCATTCGATAGGCGAGGATCTATTACTTCTCTTCGCGAACTATCATGCGGCCGAGAGCCGCTGTAAAGGGATCGAGCAGCACGCCGGCGATAACCACAAAGGCCCATCCCTTTGTGACGAGGCCGGCCCAACGCGCGAAGAATGTACGGCCTTCAATCGTTCCGAATCCTCCTTGGAAGGCAATCTCGCCAAAACCGATCACCATAAAAAGGAGCGTGGCACCGATGACCGTACCGGCGATCTTGTGTGATGCACTCCCCTGCTCAAAACCAAAAAAGTCCAGGCACATACCAACCGTTTTGCCAAACAGCGGGAGTGCGCTCAGAACCTCGGCGATCACCGTGGCCACGATGAGTTGTCCCCAAAAGCCCGTGGGGCCCGTCAGATCCAAGCCAGGCGCCCCCTCAATGATGGGGAGAAACGCGCAGAGCAATAGCGGGTTAAAGAAGCCGTTGAGAATACCGATAACGCGCCTGACAGGTAACTTCATAGCTGTAAGCCTTTCAAAGTCATTGATAAAGAGAGGGCCGCCGGCATATGTCGGCGGCCCCGATAAACCATGATGTGCGGCAAAGCAACTACTCGAGCGGCTACTCCGCCTCGCCGCCGGTCGCCATCTTCTCGGCCTCGGCAAGCTGGGCCGGGGTGAGTTTGCGATACTTAATGGCGCCAAAGACGACACAAGCCGCACAGACGATCATGCCGGCGATGAACTTCTGGTCAATCGTCGCACCAAACGGCGACGTCACGGCCTCAAACACAATGGGAGACAGTGCCATGCCAAAGTTGATGCCTGCCATGCCAATGGCAAGGTTAAACGCACGTCCCTCGGGGGCAGAGTTGCCGGCGGCAAAATTGCCCTCCAGCGGCACATAGGTCTCCTTGCCCAGCGCAACGACAAAGCCCGCAACGCACAGCACCATAAAGGCGGGCGCAACCAGCGTCAGGCCCAGGCCAACGAGCGTCACGGCCCATGCGATCGGCATAGCCAGGTTCTTGAACTTGGCAAACAACGGACCGACCAAAAGACCAGCCGCAATACCGGCAACGGTCATAACGGTAGAGGCAAGACCGGCCTCCACGGTACCGCCAAAGCCGCGACCCACAACAAGCAGCGAAACGTTGGAGCTGAAGAGCTGGAACGTGAGTACGAACACAAAGCTCATGAGCGTGATAATCGCGACCTCTTTAGGCATATTGGCAAACACGTTGACCTTGCGCTTGGGCTCAAGATGACCCTCGGGAAGGCAAACAGCCTCGATCACGATGAAAATGATCATGATGAAGTACGCCGCATAGCTGTGGAACCACTCGGCAGAACCCAAGATGCCGGAAACCATCGTCCAGATAATGCCGCCCAGTGCAACAAAAGTGGAGTAGATGCCCATGACGAACGAGCGCTGCTTTCCGCCAAAGTAATCCGCAATAAGAGCGTCCGTTGAATTCTGCACGGCGCCGAGACCAAGGCCCATGACAGCAGAAGCCGCCAAGACTTGGCCGAGCGAGTCGTGGAACACCAGCACCGAGGCGCCTGCCAGCATCACGATAATGTGACCGACGAGCGTCGTCTTCTTCTTGGACACGCGAGAGGCAAGCTGTGAAGAGACGAGCATGGCGGACAACGCCATCATCAACGGGATGATGCCGATGATCATCTGGACGGCAGCGATGTTTTCGTTGGGAAATGCCGCCGCAACAGAGGCCACGATAGGGACGGGCACGAGCATGCCCATGATGCACATGGCGGCTGCGTAAATGCCCACCAGGTACTTGATCTTGGTTTTATCCATGATCCATCCTTACACTTAAAGAAAAGGGTCGGAGCGGCCAGGCATCACCAGCGGCCGCCCCAAACACAGCACTATCAGTCGTTGAATCCGGTGAACACGGGTTCTCCGCTGTACACGAGCGCTTCCTCGACACCATCGAGCACGCGGCAGGCGCCAGACGCCATCGCCTCGAGCTCAAACTCGCCGGGATAAGCCGATACGGGAGCGATCCAAGAGCAGCATTCCTCAATCGAAGCAACGAGCTCCTTGCTGTGGACCATGCCGCCTCCGAGCAAGATGCCGTCGACGTCGCCCTTCAGCACGCAGGCCATCTCGCCAATCCACTTGCAGATTTGGTAAACCATTGCATCCCAGGCGCGTGCTGCAGCCTTATCGCCCGCAGCGGCACGTTCACACACCTCGATGGCATCGGACGTACCCAAAAGGTCAACGAAGCCACCGGTCTTCATGCAATGGGCGCGGGCGACGTCGAGGCCATGTTCCGCCGTATACTTCGCGACCTCGATTGCGGGGACCGAGCCACAGCGCGTCGGCGCCATGGGGCCCTCGCCGCCGACGATGTCGTTGCCGTCGACCATCTTGCCCTTAAGGTGAGCCGAGATAGAGATGCCGCCGCCAATATGGCAAACGATGAAGTTGCACTCATCATAGGGGCGACCGAGCTTTGCCGCATGGCGGATGGCGGTCTCTTTAAGATTAAGGGCGTGCAGGTGCACGTTTCGATACACGCCCTTAATGCCCGTCATACGTGCGAGGTCGCACAGCTCATCGGTATCGGGAGGATTCACCACAAAAGAGGGCTTGCCCGTCTTTGAAGCGAACTCATGGGCAATCTGGGGACCCAGCTGCGCCGGGTGCTGAATGCCGTTCGCACCGACGCGGGCATGCTCGAGCATGACCTCATTGATGGCATACGTGCCGCCGGGCAGCGAAAGCAAGCCGCCGCCGCGACCGACAAATGCATCAAAGTCCTCGAGCTTCAGGCCCGCCTCATCCAGTGCTCCAAGAATCAGATCGCAGCGATACGGCATCTGAGCCGAAACCCCATCGAACTGGGCGAGGTCCTTCGCGTCGTGTGCAACGTTCTTGCTGACCTTGCACTCGTCACCCTCAAAAACGCCCACCTTTGTGGAAGTGGAACCTGGGTTGATTACCAGGACGCGCCAGGGAGTCTTTTTATCGGACATACCCTAAGCCTCCTTAAGCGCCTGGGCGCGCACGCAGCTCATCACCACGTTGCCGACGATCTCGTCGACGGGCGCAGAGCGCGAGCAATCGCACACGATCCTTTTGAAGCCCTGAAGCATGGGGCCGTAGGCATTGGCACCGGTCAGATTCTGGATGATCTTGACGCCGATATTGCCCACGTTGATATCGGGCCAGATGACCACGTTGGCTTGGCCCGCAACAGCGGACTCACGATGTACCTTCTTGGCCGCAACCTTGGGGTTAATCGCCGAATCAAACTGGAACTCACCGTCGATGGCAAGGTCGGGACGGCGATCGTTGGCAATCTCACGAGCACGGCGCACTTTGTCGACAAGTTCATTATCCATCGAGCCGTCAGTCGAATGCGAAAGCAGCGCGCAACGGATATCCCATCCGGTCAGCGAGCGCACCGTTTCGCTCGACGAAATCGCGATCGAGGCAAGTTCCTCGCTCGTAGGGTCGACGCAAACGGCGGAATCGCCAAAAGCCAAAAGGCCACCTTCGCCGCCGTTCCAGTTGGGAATGTCGGCGATACCGCACGAGCTCACGGTGTCCACCCCGTCGGCAAGGCCGACGATGGTCTGACCCGCCAGGATAATATCGCCCGTGGCGTTATCAATGCCGGCGAACATTACGTCGACATCGCCGAGCACCTGCAAAATCAGGGCGCGCTCAAGCGGACGCGTCATACGGCGCGCGGCGCCCTTGGGCTTAAACTTGCAATCCGGATGCGAAAGGTAGCGCTCGCAGCAGGCGGCGTTCGCCTCCTCGTCGGTCACATCGACAATCTCGATGCCGTCAAGGGAGATGCCGCGCTCATCGGCAAGCTCCTTGAGCTTACCGCCGTCGCCGACCAGCACACATTCGGCAAGATGCTCGGCGGCGATCTTTGCGACCGCCTGCATCATGGTCTCGTTTTCGCCCTCGGGAAAAGCAACGCGCATAGGCTTGGCGGCAGCCTGCTCGCGCAGGGTCTGCATCAGGTCCATGGCAGCTACTCCATCTCTTCGGCAGTGCGCTCGATAAGCTCGCCGATGGTCTTCATGACCATGACCTCGCGAACGGGGACCTCGGCATCGAGCTCGTTCTCGATCATGGAGGTCAGGGCGATCATCTTCATCGAGCCCTTGCCCAGGGTCTCAAACGTCGTCTCGGGGGTCACATCGCCATCGTAGTTGTAAGCGGACTTGGCAAAATCGCAGATCTGCTGAGTGAGTTCTTCGTTCATGATGGTGCCTTTCTAAGATAAAAAGAGGGGCGGCCACGGCGGGCTGGAGACATGGGTCCCGCCGTGGCCTAAGAGAGGAATCGAATTGTTAAAAGGGTGAAAGCCTAGTCGTCAAGCTCGAACGTGAGCTCTTTGTAGCCCGGTCGGTCGATGACCTTGGCATGGACGCCCACGGTCTCGCCCGCCATGAGCTTGGCGCGGATCTCGGGGGCCTTCTTCTTGGTAATGCCGTAGATGACGTAGGTGTACTGAGAGCCTTCGTCGATATCGACGGCGCCGTAGGCGTACTTGCCATACTCCTTGAGGTAGGGCTTGTCGTTCTGCGGACCAGGCAGGGTAAAATCGATCAGATGGCCGTGACCGGAAACCTGGACCCAATCGGTCTTGTGGTAGCCGCAGGCATTGCAGGCAAGGTGGGGCGGAAACTCGACGGCTCCGCACTCGGGGCACTGACGTGCCCAATAGATGCCCTCTTCAAGACCCGTGTAGAACTTCTTGACCACGGGCTCCATATCTTTGAGTTGCATGAGAATACTCCTTATGGGAAATCGAAAACCGCGGTCGCTTAGGCGACGGTACGAAGAATCTGGCAGCGCACATTCTGAGAACCGCCAAAACCGCGCAGGAAGGCCGTCTCGGGAACCTTCTTCATCTGGGTGGCACCGGCGACGCCGCGCATCTGCTTGACGGCCTCGACGATATCGGCGATGCCGGATGCGCCATGAGCGTGACCGAAGTTGCAACGGCCACCGTGCGGGTTGATGGGCTTATCACCGTCAAAAGCGGTGCGGCCATCGATCGCGTACTTCCAAGCCTCGCCGCGCGGAATATAGCCGCACTCCTCAGCCGAGACAATCTCGGAAGCCAGGAAGAAGTCGTTGCACATAAACAGGTCAATCTCGTCGGAGCTCACGCCGGTAAGGTCATAGACCTGCTTGGCGGCAAGCTCGGTAGCCCAGTGCTCGTTGTGGAGCAGACCGGCCTCGACAGCAGAGGCGCCCGTACCCAGCACCTCGATAGGCGCATACGGCACGCCCATGGCCTTGGCCTTCTCCGTAGGCATCACGACAACAGCGGCGGCACCGTCGCACTTCTTCTCAAAGCCGGTAACGCGCAGGTACTGCGTAACGCGCGGGTTGTACATGCTCTTGAGATACTCGTCGGCGGTATCGAACCCAGCTGCCTTCGCATCCTCCTCGACCGTGGTCTCGTACCAGGCAAGGGGATTCAGGACGGCACCGCGGCGAAGGCTCTTGGTAAGGCCGTTCAGGGCGTCATCGATCTGATCGGCAGTAAGGTCGTACTGCATCGAATACTCGTTGATCCAGTTGTCGAACGACACGCCAAAGGCACCATCGAGTGGGCGACCATACGCGCGGTCATAGATCTTATCGAGCGAGGGAATCATGACGTCGAGCGTAAAGTCCTGGCGAATATGCGAGGGCATGTGCTCAACGGGAAGGGTCGAAGCCAAATCGCAGGCACCCGTAAGGACGACATCGTAGGCACCGGAGGCGACTGCCATCACGGCCTGCTCAAGGGCGACGTAGCCCGTGCAGCAAGCCTCGGAATGATGGACGGAACCCTTGGCGCGAACGCCAAACCAATCGGCAACCTGCATGTTGGGGGTAATGCAATCGCCAACAAGATACGGATTGGCGCTGCCGTGGTAGAAAAAGTCGATATCGCGGGGCTCAAGACCGGCATCGGCAATTGCCTCGAGGGCAGCATAGCCAAACGCCTCGCCCTCGCCAATGCCCTGGGTCTCGGGATGCTCCTCAAAATCCTTGAACGGGGTGCAGCCTACGCCTACAATCGAGACGCTGCGCATGTTCTTTCCGAGCGTAACCACTGAATATCACATCCTAATCATGTGAGGGTGTACGGAGTGATGGCGCAGTCCGGCCGCGAGCGAAGGTGAGAGAGCGCTCGCGGCTTTTCTGTGCCGTCACACGTTGAACTACTGCAGTGGTTCTTTTGAACGTAGCTTTAGTTTATGAGGGGCAAGACAGGACGTATGGGACAAAAAGGCCCTATGTGTCCCATCATTTGAGACCCATAGGGCAAAAGCGTTCCAAATAGCAGGTAAATGGTCTTATCAATAATGCAAGGATTCGGCAAATCATTATGACACCGCCATGAATCTAACCATTTACCCCGTAAATAGCGACCGTTCATCCGAGCGTATTATCGAAATCAGGGATCCGCGGATGCCAATGGCGCGATGCATCGTCGACAAAGAGCGGTGCGTAGAACATGCGATTGAGCGCGGCGGCAACGGTTCGTGCCTCAAGGTCAGGCCGGACTTCGAGCCAATACTGGATGAGGTTATGGTGGCCCGCAAGCGCAAAAGCAAGATACAGATCGAGGTCCGTCTCATCCGAAAACGTCGACCGCAAACGATCGCGAAAATAGTCATGCATGAAGATCGTTGCCTTGTGTGCAAACACGGGATCACCGTTATCGCTGTTAAGCGCCAGGACTTTCGAGCGATTGGCCTTGAGGATTTCCATGCGCTTGATCATCGTGGGCGTGGGATCAAGCTGCGCATCACCAAAACGAGCCTCAAGGGCAACGTCGTTAATGTCTTGCATGTTCTGGAGCAGCTCATCTTCAAAGCGCTTGACCACATCATCGACAGAGCGGTAGCAACGATAGAAGGTTGATTTTGATGTATGGGCAAGACGGAGTACGTCGGTGACCTTAATCGATTGCACAGGCGTTGTCGCCATAAGTTCAAAGACGGCGCCTTCGATCCGCGAAGCAATATCGTTTTTAGCGTTCAGTGACATAGAAGGCCTCCCCTGTTGGCGATTGGCTACTATGCTACCCGAAAGGCATGCTCCTCAATGGCGATATGGGGCATAGAACGCGCTGCACAAGAGATGACACACTGGCCAAACACCACCGAGGAAGTAAACCATCCGCTCGGCAACCCGTCTTTGCGGGGATCGATTGAAAAGCCGGACCCCTCCGCCTTCAGGACGGCTTCGATACGCGTCCAAACCCGACACAGCCGAAAGGCGCGTTCCTGCGAATCTGCCGCAGCGTCAATCCACGCCCGTTCCCTTGAGCTCGCCATACGCTCAACCGCAATAGGTACAATCTCATCGACCGCCTCGATATCCACGCCAATAGGTCCTCCGACCGACCGAGCAACATCGGAAACAGCGAGGACGGCCACGCTTCCGCCATGTGAAATGGAAATAGAGGGGGCCTCCCCATCCGCAAGCTCGATCTTGCCGAAAGCAGAACGCGCAAGCTGGGTGTCGTCGAAGACACCCAGGGCGTCGCGAAGCAGCAGACCCACGCCCGCAGCTTCCCTCCGAGACGCAATGGGGAGATCTCCATTGGAGGCACGCGAGGCATAACGTCCCGCGATTGATGCCATATCAACGGTCTCGCCGGGATCGATCCCAGAAACGTCAACGAGATGCACGGTTATGTTCAAAATGGTCAACCCCCACTCGATTGAGATGACAAGGCTAAACTGACGTTCAGAACCGCTCTTTCATGAAGCGAGGTACCTTTTGCCGGCGATTTGGCGACCAAAACAAAACAGCTCAGAGGCTAAGCCTCTGAGCTGCGAACATTTGGTGGGCGTTAGAAGATTTGAACTTCTGACCTC
>URKU01000024.1 GCA_900548515.1 uncultured Collinsella sp. | reverse complement strand
CGGGAACTCCGCCGCAAGCGGCTGCGCGGGCAAGCCCTTGCCGCCCGCAGCGCCCGTGACCGACCCCGCATGTTCCACGCGCGCGTACACGAGCACGCCGTCGGTCACATCGGCATCGTCGCCTGCGTCCTTTTGCACGGCGCACTGGGCGCACCCCTCGCCGATGCATGCATCGACCACGTCCGTCTCGACGGGCAGCCCGCCGGGGGTGACGATCGACACGTGGCCGACGGGCTTTCGTGACAAGAGCATCTCGCAGGCCGCCTTCGCCGCGAGCGTGGCGCAGCTCCCCGTGGTATAGCCGCAGCGCAGGCGGGTCGTCCCGGTATATATGTAGTGCTCGAAGGCCACGCTAGCTGCTCGCCTTCCGATACCCCGTGGCAAACGAAGGGTCGTAAAGCTTGCTGCGGTCGTACGACTCCGCTTGCGCACCGTCGTGCGCAAGCCCGCCGCGAGCTCCGAGCACGCGGCCCACCACCACGAGCGCCGTGCGGTCGATGCCCTCTCGCGCACCCGCATCGGCAAGCGTGCCCACTGTGCAGCGCACCACGCGCTCCTCAGGCCAGGTCGCCTTGTACACGAGCGCCGCCGGCTCGTCGGAGCTGCGGCCAGCGGCCAAAAGCTCGGCGGAAAGCTCGGCGAGCATACCCGAGCTCAAGAAGATGACCATAGTCGAGCCGCTTTCCGCCATGGTGCGCATGCCCTCGCCCGCGGGCATGGGGGTGCGCCCGGAAAGCCGCGTGATCACGACCGACTGGCTGATTCCCGGCAGCGTGTATTCCTGGCGAAGCGCCGCCGCGGCACCGCAAAAGCTCGACACGCCGGGCACCACCTCGTAGTCCACGCCGCGCGCGTCGAGTGCGTCCATCTGCTCCTGGATGGCGCCGTATAGGCACGGGTCACCCGTGTGCAGGCGCACCACTTCCTCGCCCCGCGCATCCGCCGCACACATCACGTCGAGCACTTCCTCCAAGGTCATGTGCGCGCTGTCGTAGACGACGCAGGATTCCTTGCAATCGGCGAGCAGCTCGGGGTTCACAAGGCTCCCCGCCCAAACGACCACGTCGGCCGCGCGCAGAAGGCGCGCCCCGCGCAGCGTGATAAGGTCGGCGGCGCCCGAGCCTGCGCCAACGATATGAATCATCCGAGCCTTCCCTTCCCGTTTCTCATCGCAACCGTTTACGCCGCCCTTCGCACAGCGGGCAAAACACGGCGCCCGCAGCGGCAATCGGCGCAAATACGCAGGCAGGAGGCGCAATGCCGCCCGCCCTGGCTTTGACACGTTCACAAGTGCCCACTATCATAGTAAAAGTTTCGGCAACGAGCATATGACAATCGGATAAAAGGAAATGACCGGCGCGGCGCCCGCACAGCCCGCGCTGGCTTGCGGAGGGAACCAGGTGGGAATCCTGGGCAAGGGACATTACTGTATAGGACGCGCGGGCGAACTGCCTCGCGCCCCAAGCCAGACTGCTTCGCCTTTTCCTCACGGCATCGCCGTGGCGTTAGCTCCTTGTGAACCCCGAGGGGTGCGCTTTTCTTTCGCTTGTGCCGACAAGCAACTGTCGCCGGGGGACCGGCAAACCGAGGAAAGGAAAAACCATGTCCGACCAGATGTCACGCCGCGGCTTCATGGGCGCCGCAGCAACCGGAGCCGTCGCGCTCGCCGGATTCGCGCTCGCGGGCTGCTCCAGCACCTCCGCGAGTTCCGAGAAATCGAGCGAAAAGGAGAAGGCCGTGAAGCCGGTCATCCTCGTCACGAGCTTCGGCACGAGCTACAACGACTCGCGCCACATCACCATCGGCGCCATCGAAGACGCTATCCGCGAGAAGTACTGGCAGGACTACGACATCCGCCGCGCCTTCACCGCGCAGATCATCATCGATAAGCTGAAGAAGCGCGACGGCATCACGATCGACAACATGACCGAGGCGCTCGACCGCTGCGTGGAAGACGGCGTGAAGGAAATCGTCGTGCAGCCGACGCATCTCATGGGTGGCCTGGAATACACCGACGTGAAAGACGAGCTCGACAAGTACGCCGACAAGTTCGACAAAATCTCGCTCGGCGACCCGCTGCTCACCTCCGACGACGACTACAAGAAGGTGGCCGCAGCCATTAAGGAGAACATGGCGTCCTTCGACGACGGCAAGACGGCGCTGTGCCTCATGGGCCACGGCACCGAAGCCGATTCCAACGCCGACTATGCCAAGATGCAGGAAGTGTTCAAGAACGAGGGCTTGACGCAGTTCTTCGTCGGCACCGTCGAGGCTGAACCGACCTGCGAGGATGTTATCGCCGCCGCGAGCGCCGCAGGCTACAAGAAGGCCGTGCTCGCGCCGTTCATGGTGGTCGCGGGCGACCACGCGAACAACGACATGGCAGACGAGACCGACCCCGACAGCTGGGCTGCGAAGTTCGTGGCCGCCGGCTTCGAAGTGACGTGCCTGCTCCAGGGTCTGGGACAGAACGTCGCGGTCGACGACATCTACGTCTCACACGTGGACGACGCCATCGCCAAGCTGTAAACTCGCCGCGCACGGGGGCGCCGGTCGCGTCCCCGTGCAACGGGCATGCGCCTTCCCCGACTGACGGCGCATGCCCGTTGCATTCGCATCCCGCCCACCCACAGCACGGCGCGGGCGGTCGAAGCGATTGAAAGGAACCCCTCCATGTTGAAGAAAACCCTCGCCTTCGCCCTGTCGGCGGCGCTTTTCGCGTTCTCGCTCGCCGGCTGCGGCGGAAATTCAATCGACAGCGCAAAGGCAAGCGATGCCGATTCCCAGGAAAAGACCGAACAGGCGGCCGATGCGCCCGAGGGCGCAAGCGCTGCCCCCATCACCGCCGACAAGGTGGCCGACGGCACCTATCCGATCACCGTAGATTCCAGCTCGAACATGTTCAGGATTGTGGACGCCCAGCTCATCGTGGAAAACGGCTCCATGCACTGCGTGATGACACTTTCCGGCACGGGCTACGGCAAGCTCTTCATGGGCACGGGTGACGAGGCTGCCGCCGCGAGCGAGGCCGACTTCATCCCCTATGTGGAAAACGCGGAAGGCAAGTACACCTACGACGTGCCCGTTGAAGCGCTCGACGAGGACACCGCCTGCGCCGCGTGGAGTATTAGAAAAGAGCAGTGGTACGACCGCACGCTCGTGTTCGAATCCGCCGGCGTCGATCTGCGCGCCGACGCACTGAAGTAACGCCATGCGGTCGATTCTTCCCAAAGGGGAAAACAGGAAGCGCCACAGCATCGCGGCGCGCGCGATCGCCTGCGTTCTCGTCGCCCTGCTCGCGCTTCCCTTCGCGGGGTGCAGTGCGAGCCCGAACGCGACCGGGGCCACGACGGGCTCTCAGGAATACACTGTGAGCGTCTCGCTTTCCGGCGGGTCAGGGCGCGCAAGCATCGCCTCACCCACCACAATTGTGAAGGATGGCGACACCTTCACCGCGACGGTCACCTGGTCGAGTTCGAACTACGACAAGATGACCATCGACGGCGTGGACTACGCGCCCATAAACGACGGCGGCAACTCCACGTTCGAGATACCCGTCACGCTCGACGAGGACATCGCCGTGTCGGCCGAGACCGTCGCCATGTCGACGCCGCACACCATCGACTACACGCTCCACTTCGACTCATCCACCATGAAGGAGAAATCGGGCGACGAAGCAAGCGGCGGCTCCCCTGCGAGAACGGCTTCAAGCGCCGCGGCCGACTTCCACAACGCCGATTTGGGCTGCGGCTGGAAGCCGACGGGGACGCTTCAGCTTGAATACGCCGAGCACTTCACTGTCGACGAGTTCGAAGGCGGCCTGCGGCTTATCTGCATTTCGAACGGGGAGCGCTTCCTCGTGGTGCCGCAAGATGCGAAGGTACCTGATGGGTTGAGCTCCGACATCGCGGTCATAAGGCGCCCCGCCGACAAGGTGTACCTCGTGTCGTCGGCGACGATGTGCCTGGTCGACGCGCTCGATGCGAACGACAATATCATCATGTCGGGCACGAAGGCCGACGATTGCTCGGTCGCGGGCTTCAAAAGCGCGCTCGAAAGTGGGGCGATCGCCTACGGCGGCAAGTACAGCGCGCCCGACTACGAGCGAATATCGGCCTCGGGCTGCACGCTCGCCATCGAGAACACCATGATCAACCACACACCCGATGTGAAGGAAAAGCTGCAGAAACTCGGGCTCGTCGTGCTCACCGAACAGTCGTCGAGCGAGCCCGAAGCACTCGGGCGCGTCGAGTGGATTAAGCTTTTCGGCGTCCTGTTCGACAAGGAAGACGAGGCCGCGCACCTGTTCAACGAGCAGAAGGCCCGCGTCGAGCAAACGTCGGGGCTCGCGTCGTCAGGTAAAACCGTGGCGTATTTCTACATTAACTCGAACGGGGCCGCCGTCACGCGGCGGGCGGGCGACTACGTGGCACAGATGATCGAGCTTGCAGGCGGCAACTACGCGCTCGATGACGCGCAGACGGCGTCGACGTCAGGTTCGTCAGTAACGCTCGAAATGGAACGCTTCTACGCGACGGCGAAGGATGCCGACATCATCGTCTACAACGGCACCATCGACGAATCGGTTGCCACCTTGAACGACTTCGTAGGCAAAAACGCGCTATTGTCGCAGTTCAAAGCCGTGAAGAACGGCAACGTCTGGGTCACAAGCGCCGACATGTACCAGCAGATGACTTCTACCGCCGACATTATCGACGAGCTGCACGGGGCGTTCACCGGCGATGACGCGAGCGACTTCCATTATCTGAGGAAGCTCGGCTAGCGTCATGAGAAGCCGGCTTTCCATGACATACGACGAATCGGGGCGCGCCGCGCGGTGTCGCGTCGTGACGGCGCTGCTCGCTGTTGCCCTCATCGTGCTCGTCGGGGCCAACCTGTGCATCGGGAGCGTGCTCGTGCCCGCAGACCACATCCCCGGCATCCTTTCGGGCGGCGCGGCCAATTCCATGGAAAGCCAAGTCATCTGGGAGATTCGCCTGCCGCGCGTGCTTTCAGCCGTGCTTCTCGGCGGGGCACTTTCGCTCTCCGGGTTCCTGCTGCAGACGTTTTTCAACAATCCCATCGCCGACCCGTTCATCTTGGGCGTCTCCTCGGGCGCAAAGTTCGTCGTCGCACTTACGATGATCGTACTTCTGGGCGCGAACCAGGCCATGTCCTCGCCGGCCATGGTGGCCGCAGCGTTTCTGGGCTCGCTTATCACCATCGGCTTCGTGCTCCTCATCGCACGGCGCATAAGTTCCATGGCCATGCTCATCGTGGCGGGCGTCATGGTGGGATACATCTGCTCGGCGGCAACGAACTTCCTTATCGCCTTCGCCGACGACCAGTCCATCGTGAACCTGCACAACTGGTCTTTGGGTAGCTTCTCGGGTTCGAGCTGGGACGACGTCGCGGTCATCACGGTCGTGGTGATCGCCGTGAGCGCATGTGTATTCGCGATATCGAAGCCCCTTTCCGCCTTCCAGCTAGGAGAAGCCTACGCGAAAAGCGTCGGCGTGAACGTCGCACGCTTCCGCGTGGTGCTCGTCCTTCTAGCGAGCATGCTCTCCGCCTGCGTGACCGCGTTCGCTGGCCCGGTGTCGTTCGTAGGCATCGCGGTTCCGCATCTCGTGAAGTCGGCGCTGAAGTCGTCGAAGCCCATCCGCGTGATTCCTGCGTGCTTCTTGGGAGGCGCCATCTTCTGCGCGGGCTGCGATTTGATCGCGCGCACGCTGTTCTCTCCCGTCGAGCTTTCCATCAGCGCCGTCACCGCCATCTTCGGCGCACCGGTGGTTATCGCGCTCATGTTGAAGAAGCGGGTGAGGTAGATGGGGGAATTCGTGCCGCGGCCCAAAACGCTCGGAGGGGAGTCGAACCTCGAAACCCCGGTAAAAACGCAGGCTGACGGAGCGCCGCTTTTCCGCATAAGCGACCTGTCGGCGGGCTACGACAAGAAGGTCGTAGTCGAAGGCGTCGAGCTGGAGGTTCGCGCGGGCGACGTCGTGGCGCTCATCGGGCCGAACGGCTCGGGCAAGTCGACTATCTTGAAAACCATTACACGCCATCTGGCACCGCTTGCCGGCGCGGTCGAGCTCGACGAGCGGGAGATTTCCCGATGGAAGACGGCGGAGTTCGCAAGGAACCTTGCCGTTATGCTGACAGATCGACCCCGGACCGAGCTCCTCACCTGCCGCGATATCGTAGAGGCGGGAAGGCATCCCTACACCGGGCGAATGGGCACACTCTCGCCCGACGACCATAGTCGGGTCGACGAGGCCATGAAAACCGCACATGTGGAAAAGCTCGCCGAGCGCGACTTCATGCAGATAAGCGACGGGCAACGCCAGCGCGTCATGCTCGCACGAGCCATCGCGCAGGATCCGCGTGTGCTCGTGCTCGACGAGCCCACGTCGTATCTCGATATCCGCTACCAGATCGACCTGCTGCGAATACTTCGCCACCTTTCGAAATCGCGGAATGTGGCTGTCATCATGTCCATCCACGAACTCGAGCTCGCGCAGAAAAGCGCCGACAAGGTGATTTGCGTGAAGGACGGCCGGGTCTTCCGCGCCGGCGCACCCGAGGACATATTCACGCGCGAGACGATTGGCGAGCTCTATGGCCTTCAACATGGCACCTTCAACGAGCGCTTCGGCAGCGTGGAAATTGGGCGCCCACACGGCGATGCGCACACGTTCGTCATCGCTGGCGCAGGTACGGGGTCGGCTGTGTTTCGCCAGCTCATCCGGCAGGGCAAGGCGTTCTACGCGGGCGTTCTGCACGAAGGGGACATCGACTGCGAGCTCGCGCGCGACCTAGCGACGGAATGCGTGGCCGAGCGCGCCTTCGAGCCAATCGGGGATAAAACCATAGCCCGCGCCAAAGAGCTCCTCGTCCACTGCGCACGCCTTATCGTGTGCCCCGCCGCCTTCGGCACCATAAACGCCCGCAACGCAGAGCTCGTCGAGTTCGCACGCTCGCATGGTATCGAGGTCATGCGAGCGTGCGAAGGCGCATCGGAGGATTCCAAAATTGGAGTGGGAAGGATAAACTGGACTTTCTTTTAAGGATCCTCAGGCTACAGCTCCTACGCCGGCAAGGTCTCCAAGGCGCCGGAGAACCTCAGGAACAGGAATTTCCACGCCGACGAGCCCAACTAGGCCTAATCCAAGCGAGATTCCAGACTCGACAGACCATTGAGAGTCAGATCGTTGGCGACCTCAGAGACGCGCTCGATAGGAACCGAGCCGTCGGACAGCGCCCACGTGCGATAGATACCGATAATACCCGACAGCAAAAACGCCAGATAGTAGTCGAACATCTCGTCCTTGAGACCTTGGGGCAGCAGATCGCGCTCGGCAATCTCATGTTCGAGCGGCGCACGAAGACGAGCCATGAAATCATCGAGCGGAATATTCTCGATCAGCTGACGATTGAGCACTAAGTTGTTGCACAGTGCCTCATTAACGGTTTTAAAGAAGGTCGCCGCCGCGCCAAGAGCGCGCTCGCTGGTGTCACCGTCCATAGAAGCAAGCGTTTTCTCGACCGAGTCGACAATCATCTCCACCACATCGACGGCAATGGCATCGAGCAGGCCGTCAACCGTACCAAAGTGAACGTAAAAGGTCTTGCGGTCGACATTCGCCTCACGCGCGATGGCACTCACCGTAATGTCGGCAAGCGGCTTATCCATCAACAGGCGCTCAAACGCAGACAGGATGGCATTGCGGCTGCGAACGATGCGGCGGTCGAGGCGCGGTTTGCTGGTGGCCATGGACGTGTCCCTTCAGAATGCAGGCATTCATCAACAGATGAGAGTTAATCTACGTAAGAGGATTATCCCCCATCCGGCACAAAAATGCCCGGCAACATGAAGAACGCACGACCAACTGTTACGCCTTAGGGAGTTTCTTTTTGTTCAAAGCAGCCGGGGACACACGGATACCGTCGCCCGTCTGGCGCACATAAGCCTTATGCGCCGGTTTGGCAGCCCCAGAAGCCTTCTGAGCATGCTGATTGGGATCCACGGTAACCGCATGCACAGGATGGGGCTTTGCAGGCTTAGAGGACGTCTGAGGCGTTCGTCCAAGCTTGCGCATCACGCGATCCCAGCGTGCATGGATACTCTCGTTGTGAGCGCTCTTAAGGCCCAGCAGGGGCGCGGCCAAAATAGTCGGCGCGATAAACGTAATGAGGCGCCACAGCAGATAACCGGCGGTCGACGCCGATCCAAAGAAATGACCCAGGAACAGCGCGAAGCCACCCTCGGCACCGCCGGTGCCACCGGGCAGGGGAACAGCAGAGCTCAGGAGCTGAACAAAGGCGCTCGCGGCCATGACCGAGAAAAAGTCGACTTCGTGGTGGCCAAAGGCAAGCATCAGGAAATACGGCACGAGGTAGAAAAACGCGAGCTGCAACATGGTGATGACCACCGTGAGCAGCATGGACGAAAAGTGACCGGCCGAAAGCTTGAACTTCTCGGAGAACGAGTAGATTTCGCCGTCGACAAACGTACGCCAGCCCTCGATCTTGGTGGCCGAGACGCCCATTCGCTCGAGCCAATTGATGATGCAGTGCGCGACGCGCGTGACGGTCTTGGGCATGAGCGCGACGGCAAAGATGCCAAGCAGAATGCAGCAGTGACCGCCAAAGCTAAAGACGCACAGCAGCGTCATGTCGCCATAACGCTCGGCGAAAAACGGCATGCGGGCAAGCAGCAGAATGGCGCCCCAGGCAACGAGGCCAAACTGATACACGATAAAGCGCGTGAACTGCGTGGCACCGGCCTCGCCGACGTTTTGACCTGCCTTGGTCAGGCGGTAGATCTGGGCAGGCGTGGAGCCCATCATCATGGGCGTCAGGTTGCCAAAGAAGATACCGCTCGCCTCGACCGAGATCAGGTCGCGAATGCCGACGGGCGAATTGGGATCGAGCCAGACGGCGATCGCATAGGCAACGATGCCAAAGAACAGGTACAGGAACATGCAGAAGCATGCAGCAACGAGCCACGGCGCTTGGACGCTCGACATAGCAGCCCAAAACTGTCCCATCTGACCGGTCGCAATCAGATAAACGATATAGCCAACCAGCACGACGCCGATAAAAACGGCACCGCGACGTGCACCCTTGTTGTCATCGCCGCCCGAGGCTTCAACCTCGACCTGGGGCTTAGATGTATGCTGAGAGGACTCCTTCATGAGGCTCCTTCTGACCGTCCAAATTTCTTGCATATTGTACCCGCAAGGGCCACAAGCAGAACGAAAAGCTATGGGCCAAATGGGAATTGCAGATGGTTTGCTCGGAAATAAAAAACCCGGACTTCCGCGAGAAGTCCGGGTCTCAGATTCATGGTAGCCCGTACCAGATTCGAACTGGTGATCTCCGCCTTGAGAGGGCGGCGTCCTAAACCGCTAGACGAACGGGCCATATGACATCTGCACTGCCGTGCTGCGAGGAAATATATTACGGGACAAAAAACGCGAGCGCAAGAAGAAATTCCAAATTGGCGAAATTTTGTCGGCAGGTTATGGAAAGCGCAGTTAAACCGGGTAGCTAAAAAAGCCCCGTCCCAAATTAGCTACCCCAGGTTGAGGTGAGCCAGGAGTGCTTCGCGATCGTTGGGGATGTTGTCTTCGATCACGGCGTCGAGGGCGGTGTTGAGTAGCTTGCCCAACTCCGGGCCCGGATTGACGCCAGCGCGGATCAAATCCCCACCATTGATGGCAAGCATCTTGAGCGTATAGGGCTCCCCCGCCTCAAGCAAATCATGGGCGAGTGAACGCATCTCCTCGATCGTCTCGACGTAATAGAAGCACGACGGTGCCTTACCGAGCGTGTCGGCACGCTTAAGGTCCATGAGCTCGTCCATCAGACGCGGCGTATCGACACACTCGCCCGAAAGCGCGCGCATCATATTGAGCAGGCAAGATCGCTCGGGACGCAGCGGCTTGTCATGGTATTTGATCAGTAGGCACACATCGCGCACCAAATCGTGCGAGAGCGCCAGGCGATCCATAATGACACGCGCCTTCTTGGCGCCAAGCTCGGGATGACCGTAGAAGTGTCCGCTGCCCGCATGGTCGACCGTAAAGCAATCAGGCTTGGAGACGTCGTGCAAAAACGCCGCCCACATAAGGCTCGAAGAGGGCGCGACACCATCGCACAGCGCCAGCTCCCCTGCCACCGTCAGCACGCGGGCAATATGCTCGTAGACGTTAAACGCATGATAGACACTGCGCTGGTCAAACCCGCGCGCGGGCGCGAGCTCGGGCACGGCGGCGCAAATAAGCTCGGGGTAGCGCAGCATCGCGTCTCCCCCGTGGCCGGTCGAAAGAATGCCCTCAAGCTCAATACCAACGCGCTCGCGTGCCACGGCATCGAGCAGCGGCGCACATTCGGCCAGCGCCTGTTTGGTCGCGGGTTCAATCATAAAGTCCAGACGGCAGGCAAAACGCACCGCGCGCAGCATGCGAAGCGCGTCCTCGTTAAAACGACGCTTGGGATCTCCAACGGCGCGGATAAGCTTGCGCTTCAGGTCGCCCTGGCCATCGTAGCGGTCGACAAGACCGCGCTCAGGATGCCAGGCCATAGCGTTAACGGTAAAGTCGCGACGCGCCAGATCGTCCTCAAGCGACGCCGCACGCTCCACACTCTGGGGATGGCGACCATCGGTGTAAAAGCCGTCCAGGCGGTAGGTGGTGACCTCAATGCGCTCGCCATCGCAAATGGCCGTGATGCCGCCAAATTTAATGCCCGACTCGACCACAGCAATATCAGCCGCCTCGAGCGCCGCTTTGGACTCCTGCCACAGGCCGCTGCAGCACATGTCAACATCGTGGCTGGGGCGCCCCATCAGGGCATCACGCACCCAACCGCCTACGTACCAAGCCTCAAGACCGGCTGCCTCGAGCGCGCGCAGGACACGGATGGAGGCATCGGTCGGCTGCGTACCGTTGAGCGAAACATTGCACATGCCTATGGCCTCCTGCGACTATCAAATTGGCTATCGATTGCATCTGCAAGAAGTCTAGCAAGAAACAGCCTCTACTGCACACGCAAGTCCGATAAACAAAAACGCATCCGTCCCGGTTTAAGACGGATGCGAATTAATCGAACTATTCAGGCGAGGTGCCGGAACTAGCAGACCTGGCGAACTTCGATGTTCTTCTTGTATTCATCCACCTTGGCAAAATCGCCCAAGCCCGGGCACTCAACCACATTGGCACCGGTGGCCATCGAGAGGCGCAGGGCGTCCTCGACGCGCTCGGGGGCGTCGTGCCATACGGACAGGAAGGCAGCGAGCGAGGAATCGCCGGCGCAGACGGTCGACAGGAGCTTGACGTCGAAGGTGCGGTTGGCAAACCAGATGTGCTCGCCGTTGGAGAAATAGGCACCGGCGCCGCCGAGGGTCAGCAGCACATTCTTGGCGCCCTTGGCGTGCAGCTCGGCCATCGCGCCCTTGACGGACTCGTCATCGCCACCGCTCACCTTAATGCCAAAAATGTCGAGCAACTCGTCGTCGTTGGGCTTAATGAGCAACGGCTCCATGGCAATGAGGTCGGCAAGCTGATGGCTCGAGATGTCGAGCACGAACTCGGCGCCTTTCGCCTTGACGCGACGCAGGACCTCGGCCAGGAAACCCTCGGAGGTGTTGGGGGGCAGCGATCCGCTGATAACCAGGCAGGTCATGTCGTCGAGCGAATCAATAAGCTCAAACATTTCCTGCTCGTTGGCCTCGTTAATGGCGGCACCGGCATTAACCATGTTGTACTCGGTGTCGGGACCGGCGTTGAGGAACACGTTGACACGCGTGATGCCGTCAGTCCACACGGGCTTGACGGGCACGTCCAGGGCCTCGGCGCCCTTGACAATAAACTCGCCCGAGAAGCCGGCGAAGAAGCCCAGGATTGTGGTGTCGACGCCGTAGTGGTCGAGCGTAAAAGAGACGTTGAGACCCTTGCCGTTGGGGGTGTAGACCGCGTTACGGGTGCGCGTAACGGTATTGGCGGAAAGGCCGTCGCAGGCGATGTTGTAGTCAATAGCGGGGTTTGCAGTGAGCGTGTAAATCATGAATGTTCCTTTCACGAAGCAACGTGTTAATGAAAGTATATTCCACGCTTCGGCAAAAGGCTACAACAACTCGGCGAACGGTGTGGAAGCGGTGAAGGTCAGTTTCATCTCACTTTTCCCACGAAAAAAAACGGCGCCCAGACCGAAGTCAGGGCGCCGCATGCGCACGAGTTTGTCGCGTTTCGCTTACTTGCGATCGAGCTTGCGGACAGCAACGCGCTTGCTGTACTCGTCAACGTGACCAAAGTCGCCAATGCCCACGGACTCGGCAACGTTGGCGCCGGTAGCCATAGCAAGCTTCATGGCCTCCTCGACGTTGTCGCGATCCCTGTACCACTTGTGCAGGAACGCAGCGAGGGTGCAATCGCCAGCGCAGACGGAAGAGACCAGCTTGATGTTGAACTCACGCTTGGCGTACCAGATGTCCTCGCCGTTGGAGAAGTAGGCGTCGCCGCGGCTACCACGAGTGAGCAGCACGTTCTGGACGCCGGCGTCGTGGGCGAGCTTCATGGCAACGCGGACCTCGTCGTCGGTGTCGACCGGCACACCGAAGATGGCCTTCATCTCGTGATGGTTCGGCTTGATAAGCAGCGGCTTCTTGTGAGCGAGCTCCTTGAGCTTGTCGGAGGACAGGTCCAGGACGACGTCGGCGCCACGGGCCTGAGCATGCTCCATGACCTGAGCCAGGAAGTCGGGCGTAGCTTTGGGAGGCACAGAACCGGAGACAATCAGGCACTCAAGATCGCCCGCGGTGTCCAGGATGTTGTAGAGCTCCTTCTGGTGCTCCGGCGTAATCGGTGCGCCGGGGTTAAGGATGCCGTACTCGTGCTGGCCATCGTTGACGTAGGTGTTGATACGCGTGATGCCGTCGGTCCAGACCGGGCGGCACAGGCAACCCAGGTTCATGACCTCCTCGACGATGAACTTGCCCGTGAAGCCGGCGAAGAAGCCGAGTGCGACGGTGTCGACGCCCATCTTCTTAAAGGCGAAGGACACGTCGAGGCCCTTACCGTTTGCCGTGTAGCTGGCCGAGCCGGTGCGGACGTTCTCGTCGGGCTCGAGCGGAGAGCTCGAAACCGTCATGTCGACAGCCGGGTTAGCGGTTAGCGTGTAGAACATTTACAGTACCCCCTGTATATGTGAGGGCCGCGTGGCCGGCCCATTCCAACCACGCGGTTACCTCTGATACCAAATTAGCGAGCTGCGGACTCGAGCAGCGCCTTGACCTCGGCGGCGGTGTTGCAGGCGAGTGCCTTCTCGGCGAGCTCGTCGCACTCGGCCTTGGTCCACTGGCTGATGGTCTTGCGGGCGCGCAGGATCGACGGAGCGCTCATCGAGAACTCCTCCAGGCCCCAGCTGATCAGCAGCGGCTCAAGCAGCGGATCGGCAGCGGCCTCGCCGCACATACCGACCATGATGCCGGCCTTCACGCCGCTCTCGATGATGTTCTTGAGCGAGCGGAGCACGGCGGGATAGTACACCTGGTACAGGTTGGAGATGGTGTCGTTGCCACGGTCGGCGCACATGGTGTAGCCGATCAGGTCGTTGGTGCCGATGGAGAAGAAGTCGGCGACCTCGGCCAGGCGGTCAGCGAGCAGCGAAGCGGCAGGCGTCTCGACCATGATGCCGACCTCGATGTTCTCATTGAACTTGCGACCCTCTTCGGTCAGCTCGGCCTTGCACTGCTCGACGAGCTCCTTGACGGCCACGACCTCCTCGACGCAGGTGACGAGCGGGATCATGATCTTGACGTCACCAAAGGCGCTGGCGCGCAGCAGAGCGCGGAGCTGGACCTTGTACTGGTCGGGATTGGCCAGGCAGTAACGCACGGCGCGGAAGCCCATGAAGGGGTTGTCTTCCTTGACCATGTGCAGGTACGGGATCTCCTTGTCGCCGCCCACATCGAGCGTGCGGATGATGACCGGAGCACCCTTGAGCGCGCTGGCGACCTTGCGGTAGGCGTTGAACTGCTCCTCCTCGGAAGGAAGCTCGGCAGAGTCCATGAACAGGAACTCGGAGCGGAACAGACCGATGGCCTCGGCATCGTGATCGAGCGCGTTGGGCACGTCATCGGGGTTACCGATGTTGCAGGCGATGATCTTCTTGATGCCGTCGGCAGTCACAGAAGGCTTGCCGCGGAAGGCCTCGAGAGCCGCCTTCTCGGCAGCGAAAGCCTCGGCCTTGGCGGTGTAGGCGGCAAGCGTCTCCTCGTCGGGATCGGCCTCGACGACACCCTTGCCACCGTCGACGACAACGGTCATGCCGTTGCGAAGCGCGGTGCAGCTGTTAGAGACCGAAAGGACGGCCGGAATCTCGAGGGCGCGCGCGATGATCGCGGAGTGCGAAGTGCGGCCACCGGTCTCGGTGACAATGCCGGCAACGTGGGCCTTATCGATCGTGGCGGTCATGGACGGCGTAAGGTCGTGCACGACAACGACGGTGTTCTCGGGCAGGACGGAGAGGTCGACGACCTCCTTGCCCAGCAGCTCGGCCAGAATACCGGTGCGGATGTCGGCGATGTCGGCCGCGCGCAGACGGAACATCTCGTCGTCCATGGACAGGAACATGTTCTCAAACATGGTCGAGGTGTCCATGAGCGCCTGCTCGGCGCAGGTGCCGCCGTCAATGGCCGCGTTGATGGCATCAGTCATGCCCGGGTCCTGAGCCAGGACGATGTGTCCGCTCATGATCTCGGCCTCGGCCTCGCCCACCGTCTCCTTCATGTGGTCGGCCTGAGCCTGGGTCTTCTCGCAGAAGACCGAAAGAGCCGTCTGATAACGCTCCTTCTCTGCGGCCGAATCAGCAACCGCGTGCGGTTCAAACGTCAAGTCGGGATCGACGGCGACCATGACGGTGCCGATACCGATGCCCTCGGATGCGTTGACTCCCTGATACATTCCCATTCCTCTCTCCGTGTCATGTGATAAAGCGTTTTGCCATATCCATGACAAAAGAGCGCAGCTACCTTGAACAGGTCACTGCGCCCCTAAGTATGAACTTAATTGTTCAACATGCGACCCGTTTGAGTTCTACTCGCCAAGACCGCTCTTGATGAGCTCAATGGCAGCAGCCAGAGCCTCGGCCTCGTCAGCGCCGTCGCACTTGACCTCGACCTCGGTACCGCAAGGGATACCAGCAGCCATGAGGGCCATCGGGGACTTGCCGTTGACCTCCTTCTCGGGGGTGACGACCGTCACGTCGCAGGCGTACTTGCCCATGGTGGAGGCGAAGAGGCCAGCCGGACGCATGTGAAGACCCTGCGGATTGACGAGGGTAGCCTTCTCAGAAACCATAATTGACTCCTTTTTTGTGTTTAACCCCTGTCGTGTATGCGGCAGGAGTCAGATTCACGACGTTGTTTATATTAACTCACATCAAACGGTTTTTCATTATGTTTCGCACGAATTGTTGGACAGATGTGTTTGTCGTCCGCTTGCTCGCCCACAGGGGGCCGGGCGTGGCCAGTGAGATTTCCTGCTCTACAGTCCTGCTCGCACGAAGAGCACATTAAGTGCTCTTCGGCTCGTGCGGAACTCGCGATAAATCTCACAGGCCGCGCCCGGCCCCCTGTGGGCGAGCAAGCTGCGGAAACTCGGTCGGTCCAGAGCAATATCGTGCGAACGAAATTCTGGCTGATTTGTTGTTCGCCTGGTTGATCTAGTTGATGGGGTCTATCTATACCCTTTTGTAAGTTGCGGTGAAATAGGGATTGAATTTGGGGCTGAATCGTTTAAACAGTCCCTATTTCACCGCAACTTATATCGGGAATGAAAAAGGCGGAGGCCCTGGAGAGGGTCTCCGCCTTTGTTGCAGGGGGCGATATTATTCGCTAACTGCTGGATTAGACCAGGCGGGCGTTGATCGTCTTGGCGATCTCGGCGGCGTCGGTGGAACCCTTGACGGTGGCACGGAAGTCTTCGTCCATGAGCGCCTCGGCGACCTTGGACAGGATCTTGAGGTGCGTAGTGCCAGCCTGAGCGCCCGGGATGAGCAGGGCGATGGCAACGTTGACGGGAGCGCCGTCCATGGTGTCCCAACCGGTCACGCCAGAATCGTCCTTGACGACGATGACGGCAGCCTCGGTAATGGCGTCGGACTTGGCATGCGGGATGGCGAAGCCCTCCATCATGCCCGTGGTGCCCTCGGCCTCGCGGGCCAGGAAGGCGTTCATCACGGCGTCGGCGTCGCCGGCGATACCGGCCTTGACGGCCTGGTTGGAGACAAAGCTCAGGGCCTCGTCACGAGAAGCGAAGTCCTCGGCGACAAAGACGTTCTCGACCTTCACGAAGTCGGAAGCCTCGGCCTTGGGGGCCTCGACAGCAGCGGCCTTAGGGGCCTCAGTCGGCTTGGCTGCAGGAGCGGCCTTCTGGTTCTTCTCGAAGTCATACTTCTTGAAGGCGACGAACAGGATGCCACCGACCACGGCGCCGATGAGGATCGCGAGGACCCACTGCGGGCCGTTCTCGACAACGGGCAGGACCAGGAAGCCGCCGTGGGGCGCCGGATCGTGAACGTTGAAGAAGATGGTCAGGATGGAAGCGATGGAAGAACCGAGCATCATGATGGGCATGACGGGCCAGATGTTCTTGGTCATGAACGGAATGGCGCCCTCGGTGATGTGGGTGCAACCAAGGATGAGGTTGACGATACCAGCGTCATGATCCTCCTGGCTGAAGTACTTCTTGCCGACGATGACGGCGAAGGTAGTGATCAGCGGCGGAACGATACAGGCGGCGGAGACGGCAGCCATGAAGTTGGTGCCGAAGTTGTAGGTCTCGGTGCCGACGCCAGCTTCGAGAGCGGTACCGAGCAGGAAGGTACCAGTGGCGTAAGCAGCCTTGTTGACCGGGCCGCCCATATCAAAGGCGCACATGCAGCCGATGGCCAGGCCAAGGATCACCGGACCGGAGTTACCGAGGCTCTGCAGGAAATCCATCATGCCCTGGTTAATGGCAGCCATGGGGCCGGAAATACCGAGCATGACCAGGCCGACGATGGCGGTAGAGCAAAGCGGATACAGGAAGATTGCCTTCAGGCCATTAAGGCTCGCGGGAATTTTAGAGAAAACCTTCTCGAGCAGCAAAATGACATAGCCGGCGAGGAAGCCGCCGACGATGCCGCCCAGGAAGCCAAAGCCCACACCCGAGCCTCCAGCGTCGATCATGCCGGTATCGGCGTTAACGGGCAGACCCTGGATGGCAATCATACCGGCAACAAAGCCGGGGACGAGCGCCGGGCGCTTGCCGATAGACTCGGCGATGTAGGCGGAGAGCACCGGAACCATGAGGTTCATGGCGATACCGCCGATAATCTTGAGCATCGCGGCAAAGCTGTTGTAGTCGGCAGCCGTCGAATCAAAGGACGTGATGCCCCACAGGAACGAAATGGCGGTCAGAACACCACCGGCAACGACGAAGACCAGCATGTGGCTGACGCCGTTCATGAGGTGCTTGTAAATGACGTGACCGATGGACTCCTTCTCCTCGACCTCGTCCTCGACATCGGCGGCAGCGGCAACCGTGTCGTCGCCCTTGGCGGCGAGCGCGCGGTCGATCAGCTTACCAGCAGCCTCGACAGACAGGGCCTTGGAAACACCAACGGAAACCATGGGCTTACCGGCGAAACGCTCCGCCTGGACATCCTTATCGGCTGCGACGACGACGGCCTTGGCACCGGCGATCTCGCTCTTGGTGAGCTCGTTCTCGACACCGACCTGGCCATGAGTCTCGACCTTAATGGTCAGACCGCGCTCGGCAGCTGCCTTCTCCAGCGCCTCCTTCGCCATGAAGGTGTGCGCAATGCCGGTCGGGCAACCGGTCGCGGCGATGATGTCAAACTTAGCCATGTGTCCCTCCTTCTTGAGTACAGCGCCCTCGGGCGCTCCCCTACACGCGCTTCGATGCGCGTTTTTCCACAACTGAAAGATACCAACCTACCGTCCGCGTGAGAAGAGACAAGGCGCAATTCTCCGGTGAAAGGTTCTTTCATAACCGTAAACGGCAAGTGAAAGTTTACCATCAACACTTGAAACGGCAAGGTGTATCTTGTAATTGAAAATGCCCGTATACTATGGCATTGCAAATCAAGTTAGATTTTCATGCCAACCAGGAGCCATCCATGACCGATAGTAGCAAGAGCGCACTTTCCCTCATTAGTACCCATCAGGGATACAGCGAGTCCGAGCAGCGCATTGTCGACTATATATTGGAGCACCAGTCCGAGGCGCCACGCCTCACGGCGGCTCAGCTCTCGCGCGCCGCCGCCACGTCCGAGGCGACCGTTTCGCGCTTCTGCCGCAAGCTTGGCTTTGGCAGCTTCCGCAGCTTTCAGTTTTCGTTGGCGCGCGACTTGGAGAGTCAGCGCAACGAGGGCCTGACCGACGAGGTATCGCTCGACAACATGGAGCAGAGCCTTAAGAACATCCTGGCTGCCAAGGTGAGCGAGCTTAATGCGACCATCGACGGGATCGACCACGATACGCTGGCGGCTGTTGTGCATGCCCTTAAGCATGCAGGGGTTATTGAGTTTGCAGCTGTGGGCAATACGAACGCGGTCGCGCTCGATGCGACGTTTAAGTTTTCGCAGCTGGGCCTGCGCTGCATGGCGAGCACCATTAGCGAGACATCAATCGGCTTTGCGCTCACGTTGCGCCCGGGTGACGTCATCGTGCTAATCTCAAACTCCGGCAAATCGCGCCGACTGAATCGCATGGCAAAAGCGGCTCGCAACTGCGGCGCAACCGTAGTCGTCATCAGCAGCGACAGCAAATCCCCGCTCGCGCGTCTGGCAGACTACACTTTTAATACCGTCAACCACGAAGCGCTGCTGACGACAGGCGACTTTGCGTTCTCTAAGATCAGTGCCACGATGATCATCGAAGTCATCTACAACTTCCTGCTGCCCGAGATTGAAGACGCTCGCGAACATATCAGCTACTACGAGGAGCTCATCCAGCCGGATAAGGTCGTTGAGTAAAACGCGTAGTGGGACAAAAATTTCAGTCTATTTTGTCCCATCAACACCGCTGATACGACCTAACCTCGAGCTTCTTTGAGCATCTGCTTTGCGTGGGCCAAGCTTGCCTCCGATTGATCGCCGCTCAACATGCGGGCGATCTCGGCGGTACGCGCTTCGCCGGTTACCTCGTCCAAATGCGTCTGGGGAACATCGCCCGGTTCCTTGCTGACAACATAATGCTTGTCAGCCATGACGGCGACCTGCGCCAAGTGGGTTACGACAATCACCTGATGCGTAGCGGCGAGATTTGCCAGCACGCCCGCGAGCGCACGCGCCGTGGAGCCACCGACACCAGCATCGACCTCGTCAAACACCAGCGTATCGACACCGTCCGCGTTACCGAGGACAACCTTGCTTGCCAGCATGACGCGGCTGAGCTCGCCGCCCGACGCAATTCGACGCAGGGGGCGCGGCGTCAAACCGGCACCGCTGCGGTATAGCAGCTCGTAGCTCGAAGGACCAACGGGCGTCCACTCAGCACGGGGAAGATCGCGCGACTCCCAGACGAGCTCGGCACTACCCATCTCCAAGCGCGCCATCTGGCGGCCAACCTCGTGGCAGAAGCGCGGGGCCGCCGTATTGCGAGCGCGCTTAAGTGCCTTGGCAGCGGCAAACAACTCGCGCTCGGCGCTCCCGAGTGCCTCACGCGCCTTTTTGATCTGTTCATCGCCATCATCGACCAGGGACAGCAGCTCTTGCGAGCGATCGCGCATGGCAAAAACATCGTCCATGGTGGGGCCCCACTGACGCAACAGCCCCTTGAGGTCGGAATACCGCTCACGCATGCGGGCGAGCTCGCGCGGGTCGAAGGCGACCCCATCGCGATAGGCACGAAGCTCGTTCGCGCAATCCTCAAGGGAGATACAGGCATCCGAAAGCGCATCGGCAATGTCGCCCAGTTTGCGATCGACGGTAGCCATACGGGAAAGCTCTGCCACGGCGTTGTTCACGGCATCGAGCGCTCCCCCTTCGGCGACAAGCGATGCATGGGCATCGCTAGCAGTGGCAACCAGTACCTCGGCATGTTCGGAGCGCGGCAGCAGTTCCTCGAGTTCCTCATACTCGCCCGGTTTGGGGTCGACCTCGCCGATGCGCTCGAGGGCAAAGTGCGCCTCCTCGACGCGACTCCCCTGCGCACGCGAGGCTTCCTCCACACGGCGAAGCTCCTTGGCGGCGGCACGCGAAGCCTTAAAGCAGGTGCGATACTTCTCGAGCGCCTCAAGCGCCGCGCGCCCAGCCCAAGCATCGACCATGGCAACATGGTGCGCCGGGTCGAGCAGGCGCTGATGTTCATGCTGGCCACATAGATCCATCATCACGCCGACGCGCTCCGAAAGCTCACGCACGCTGGCAATGCGGCCGTCAATTTTTACGCGGCTGCGGCCCTCGGCAGAAAGGCTGCGCTGTACGGTGAACCCCTCCGTGTCGTGCGGCCCGTCGAAGAGTCGCGCCTCGACGCTCGCCAGTGCCTCGCCCTCGCGCACCGTCGACGAATCCGCACGCTCGCCCAAAATAAGCTTGAGGGCCGAGAGCAGCGCGGTCTTGCCGGCGCCAGTCTCGCCAGTCAGGACAGTCAGGCCGGCACTCGGCACCAGCGTCGCCTCGCGAATGAGTGCAATGTTATAAACCTGCAGCTCATCGATCATGACGGACTCCGTAGAATACGCGGCTCACCGAGTTATAGAAGCTCTCGGGGCCGTAATCCAGCAGCAACACATCTCCGGGCCCGCGGCGCACGGCCACGCTCTCAACGGTACCATCGCAGGTAATAAACTGTCCATCGATAGCGATCGCCGGAACACTCGGACGGTCATCAGACATAAAGATCTCGACGACATCACTCGGCGAAGTCAAAAAGGCACGAGCCTGAATGGTGTGCGGCGCAATGGGTACGCAGACCATGCCCGTATAGTCAGGGCTCACGATGGGGCCACCGGCGCTGAGCGCATAACCCGTAGAACCAGTCGCCGTCGAAACGACGACACCGTCACCGCGTAGGCGGTCGATATGGTGACCGGACACCGTGATGTCAAACTCGACCATATCGGACAGGGGGCCGCGCGTAAGCGCCATGTCGTTGAGGGCGAAGGTGCGCACGACATCCTTCGTACCGTCTTCGCGCACGGACACGATATCCGCGGCGATGGTGGCGCGACGGCTCACGTGCAGCTCGCCGGACAGGGCGTCACTCACGACCTGCAGAATGTCGCGCTCCTCGGGGCTCGCAGCAGTTAAAAAGCCCAGGTGACCATAGGAAAGACCGAGGATAGGAATCTCGCGATGGTTGAGGATGCGGGCAGCGCGCAGCAACGTACCGTCGCCGCCGAGCGTAATGACCAGATCGGAGCCGTCAATATCAGGCGTGCTTTGAATCTTCGATCGCTGGTCGGCAGCCCATGCGACTTCATAGCCCTGGCGCGTCAGCCAAAGCTCGAGCATCAGGCCGCTCTCGACCGCCTCTTGCTTGTAGTAATTGGGAACCAGAAAGACCTTCATAGCGTTGCAGCTTTCTCGCTCAAAACCGATACCTGGGATTGCAGCTCATCGTCGGCGCGCTCGCCGGGGGCAAACCTCGTGCCGTACAGGAAAAACTCAACGTTTCCCTTGGCACCATGAATGGGCGACACGCAGACATCGACCGGGAACAGGCCCTTGGCAGCAAAGAGTTCAACCGCCGCCACGAGTGTATCGTGGCGCACGGCGGGATCGGTCACAATGCCGCCCTCACCCACCAGCGCCGCCGGAGCCTCAAACTGCGGCTTTACGAGCGTGCAAAACGAACCCGAAGGCTTCAGGCACGCCAGCACGGCGTCGATGATATTCGCGATACTCGTAAACGATACATCGCACACGGCCAGATCGATAGCACCGCCGTAGCCGAGCTCGGGCAACTGCGTCACATTCGTGCGCTCGTGGAGCGTCACACGATCGTCTTGGCGCAGCGACCAATCGAACTGGGCGCGACCCACGTCCACCGAGACAACGGTCGCAGCTCCGCGCTTGAGCAGGCAATCGGTAAAGCCGCCGGTAGAGCAGCCCACATCCAGACAGGCAAGGCCCGTCGGATTGATGCCAAACGCATCAAGTGCGCCTTCGAGCTTAAGACCGCCGCGGCCAACATAGGGAATGCGCCCCTTCACGTGCAGCGGCAGGCCCGGGGTCACCTTAAGGCCCGGCGAAGTCAAGCGCTCACCGCCACTCGAGACCAAGCCGGCCATAAGAGTGCGAAGGGCATCCGCGCGATCGGCGCAGA
>URKU01000023.1 GCA_900548515.1 uncultured Collinsella sp. | reverse complement strand
GCATCGTCGAGCGCGAGATTGTCGCCCATGTGACGACAAGCGAGGCGCTTGGGGCACACGACCGCCGCGTTGCCCGCAAGCTTATCGACCTCAATGTGCCCGAACTCGATCGCGTGGAGTTCGATGTGAAGTGATACCGGCGCGGGATGAATGCGCGCACGGACGCAAGTTACGACGAGACGCAGACGCGATACGGACACGAGCAAACAGCGGGGTGCAGTTCACCCGCGCCCCGCTCGCTGTTTTATTGCCGTGAATCAAACGTCCGCATCGACATCGCCAGATTCCACTGTAAACGCCGGATCGGTGCTCACCAGATAAAATCGGGTCACATTGCTATCTCTAAATAGATAGAGCTGGCCTTGCTCGCGTCGGCGTGACATATACGCCACGTGGACCGTACCGAATTCTTCGCCGTTTTCCCTCTTTAACACCAGGATATTGGGGTCGTCCATACGCTTAAACTGCCCGTCTGTGCAGATTCCGTCTTGATCGACCAGCTGCCATCGACAGTTGTCCTCCTCAAGAAAAGCCAGGGTTTCCCGACTCGTTTTGTCATCCCGATAGTAACCATCAATGGCAAACCCTTCGGAAGCGCATTCCTGCATATAGGACGTTTCTCGGCTTATAGCAAACAGCCCTGTAGCGCCCAGGAGCACAGCCAGGCAGACCACTGCAAGGGTTATCGAGATAGCACTGCGACCCATAGTTAGCCCAACCGATAGTTGTTTAACGGAGCGCGAAACATACCCGGAACCTCCGATATCAGGGGGGGGACGTCGCCAGCAGGCTGGCGACAACTATATGTTTCTGACATCAAACCATATGGCCGCCACTCGCGGAGGGGGCATCGGCGAACGGCGTGTTTTCATACTCCATTGGTCAAACCTAAGCACAGCCCTACAGCTCGTACTTGTACACGCGGTAGATGTACTTTTCGGCTTCCATCTCGTAGGTGGCGATGGGCAGTCCGTAGCGGTCGTACTCGATAAAGGTCTTGGCCTGGCCCGATGCCACGAGCATGCTATTTGAATCACCAACGCGCTGCGCACTGCTCACATAGCCCGAAAACGGCACGGCGATCTGGTCTTCGAGCTCGTAGGTGCGCGCCGTCTCGTCCACTGTAAAGATGCGCCCAAACGAATGCGTGCCCTCGTTGTAGTCGGTCACCACCGCGGCGCCCAGCTGGCCCCAGTCGAACTTGGGATAGCTTTCGGCCGCACCAAAGTTGTTGTCGTACAGCAGCACCTGGTAGCGACCGGTCGTTGCCGTGTCAGAACTCGACAGATACGTCACACTGTGCTGGCCCGCGTTGAGCGAAAAATCGCCCTGGGCCTGCAGCAACTTGTCCTCAAAGCCCGAGCCGGCCCATTGCCACTCCTTTCTATTTCTGGATCCATCTTCTCACTGTTGGCGGACGAAAATGATCCGTTTTCCTCCGTCCCCGAGAGGTCATTTTTTAGTACTTGAAGAAGCCCTCGCCCGAGCTTTCGCCCAGCTTGCCTTCGTCGAGCATCTTCTTGAGGACGGACGCCATAGCCTTAAAGTTGTAGGGCATCATCATCTTTTTGAGCAACGGGCTCACCAGGCCCGGGACCTTCTGATACTGCATAACGATGTTGTAGGCCGTCTGGATACCCACGGTGTCGAATACGCGGAATGGGCCCTTGGGAGCGCCAGTGCCGCGCGTCCATGCGAGGTCGATACTCTTGGGGTCGCTGACGCCCGAGACATACAGGTCAAGGCCCGAGAGTAGCCACGGCACCAGCATAGAGTTGAGCAGGTAACCGTTCTTTTCCTTGTTGACGGGAAGTGCCAGCATGCGAATGTCGTTGGCGAAGTCGACGAGCTCGTCGAAATAGCGCTTGTCGGTTTGGTCCTGGGCCATGACCTCGGTCATGTTGTTCTTCCAGATGGAGTTGGCAAAGTGCAGCGACAGGTACTTCTCGGGGCGACCAGTGTACTTGGCAAAGGTGCTCGGCAGCAGCGTGGAAGAGTTTGTGACGATGACGGTCTTTTGCGGCAGAACCGGGGCGAGCTTCTTGTAGAAGTCGATCTTTGCCTGTGTGTCCTCGGCCATAGACTCGATGACCAAGTCGGCGTCGGCAACGGCCTTGGCGAGGTCGAGCTCCAGCTTGAGTGTGGAGTAGGCACGCTCAACGGCGGCGAGCGCCGCCTCCCTGTCGAAGGTCTGGTCGCTATCGGCGATACCGGCACACCACTCGCCCGTACCGTCCGCCATACCCTCGATTGCCGCGATGTACTCCTCGCGCACATGATCGATCTTGGGCTGGGTGCGGCCGATGCTGCCCTCGCTGCGCAGCCAAATCGTTACATCAAAGCCGCAGTAGGCAGCCTGAAAGGCAATCTGGCTTCCTAACACGCCGCCGCCGGCAACACAAACGGTCTTGTAGCTCATAGGAACAGTCCTCTCTTACGTAATTCCATAGCTGTGTATTTATTCAACCGTAAGGGGACTGCACGCTGGGGGTGGGTTCTATAAACGGACGGTAATTTGCGGCGAACGGCTACATCTGTTCATTAACTCTCGATTTTGAGGGCATTTTTTGACGCTACTGAACCGCTGTTTTCGGAAGTGCGGGGAAAAATCGGGGTTCGCCGACCAGACCGGCCTTTTTTACAACAAAACCGCAGGTCGTGAGAGTCTAAAAAGGCGGTGTGCTCAGGAGGTTCGCGTTTTTTCCCGCACTTCCGAAATTCGAGTGCACAGAAGGCTGCGACAAAACGATTTACGCAACATATGTCCAGCAAAAACGGGTGGTAGCCGGTACGGCTACCACCCGTTTGTCTCATATCTAGCCCAAAGCAGGCCAGTTACTTCTTAATGCCGCGTCCCAGGCGCTCAGCGACCGACGCCACGGCACTCTCGTCGACCGAGCCGCAGCTCACGCAGCCATCGTGGGCACGCATCTGGCCGGTGACCTCGTCCATCGCGAGCGGCGCCACCTTCTCGAGCTTAAAGCCCTTGCCGGCGCGCATGTTTTCCTTGGCCACGCTGATCATGAGCTTAATGCGGTTGAGCTGGTTGACCTCGGACGCGCCGGGGTCGTAGTCCACCGCGACGATGTTGCTCTCGGGGTGCTGACGGCGCAGCTCCTTGATCACGGCCTTGCCCACCACGTGGTTGGGCAGGCACGCGAAGGGCTGCGTGCAGATGATGTTGGGCGCACCGTGGTCAATCAGATCGAGCATCTCGGCCGTGAGCAGCCACCCCTCGCCCATGTTGTTGCACACCGAAAGCACCGTACGGGCCTTGTCCGCCATGGTGCCGATGCGCTCGGGCGCCTCAAAGCGGCGGGACTTTTCGAGCATCTCCTCCACCGGCGTGCGCATCCAGTCCACGAGCTTGATGAGCGCCTGCATACCAGCGCGCGTGGTAGCAGAGCTACCCAGCTCGTCCTTCTGCAGCTCGGCATTGCTCATGGAGTACAGGAAGAAGTCGAGCAGTCCCGGCACCACAGCCTCACAGCCCTCGCGCTCAATGACATCGACAACGTGGTTGTTGGCCGTGGGATGGAACTTGACCAAGATCTCGCCAACCACGCCCACGCGCGGCTTGGTGCCCTCGCCCACGAGCGGCATGGTGTCGAACGCGCGGATGGCCTCACGCGCAAGCTTGGTGTAGTTGTGCCTGTTGAACTTAGGCGCCAGCTTGCGGGCGCGCGCCATGTACTCCTCGTAGAGCGCGTTGGCGGCACCGGGCGTGGCCTCGTACGGGCGGCAACGGTAGAGCATCTGCATCATCACGTCGCCAAAGAGCACCGCGTAGACTGCCTGTTTAAGCAGCGCCGGCGTAATCTTAAAGCCGGGGTTGTCCTCGCCGAGCGCCACGGCCGAAAGCGAGATCACCGGAATCTCGGGGTGACCGCTCTCGCGCAGGGCCTTGCGGATGAGCGCGATGTAGTTGGTGGCACGGCAGCCGCCGCCGGTCTGGCTGATGACCACGGCCGTCTTGGACAGGTCGTACCGACCGCTCTCGATGGCCTCCATGATCTGGCCCGTCACCAGGATCGACGGATAGCAAATGTCATTGTTCACGTAGCGCAGGCCGGCCTCAACGGCATCGTGGTCAGTCGAGGGCAGCAGCTCCAAGTTGTAGCCGGCACCACGGAACACCTCTTTGACCAGGTCAAAGTGGATCGGCGCCATCTGCGGGCACAGGATGGTGTAGCCCTCGTCGCGCATCTGCTCGGTAAAGGGCACCTTGGGCCACGCGGTCGAGGCACTCTCGCGCTGCGCCTTGAACGTGTACTTACGGCTCGCGAACGCGGGGGCATCCGTGGAGGGAGTCACCGGCGCGGCGTCGCCCTGCTCGTAGGCCTCGCCCGCGGCCGTGGCCTCGGCCAAGCGCTCGGCCTCCTGGTCCTTGAGCGCCGCCATGAGCGAGCGGATGCGGATGCGCGCGGCACCCAGGTTGGATACCTCGTCGATCTTGAGCACGGTGTAGATCTTGCCGCTGGCTTCCAGAATCTCCTGCACCTGGTCGGTGGTCAGGGCGTCCAGACCGCAGCCGAAAGAGTTGAGCTGGATCAGGTCCAGGTCGTTGCGCATCGTCACAAAACGGGCGACGGCGTACAGGCGGCTGTGATACATCCACTGGTCGACGACGCGAATCGGACGCTCGGGCTTTACCAGATGCGCGAGCGAATCCTCGGTAAAGACCGCAAAGCCAAAGCTCGAGATAAGCTCGGGCAGGGCGTGGTTGATCTCGGGGTCGTTGTGGTAAGGACGGCCGGCGAGTACGATGCCGTGGCCGCCGTGGTCCTCGACCCACTTAAGAGCCTCCTCGCCCATGGTCTGGATGTCCTCGTGGAAACGCGCATCGGCCTCAAAGGCAGCGTTGACGGCGGCATCGACCTCGGAGCGCGTGATCTTGGGCCCACGCACGCGGCCGCGACCAGCTTGCGCATCGGCCACGCGGTCGACGGCGAGCACCTGGTACAGACGGCGCTTAAGCTCGGTCTTATCGTGATACGGCACAAACGGATACAGGAACTCGATGTTCTGTTCGCGAATCTCGTCGATGTTGAGCGCCAGCGCTGTGGGGTAGCTCATGACGATGGGGCAGTTGTAACAGTTGCCAGCCGTCGGATCCTCCTTGCGCTCCCAGCGCACGCACGGCATCCAGATGAAGTCGACATCGCGGTCGATGAGGTTCATCACGTGGCCGTGGCTCATCTTGGCCGGATAGCACACGCTCTCGGACGGCATGGACTCGATGCCCGCCTGGTAAGTCTTTTTGCTCGACTGGTCGGACAGCTGCACGCTAAAGCCCAGGCGCGTAAAGAACGCATGCCAGAAGGGGTAGTTCTCGTACATGTTGAGCGCGCGGGGGATGCCGACGGTGCCGCGCGGGGCCTCGTCGGGGCTCAGCACCTCGCGGTTAAACAGCAGATCGTTTTTCTTTTTGAAGAGGTTAGGGGCCTCGGTCTTCTGCTTTTTGTGGCCGGCGCCCTTCTCGCAGCGGTTGCCGGTAATGAAGCGCCTGCCGCCGCCAAAGTCGTTGACGGTAAGCTGGCAGTTGTTAGAGCAACGGCCGCAGCGAACATGCTTTTGCGTCACGGTGAGGTGCGCGATGTCCTCGGCCGACAGGATGGTCGAGGTGCCGTCGGCACCGGCGCGATCGCGGGCGAGCAGTGCCGCACCGTAGGCGCCCATGCAGCCGGCAATGTCGGGGCGCACAGCATGAACGCCGGTAAGCTGCTCAAACGCACGCAGCGTGGCGTCGGACATAAAGGTGCCGCCCTGAACGATCACCTGGCTGCCGATCTCCTTGGGGTCGCGCAGCTTAATGACCTTGAACAGGGCATTCTTGATAACGGAATAGGACAGGCCGGCGGCGATGTCGCCCACCGTGGCGCCTTCCTTTTGGGCCTGCTTAACGCGCGAGTTCATAAAGACCGTGCAGCGACTTCCCAGGTCGACCGGAGCCTTGGCATGGATGGCGGCGTTGGCGAACGCGCGCACGTCCATGTTCATAGAGACGGCGAAACTCTCGATAAAGCTGCCGCAGCCCGACGAGCAGGCCTCGTTGAGCATGATGTGCTCGATAACGCCGTCCTTGACGCGCAGGCACTTCATGTCCTGGCCGCCGATGTCCAGAATGAACTCGACGCCGGGCAGGAACGCCTTGGCGCCGCGCAGGTGCGCGACGGTCTCGATCTCGCCGGAGTCGGCCTTGAGGGCCTCGATGAGCAGTGCCTCGCCATAGCCCGTAGTGGTCACGTGGCCGATAGTGCAGCCGGCGGGGATGTGGTTGTAGAAATCGGCCATGATGACCTTGGCCGTGCCCAAGATGTCACCGTTGTTGTTGCCGTACCAGGTGTGCAACAGCTGACCGTCCTCGCCCACGAGCGCGGCCTTCATGGTGGTGGAGCCGGCGTCGATGCCAATGAACACGCGGCCGGTGTAGCCGTCGAGCTTGCCCTTGGGGACGACCTCGGTGTCGTGGCGGGTCTTGAACTCGGCAAAGTCCTCGTCGGTGGCAAAGAGCGGGTCCAGACGCTCGACCTCGGCGCCCTGCGTGTCACCCAGGGCATCGATAGCCTCGATGAGCTGCGGGAACGTGCTGAGCTTGTTGGACTCGTGCGCCATGGCGGCGCCGCTCGCCACAAACAGGTGGGCGTTTTGGGGCACAATGCGGTGCTCCTCGTCCAGGTTGAGCGTGAGGTAGAAGCGGTGGCGCAGCTCGGAGAGGTACTGCAGCGGGCCGCCCAGGAAGGCAACGTTGCCGCGGATGGGACGGCCACACGCCAGGCCCGAAATGGTCTGGGTCACGACAGCCTGGAAAATGGAGGCGGCCACGTCCTCGGGGCGGGCGCCCTCGTTGAGCAGCGGCTGCACGTCGGTCTTGGCAAAAACGCCGCAGCGGCTGGCGATGGGATAGATGGTGGTGGCGTTGGCCGCGAGCTCGTTGAGGCCACTGGCATCGGTGTGCAGCAGGGTTGCCATCTGATCGATGAACGCGCCCGTGCCACCAGCGCAGGTGCCGTTCATGCGCTGCTCGATGCCGTTGTCGAAGTAGATGATCTTGGCGTCCTCGCCGCCCAGCTCGATAGCGACATCGGTGGCCGGGATAAGGGTCTCGACGGCACGCTTACTGGCGATGACCTCCTGGACAAACTCCAGGTCGAGCCACTGGGACAGCAGCAGGCCGCCCGAGCCGGTGATGGCGCAGGTCATCTGGGCCGTCGGCAGCACGGTCGCAGCGCCCTCGAACAGGTCGCGGGCGCAGGCGCGGACGTCGGTGTGGTGGCGCTGGTACTTGGCGTAGACGATCTGGTTGTCGTCGTTGAGCACGGCGAGCTTGACGGTGGTGGAGCCCACGTCGATGCCCAGGTGCAGGTTGCCGCGAGCATTCTCAGGGTTGAAGATCGCGCCTTCGGGGGCGTGGGTGGCGGTGGCGGCTAGGGGCTCAGCGGCGGTGGCGGGCTCGCTAGCGACGAACGTCTCCCCTGCCGCGTTCTTGGCATCGGCAACTGCCTCGGCAACTTTCTCGGCAGCAGCGGTCGCGGCCTTCTGCGCCACGTCCGCCACGGCGGGCGCGGCCTCGCGCGCGGCAGCAACCATACGGTCCTTAATGCCTTCGACGAGTTTGCTCATCTGTCTCTCCTCTTAGTTGTTGGGCTCGACGGCTGCGGCGGTTTCGGCCGCGTCCTCGAGCTGCAAATTCAATAACTTCATGCCGTATTCCGGCACGTTGATATCGATGGGTTGGCCATACAGGTCACCAGGGCGCACAAAAGCGAGCACCGTCATAATGCGCGCCATGGCCTCGGGCGATTCGGTGAGTCCACGCTCAAACCAGCGCTGAATCATGCCGACCTCGGCACTCACGACGTAGGTAACGTAGTAGTCAAAGAACGTGCCCAGCGCCAGGCCCAAAATACCCGTCTGCGCACGCGGCACCACAGCCTCACGCGCAGTGTCGATGATCCTTTTAATGAAGGCCTGGTCGCCGCCCGGACCCAACAGCGCACCGATTAAGTCGCGGTTGGCCGCAAGATAACGCAGTAGCTCAACCGAACCGGGCGCTGGCTCGAGCTCATCGATGTTGTGATAGAGGTCAGGCAACTGAGCTGCAGTGATGAGCTCAATGCGCTCACGGATCTCGGCCAGCAAGCCATCCTCGATTTGATTGATAAAGTCGGGAATATCGCGGTAGTGCGAATAGAACGTGCGGCGCGTAAGGCCGGCACGCTCGGTGAGCGACGCGACGTTAATGCGCGAAAGGTCGCCGCTTTCGGCAAGCTCGCTGGCAAGTGCCTGGCGAAGGGCACGCTGCGAGCGAAGGGACCGGCGATCGCATTTCTCGAGCTGGGACAAACGTCCTCCTTGTTACTCAGCCTGTGCGCTATTGCACATTGCGAGTATTATTGCACACCGTGTGCATCAACACGTAAAGGCAATAATTTGGATGTGACGAAGGGCAGTCCCTTTGTCACATCCAGCGACCGCCTAGGTTGTGCCAGTTGTACCCGGCTTTTGGAGTGGCATTGCCGATTGTTCAAAATGTCATTCGTGGGTAGAATAGTGTCGACGGCAGCCCAAGTTCTGGAAAGCTGGGCAGCGCCGTTGTTTGCATTAGGGGGTCAACGCCTTAGCGGCGGCGACCCCTTCTGTTGCGCTTCGAACGCTGCTTGAGTGCCTCGGAAAGGCCGACAAGCGCCGTGAAGAACGAGACCAGAGCGGTCAGAAGTCTCACGAAATCAATCAAATCGGTCATGGGCATCACCTCCCATCAGATGGAGGGCGCTGCCCGGCACATGGAACTGCCGTCAACGATACCGATTCTACCAGAGCCTAGTTATATATACGAATATATGTTCGTATTCCAAGCACACAGACCCCTGTGACAAAAGAGCTGTCCCTTTGTCACATTATTCGATGACGGTGCGGGAATTCTGCTTGCGCATGGTGGCGAGCATGTGTTTGGGGACGGCGTGGACCATGCAGCTGCCGATGGTCGCGCTCGCGGCGGCCTTGGCTGCATCGCTTGCGTTTTTGGTCGCGTAGCTGTGACGAAAACGATTGAGCATGGCGATATCGTTGCCGCCGTCGCCGTAGACCGCGACCTCATCCTCGGCAATACCGTAGTAGCCCGCCAGCCAGGCCACGCTCTCGCCCTTGTTGCACGCCACGTCCGTGATCTCGAACATCACCGGATCGAACGGCGCGTTGACCACGCGGTCCGATCGCTCGGCCAAATATGCTTTAAGGTCACGCTCCAGCTCGGGCGAGGTCACGCGGCAGTTGATCTTGCACACATCGTGGCGCAGGATGTCACCGATCGACTGGTCGAAATATTGCTCCTCGTGATACCCGCCACGTGCACGCATGCCACGCATCACGATACGCTTGATAGGGCTGTCCTTTTTAAAGCCCGCCTGATGCATCTCGAACGAGCCGCTCGAGAACATGCCATCGGGCGTGGAGCAATCAAAGCAAATGTCCGGAAACTCCTTGAGCAGTTCCTCGGTGATCTGCGGGTCAATGGTCCAGGTTTTGAGCACCTCGCCATGACTGTCGCGCACGATGGATCCATTGGAGCAGCAGGCGTCAAGCGCCAGGCCCGTAAAGCCATGCTCGCCGATCGGCAGCGTCGAGCGTCCGGTCGCGGGAACCACATGCAGGCCAGCTTCGGTCAGCTCGCGAATGGCACGGCGGATGGTCCCATCCGCCTCATGCAGGGCGTTCAGCAGCGTTCCGTCTAAGTCACTCGCAAACATCTTGATCATGGGCGTGCCTCTCCTTCGTCTGCACGATATTGTAGACGAAGGAGAGGCACGCCCAAACAATGCCGTCACGACGCGACGTGCCACTGCCTTCACAAATTCACGGTGCCCCAGCGCGCTAAGACAATCGCCACAAGCGACTTTTCAGCCGATAAAACAGCGCCGTCGTCAACGTCAGCACCGCCAACATGCCTGCGAATACAATCGCCGGTGTCCATCGATCATATGCGAGCCCGTAAACCAATTGGCCAATAGGCGTTGCACAGGAAAGCGTCATATAAACGAGTGCCAGCACTTTTCCGCAGAGTTCCTTTGGCGCTGACCGCTGAACAAATGAAACGATTTCGACCGATGTAATGCTTGCCCACGCCATGACCCATGCCGAGCCGGCCGCAAGCGCGGCAAACGCTAATTCATCAGGACCGCTCAGTAGCGTGACAATAATCGGCACGACTCCAAAACAGATCATCGCAACATATCGACATATGCCCTTGAAGGAAAAACGATGCGGCCAAATACCGACCAAACCACTGCCGACAAGACCACCTAAGCCCATAGCCACCTCAATAATCCCAACGAAGGATGACTGCATTCCGAGATGCTTTGCAACAATAACGGGAGCACCAATCGTTAACCCAACTAACGCAAGGTTCAAAATAGCCGCAATCAAAAACACAACGAGCAATGATGAGTTTTGAGACAGGTACCGAATCAACTCCCGAAAATCGTTTCGGCGTGTCGTACGAGTCGCGCCGTCTCCCATCGTTTCAGATGAGGCATTTTGCTTGAGTGCGCCCCCGAACAGCAGGGCTGAAATCGTAAACGTCAACGCCGCGGTTTCGCATAGAGTATCGATACCAAAGCACCCATAGACTGCCGTCCCGACTACAGGCCCCAAGATATTGCTCATCATGATTATCTGCGAGACCAACGCAGTGGCACGCTCAACCTTTTCTTGGCCCGTCATGCGCACCGCCTCAATTTGAAGCATCGGTTTCAGCAGCGATTGGATGCCATATTGGACGCAAAGCATTGCTGCCACGACAACCGCAAGAGGCAGCGAACGCTTCATGGGGATAAACAGCAGTGATGCAGCCATCAGAACAATGCCGAGTACCACAAGAACCCCGCGATGTCTTCCCCGATCCGCCAAAATCCCGCCAACCGGAGTCGCGAGCACGCCCGGTATGAACGCTATCGCCGCGACGGCGCCATATAACGTTGAGGAGCCGCTGCAATCGAACAAGTAGAGCGGACACGCAAAGCACAGTGCCGACAGCATCGAATACGCACACAGCTGTGCAACAAGAAGACCGACGAGTCTTATAGGCAGCGCTGTCTTTGATGCTGATACGGCATCGAAGTCTCTCATCCCGTCCATAGAGCTTTGCCTCCTATACATACTATTGGTATGTATTTAACGGCTCGAAAAGGGCGGCCGTAGCCACCCTCTTACATCAATATACATACCGTTAGTATGTATATTACCACCCGACACGGTTCCAAACGTCCCAAATTTGGCACGTTGTTTGAAGCACTTCTTCCCCCAAATCGAGACCCACTGCGGCCGCCATCTGCGTCAAACATTGCGCGCGAGCGACCATTCGCTCCTTGGGCTCGAGCGGACGGAACAATGGCAGCAGCCAAAGATTCGCTAGCAACGATACGGCCTCTGCTGCTTCGCGCGGGCATTCGCACGCAATGGAGCCGTCGGCGACGCCTTCCTCGATTACCGGCAAGAGATATCCATCGGCCGACTCGTCAAACGAACTCTGATACTGCATCGCCAGCAGACGCGAACTCTTTACCGGATCCGCCGCAGGATGTATGCGCGCCCAAAGCTCAATTTGTGGTACGACAGACTCAGACGCATAAAGCCGCTTGAGCTTTTGGGCGCCCGTCATATTGCCAGCACCGAGCGTCGCGCGGCGGCGTTCAACAATCGGAGCCATCGCTCGATCAAACGCGGCGTTGAAAATCTCTTCTTTGCTCTTGAAGTGATGATAGATAGCGCCCTTGGTCATGCCATCGAGACGGTCAACGATATCCTGGATGCTCGTTCCCTCATAACCCTGTGCGCAGAATAGCTCCAGCGCCGCGTCTAGAATCTTCGCGACCGTCTCTTCGGGATATTTATTGCGACCCATAATCCGCCCATCCGCAACGCAAGCCTTATGCCTCACTGCGATATTTTAACGTTGCGGATGGCAAACGGTCGGTTCTACACCGCGGCGGGGCCGTGTTCGCCGGTACGGATGCGGATAACTTCCTCGACCGGTTCGACCCAAATCTTGCCGTCTCCAACGGCACCGGTGCGAGCGGCGTTGCAGATGATGTCGACAATGCCGTCAACATGCTCGTCGGCGCAAATGAGGGTGAACTGTACCTTAGGAATCGTGTTGACGAGCAGTTCGTTGCCGCGCACATATTCCTTCCAGCCATGCTGCGCGCCGCAGCCCTGCACCTGATTAATCGTCATGCCGCGAACATCGGCAGCAAACAGCGCGTCTTTGAGAACCTCAAGCTTTTCCTGGCGCACGATAGCCGTAATCTTTTTCATAATGAATTCCTCTCTTCAATAAAAGAAATTGATTGTCCTTCACATGGCACGGGTTTTCCAGGTGCCCGAGATTGCCCCGAAAGAGGAGCGCCGCGTACTTCGGTACGCAAGCGACGGTTTGAGGGGCAAGGTCGGGTGCCTGGGAAAGCCGTGCTGCTAATCGAGTCCGGAGAACGAGGGATACGCGCTCTCGCCGTGCTGGCTCGCATCCAGGCCCAGCGCCTCGTCGGCCTCGTCCACACGCAGGCTGCCGTGGAACAGTGCCTTGACCACCGCGGCGATCACCAAGTCGAGCACCAGCACAATAACGACCGTCACCACAATGCCCAGAACCTGCGAGACAAGCAGCGACACGTCGCCCGTGTAGAACAGGCCGCCCTTACCGGTCCACGAGAGCTCCGGCACGCAGAACAGGCCCGTGAGCACACCGCCCAAGATGCCGCCGATACCGTGGCAACCGAACGCGTCGAGCGCATCGTCGTAGCCAAACTTTGTCTTAAGATGGCTGATGGCCAGGTAACAGACGGGCGAGACGATCAGGCCCATGACCAGCGCTGCCCACGGCTCGACAAAGCCCGCGCCGGGCGTGACCACCACAAGGCCCGCAACCAGACCAGTGCTGGCGCCCACCAGCGTGGGGCGGCCGGTATGCACGCGCTCGACGGCAAGCCACGAGACCATGCCCGCCGCGCTGGCCGTCACGGTGTTGAGGATGCCGAGTGCCGCAACGGCGTCGGCCTTAAACTCGCTGCCGCCGTTAAAGCCAAACCAGCCAAACCAAAGCAGGCCGGCGCCCAGCGCCACAAACGGCACGTTATGCGGACGGTAGCTCACCATGCCAAAGCCGCGACGACGGCCGAGCATCAGGCAGAGAATCAGGCCCGTCAGACCGGACGAGATGTGCACCACGTCGCCGCCGGCAAAGTCGAGCGCACCGATGATGTCGCCGATAAAGGAGCCCTCGCCGCCCCACACCATGTGGGCAAGCGGCGCATAGACCACGAGCAGCCAAATACCTAGGAAGGCCGCCATGGCACCAAACTTAACGCGGCCGGCCAGGCTGCCCGTGACGATAGCAGCCGTGATCATAGCAAATGCCATCTGGAAGGCGATGTTGATGATCTGAGGGCAGACGGCACCGTCCGACGCGGTGCCCTCAGCCGCCTGCAGCACCTGGTTGAGCACCGGCAAGCACAGCAGCTGGTCAAGGCCTCCAATAAACGGGCTGGAACCGTCGCCGCCGTAGGCCAGCGACCAGCCGGCAACAATCCACAGCACGCCGACCAGGCCAATGGCGCCAAAGCACATGAGCATGGTGTTGATGACATTTTTGCGCCTCGAGAGGCCGCCATAGAAAAACGCCAGACCCGGTGTCATTAAAAACACGAGCATGGTGCAGATGAGCATAAACGTTGTCGATCCCGTATCGTACATTCGCTCCCCCTTGATCGCATGAACGTTGTCGGCGCCCATAATGCGACCGAGGAGCAACTGGTGTAGACCAGATACGGCGTTGTTAAACGCTGCGTTGTCGAATGGAAACGGCGCCGCAATCTTGGAAACGGCGCGGCAACGGGCGCGAAACGAACGGGAAATACGCGAGCAAGGAAGCCGCGAGCGCTCCCATCCCGGCTAGCGTCGGAACAGCTCGCGGGCTCGGTCGCGGAGGTCGGTAGCTCGGATGACGCCCTCGTAGCGGTTGATGCGCAGACGCGGGAAGGCGTTAAAGAAGCGTAGGTCGCGGCGGCTGAGTGACACGCTCGGCACCGGACGGCTCATGCGCTTGCCGGCAAGGCGACGACTGAGCGACGGACGAGGCATGCTCGGCGCGGCATCGGCCACGCGGCGGGCAGCAAGTGCCAGACCGCGGGCACCGTCCGCGATAAACGTCGGCATCGAAGCCTTCTCTCGCAGGGCATCGAGCGTCGCGTCACCCAGCTCGGCCAGCCACGCGTTAACGGCACGGCTACGGATGTGCGTCTGTGTCACCGAGTCAATCGTCGATTCGGGAATGCGCTCGAGCATTGAGTCCGAGGCATCGGCAAGCGACTCATTGATGCGGTCGGCAAGGTCGGCGCGCACGCGCTCCAGCTGATCGGACAGACGCCGCCAGCTCGCCAACGAGCACGCCGCGTCGACCATCATCGCGACCGCGACGATAAAGGCGGACAGCCGCACAATCAGCACCGGCAGATGGCCAAGCAGCCCCAGCAATGCCGGCTCCACTAAACGGCAAATGCACAGCGCACCCAGGCCAAACGCGCAAGCCCAGTACAGGCAGATACGTCCGTGCAGGTTAAACGGTAGGTGCGAATAGTCCCAAAAGCGAGCGCCCGTTGTTTTTTCCAGCAGCACGCCCACGCTGTACTCAATCACGCTGCATACGAGCGCTGCAGCGACAAACTGGCTCGAGGCATCCGGAATCCCACGCAACAGCAGCCAGCAGGCAATGCCGCCCGCGCCATAGATAGGGCAGCACGGCCCCAGCAAAAAGCCACTGTTGGCAAATCGTCCGTGGTTGAGCATGGCGCAGACTGTCGATTCCCATGCCCAGCCGCAAAAACCGTAGAAGGCAAACGAGAGCACCAGCGCCGAGAGCGGACAGGCGGCGAGCGTCGCGCCGTCAAATGCCATATCAATCGCGGTTCCCACCGTCTACCCTCTCCTCTTTTCGTTCGAGCCCTCGTTCGAATCGTTCGCGCCGCCTTTGCGCGGTAGACGGCCGGCGACCGTCTCGCGCAGCGCGCACCATTTATCTGCCAGGCATACAATCCAAGCCTCACGACACGTCGGCGGCACTGGCACCAGCGGAAACATATGCCGCACGATGATATTCCGCTCGCGCGACGTCAGCTCAAAATCTTCCTCCGCACGTGCCAGGGCAAAAAACGGGTGGCGAAAGCCATGCAGCCGATGGCTTGGGTCGGGATCGTGCCAGTCATAGAGAAAGTAATCGTGCAGCAGGGCCCCGCGTAGCAACGAGGCGCGGTCGACCGAGACACCGACGCGGCCCAGGCGCTCGGCAAAGGACAAGCTCGCCCGCGCCACCGAGGTCACATGCGTATACACCGTCACATCGCCATGCTGGATAAACTCGCGCGTCAGGTCCAAGCGGCCCGCCTGGGCCAGCTGGCGGGCGGCATAGTCGACCTCGTGCGCGATTTTCTCGGCACGAATGACATCGGACATGCTGCCTCCTTCCAGCGACTCACGGCGACAAGCCACGGCCTGTGCACAATCGATAAAAACATCATGGAACACATCAGTATGGCATCGGACAAAACGTTTTGCCCCGCCAGTTGGCGAATTACCGCGCCGCCGTCACATATCAAACGCCAAAATGTGCGAGACTGTTTTGTGCAATTGTGCCGGCCGAGGGAGCGCCGGCGCTCGATTCGCATGGAGTAACCCACAACGATGCTGCTTACGCAAACGACAACGCCTGAGGACGTCAAGGCTCTTAATCGCGCCGAGCTCCCGCAGCTCTGCAGCGAGATCCGCCAGGCAATCCTCGAAAGCTCCGCCGCTGTCGGCGGACACGTTGCCCCCAACCTAGGCGTCGTTGAGCTCACGGTCGCGCTCCATCGCGTGTTTAACTCCCCCATCGACAAGATTGTCTTTGACGTTTCGCACCAGACCTACGCCCACAAGGCGCTGACCGGGCGCGCGTACACTTATATCGATCCGGAGCGTTATGGTGAGGCTTCTGGCTTTGCCAATCCCGACGAGTCCGAGCACGACCTGTTCGCCATGGGCCATACCTCCACGTCGGTGAGCCTGGGCTGCGGCCTTGCCCACGCGCGCGACCTGGCGGGCGATACGTACAACGTCATTACCGTTATTGGCGACGGCTCGCTTTCGGGCGGCCTGGCGTTTGAGGGCTTTAACAACGCCGCCGAGCTCGACAGCAACCTGATCATCATCGTCAATGACAACGACCAGTCCATTGCCGAGAACCATGGTGGCCTGTATCGCAATCTGGCCGAGCTGCGCGCCAGCAACGGCGCCTGTGAGCGCAACGTTTTCCGCGCGATGGGGCTCGATTACCGCTATCTGGACGCCGGTAACGATGTGTTGGCCCTCGTCGACGCGCTGCAGGAGCTGCGCGACATCGACCACCCCATCGTGCTGCACGTCTCGACCGCCAAGGGCAAGGGCTTTGAGCCAGCCCAGAGCGACCCGGAACGCTGGCACCACGTGGGTCCGTTTGACATGGCGACTGGGCGCAAGCTCTGCCCGGGCCATCCGAGCGAGCCCGCACCGCGCACCTATGCCGATATTACGGGCGAGGCGCTCAGCACCGCCATCGAGCGCGATTCGCAGGTCGTGGGCATCACGGCCGCCACGCCCTACATCATGGGCTTTACACCCGAGCTTCGCGCTGCGGCAGGTAAGCAGTTTGTCGACGTGGGCATTGCCGAGGAGCACGCCGTAACTTTTGCCACCGCGCTTGCGCGCTCGGGCGCCAAGCCAGTCTTTGGTGTGTACGGCACGTTTTTGCAGCGCGCCTACGACGAGCTGTGGCACGACCTGTGCCTCAACGATGCCCCCGCAACCATCTTGGTGTTTGGCGCCTCGATCTTTGGCACCACGTCCGAGACGCACCTCTCGTTCTTCGATATTTCCATGCTGGGCGCTCTTCCCAACATGCGCTACCTAGCGCCGGCCTGCATGGAGGAATATCTGTCCATGCTGAACTGGTCGCTCGACCATCGCGAACATCCTGTGGCGATTCGCGTGCCCGGCATTGGCCTGGTGAGCCGTCCCGACCTTGCGCCCACCGAAGACACCGACTACAGTGCCGTTCACTACAACGTGGTTCGCCAGGGTCGCGACGTAGCAGTGCTCGCACTCGGTGATTTCTTTGAGCTGGGCGAGCGCGTGGCAAACCGCCTGGCCGCCGAGTACGGCATCGAGACCACGCTCGTCAACCCGCGCTTTGCAACCGAGCTCGACCGCGAGTTCCTCGACAGTCTTGCCGCCGAGCATCGCGTTGTCGTCACCCTCGAGGACGGCATCTTGGACGGCGGCTGGGGCGAGCGCGTGGCGTGCTACCTGGCCTGCACGCCCGTGCGCACGCGCACCTTCGGCATCGCCAAGGGCTTCCCCGACCGCTACGACCCCAACGAACTGCTCGCGCAGAACGGCATGACGGTCGAGAACATGGCCGCCGAAGCCGTAAGGCTACTCAACGAGTAAGAAAACCTCCGCAAGGGAAGCGCCCCTGCGGAGGTTTTTGTTTTCACAGCTCAATTATCTCAATCTGTAACAGGTACTCGGCAAAAAAGGCTGCAGATGTTACAGATCTAGACAAAGCAGTAAGGTATGCCGCCGCATCGGCCAGAACCACCACAAAGGTGCCTGTCCCCTTTGTGGTGGTTTTCGTTGCCGCCATTATAGCGACCGCCGCGAGCGCAACGCCGTCCGCAAAGCGCTATCTCAGCTGCAATATTCGGCGTTTGCCCAGATAAAACCTGCCAAAATAAACCTGTCCCTTAATGGTAGGTAGAATTACCCATAAGGTAAGTATGTTTCTGAGTTATTTCGTGTTGACCCATTTGAGCGCGATAGGGTATAACTCTACTCAACCGCTAGGGATTTTATTGAGAAAGGTGTTCTACCATGAGCAAGAACCTCTCCCAGCAGGTCGTTCTCGACCGCCGCGGCTTCGTTGCCGCCACCTTCGCAACCGTCGCCGGCCTTGGTCTTGCCGGCTGCTCCGACACCAGCGCCGAGGCCGACAAGGGTTCCGCCGCCGGCTCCTCCAAGGGCTCCGAGGATACCGAGGTTTCCGCTACGCTCGATGCCAAGGCATTCGACAAGCTCGTCGACAACGGCCCCAAGGCCGATGACGACGCCATCGCCGCCAGCACCTGGGCCACGGCCGTCAAGGACGCCGGCGTCTTTAAGATCGGTGGCGTTCAGACCTCCACGCTCTTCTCCCTCCTCAACGAGAAAGACGGTCAGACCCGCGGCTTCGACGCCGGTATCGCACAGCTCCTGTCCAACTACATTCTGGGCGAGAACAAGGTCGAGATCACCCAGGTGACCTCGGACACACGCGAGTCCGTCCTGCAGAACGGCCAGGTCGACGCCGTCTTTGCCACCTACACCATCACTGACGAGCGCAAGAAGCTCGTCTCCTTCGCCGGCCCCTACTACTACACACAGCAGGCCATCCTGGTGCTCGCCGATAACGACGACATCAAGAGCGTCGACGACCTGGCCGACAAGAACGTCGCCGTCCAGTCTGGCTCCAACGGCCCCGCCATCCTGGAGGAGTTCGCTCCCAAGGCCAGCCAACAGGAGTTCAAGACCGACGAGGAGGCCCGCCAGGCACTCCAGCAGGGTCGCGTTGACGCCTACGTCATCGATAACAACATGCAGCAGAGCGCCCTGGTCCGCGAGCCCGGCAAGTACAAGATCGCCGGCAAGCCCTTCGGCAGCAAGGAGCCCTACGGCATCGGCCTGCCGCTCGATTCCGACGGCGTCGCCTTTGTCAACGACTTCCTTAAGAAGATCGAGGACGACGGCACCTGGACTGAGCTGTGGCAGATCTGCATCGGCGACCGTACGGGCGACACCAACGTTCCCGAGCTGCCCGAGATCGGCGCCTAGGCAGCGAGCCTGGTAACGGCCGCAACGAAACCATATGGAAACGCATGATGCGCTTTATTGCGGTAAACTGTTTCCTCACTGAGTTGTCGGGGCTTCCGTACACACGGGAGCCCCTTTCCTTATCGGCGGGAGGTCCGCATGAGTCTCTCCGAACTCTGGTCGCTCTATGGCCAGAACTATATCGACGCGCTGCTAGCAACCTGGGGCATGACGCTCGAATCGTTTGCCATCGCCATGGTGCTGGCCGTCGCCGTCACCGTGATGCGCGTGTCGCCGCTCAAGCCGCTGCGCGTCTTTGGCGACCTGTATGTCCAGGTCTTCCGTAACATCCCCGGCATCGCACTGCTTATCATCGTCGTCTACGCGCTGCCGCCGCTCAAGGTCGTCCTGCCCTACCGCACCTGCGTTATCGTCGCCACGGTCCTTTTGGGCTCGGCCTTTGGCTCCGAGAACTTTATGAGCGGCATCAACACCGTCGGCGTCGGCCAGGTGGAAGCCGCCCGCTCGCTGGGCATGAGCTTTAACCGCATCCTCGCCAAAATCGTGATTCCGCAGGCACTGCGCTCAAGCGTATTGCCCATGACGAACCTCTTTATCGCCGTCATGCTCACTACCGCCTTGGGCAGCCAGGTGCCGCTTAAGCCGCAGGAGCTCACCGGCGTGGTGAGCTACATCAACACGCGCTCGCTCGGCGGCGTCGCCGCGTTCTTTATCTCGGCGCTCGGCTACCTGGGCACGGCCTTTGTGGTGAGCCACATTGGCAACTACATCGATAAGAAGGTGAGGATCCTCCGATGAGCAAGCATTCCTCCCCTGCACTTACCATGCGCGATGCGCTCTACGAGGCTCCCGGCCCCAAGATGCGCGCCAAGATTCGCATCGGCACCGCCATCTCGCTTGTTGCCGTCGCCGCGCTCGTCGTCCTCGTGTTGCAGCGCTTTTATGTGACCGGTCAGCTTTCGGTCCACTATTGGTATTTCTTTACGCACCTCACTACCTGGAAGTTCTTGCTTGCCGGCTTTGAGGGCACCGTTAAAGTCGCACTCACCGCTGGCGCCATCGCGCTGGTGCTAGGCTTAGCCCTTATGCTCGGCCGCACGAGCGACATTAAGCCGTTGCAGCTGGCCTGCCGCGTGCTCACCGATTTCTTCCGCGGCGTACCAAGCCTGTTGTTCATCTACTTCTTCTTTTTGGTGCTGCCCCAGTACAAGATCGCGCTGCCGTCGTTTTGGATGCTCACGCTTCCCGTCGCGCTCGCTGCAGCCGGCGTGCTAGCTGAGATTTTCCGCGCCGGCGTCAACGCCGTACCGCGCGGCCAGGTCGAGGCGGCCCAGGCGCTCGGTCTCTCCAAGGCTAAAATCACCTTTAAAATCGTGCTGCCGCAGGCTATTCGATTTATCATTCCGTCGTTGATTTCGCAGCTCGTGGTCGTAGTCAAAGACACCACCGTCGCCTACGTGGTGAGCTACCCCGACCTCATGCAAAACGCCCGCGTGCTCATTACCAACTACGACGCTCTCGTGTCGGTCTACTTGGTAATCGCGGTCATCTATATCCTCATCAACGTCGCAATCAACAAGGCTGCTGTCTACGTTTCGCACAAGACCGGCGCGACTATCATCCGCTAACGCTTTACCATTTCGAGTCATAAGGAGCCGAGCACCATGGCACAGAGCACCTCTACCACCGGCAATCAGCCGCTGATCGAGCTCAAGCACGTCGATAAGCACTATGGCGACCTGCACGTTCTCAACGACATCAATCTCTCGGTCGACCGCGGCGAGGTCGTCGTGGTGATTGGCCCCTCGGGCTCGGGCAAGTCGACCATGTGCCGCACCATCAACCGCCTGGAAACCATCGACTCAGGCGAGATCCTCATCGAGGGCGAGCCCCTGCCGCAGGAAGGCAAGGATCTTGCCCGCATGCGTGCCGAGCTGGGCATGGTGTTCCAACAGTTCAACCTGTTTGCACATATGACGGTGCTGCAGAACGTCATGCTGGGGCCGGTCGACGTGCTGGGCGTGTCCAAGGAGGAGGCTCGCGAGCGTGCCATGGACCTGCTGAGCCGCGTGGGCGTGGCCGAGCAGGCCGACAAGGTGCCCGCACAGCTTTCGGGCGGCCAGCAGCAGCGCGTGGCCATCGCCCGTTCACTCGCCATGCAGCCCAAGGCCATGCTCTTTGACGAGCCCACAAGCGCCCTTGACCCCGAGATGATCAATGAGGTGCTCGAGGTCATGGTGCGCTTGGCGCAGCAGGGCATGACGATGATCGTCATCACGCACGAGATGAACTTTGCCCGCCGCGTAGCCGACCGCGTCGTCTTTATGGCCGACGGCCAGATCGTGGAAACCGGCACGCCCGACGAGTTCTTCGACCATCCCCAGACCAAGCGCGCCCAGGACTTCCTCAACTCCATCAAGGGCCACTAACCAGCCACCCCGTGGGACAAATTCATCGGAAGTGTTGTCCCACATCTCCCATGCGCCCTGTCACCTTCAGATCGAAAGCAACACCTATGATCGGAACTCGTACTTCATCGTCATACACCCCGCATGTCGACGTCGCCCCCGCCGACCGTCCGCTCATCCTCGTCGCGCCGCGTTGGGAAGAGGCAAAGCCTTTTTTGAGCGAGACGCTCTCCCCCAACGAGGAAATCGCAAGTGTCTTTGTCGATGCCATCCTTGCCGCCGGCGGCCTGCCACTGCAGATGTCTATTACCGAAGACGTCGATGTTATCCGTCATTACGTGGAAATCGCTGACGGTATCGCTATTCCCGGCGGCCCGGACGTCAACCCCAAACGCTGGGGCGACGAGCGTCCTTACGACCCCACGCTGTGCTGCGAGATTCGCGACCGTTTTGAGTTTAAGCTGGTTAACGAGGTGCTTCGCGCCAAGAAGCCGCTCTTTACCACCTGCCGAGGCACGCAGCTGCTCAATGTCGCCACCGGCGGCACCCTGTGCATGGACGTGCCGAGCCTGGGCGCGCGCGAGGGCCACACGCAGTGGCGCCATGCCCACGTGCTCAACGATCCCGTGCACCCCGTCGAGGTCGTGCCGGGCTCGCTGCTGGAGCGCGCGGTTGGCGGGCACAGGCTGATCCAGACCAACTCGGCACATCACTGCTGCGTCGACCGTCTGGGTAAAAGCACGCGCTTGGTCGCCAAGGCAACCGACGGCGTTCCCGAGTGCATCGAGGTCGAAGGCCAGCCTTTCTGCCTGGGCGTGCAATGGCACCCTGAGTACACGTGGAAGACGCTCGAGACCGACTTTAACCTGTGGAAGTCGTTTGTCGAGGCAGCGGCAAAGGTTAAGCAGGCGCGCTAGCTCGCGAACCCCACAACAAATAAGGGTGCCCCGCCGGCCACATGGTCCGACGGGGCACCATTTTACCTATATGCTGCCTGCACGCAGCCCAAGGCCCGCAAGCCCTTATTCGGCCGCCTCGCGCAGGGCCGACATCGTAGCCGCATATTGCTGCTGCAGCGCATGCATTCCCTCGCGAGCGCCGTCAACGGCATCGGCGCCGCGCAGCGCCTCGGTCACCACAACCGCCGGCTCGTACAGATTATCAAAGGCTCTGTTAGACCAGGATTGACATGCCGACCTGCCGGCTAACTCGCCGTCTC